>NZ_JBHXDQ010000040.1:0-83150 GCF_042725875.1 Streptomyces sp. NPDC127038 | reverse complement strand
GGCCCCCTACGCTCAAGGACGGCTCCCCGACACCACCGCGGCGGCGGCACACCCCCCCCCCCCCCCCCGGGCCCCCCCCCCCCCCCCCGGCCCCGGGGGGGGGGACGTGGTGGGGGGGCCCCCGGGGGGCCGGGGGCCCCCCCCCAGTCACTTAAGGACGGTGTCCGTCAGCCCTTGGCGGTGCACTTGGGCAGGTCGGAGGTCCGGCCGGCGCTGATGTCCTTGAGGGCCTTCATCGCGTCGTCGATGGTGCCGACCTTGACGAGCCTGAGCCCGTCGGGGGTGTCCTTCGCGGCCTCGGCGCAGTTGTCCTTGGGCGTCAGGAAGTACTCGGCGCCCTTGCTGCGCGCGCCGACGGTCTTCATGTCGATGCCGCCGATCGGACCGACCTTGCCGTTGTCGTCGATGGTGCCGGTGCCGGCCACGAACTTGCCTCCGGTGAGGTTCCCCGGGGTGAGCTTGTCCACGATGCCGAGCGAGAACATCAGACCCGCGCTCGGGCCGCCGACGTCGGCGAGCTTGATGTCGATGGTGAACGGGAAGGTGTGGTCGGTCCCGGCCGAGATCCCGACGATGGCCCGGTCGGTGCCGCCGTCGTCGGACTTGACCGTGGTGATCGTCACCTTCTTGGTCGCGGTCGCCGTGGTGTGGTCCTTCACGGCGGCGGCCTGCTCCTTGGCGGGGACGATCGTGAACACGACCTTCTCGCCGGGCTTGTGCTTGGTGACGAGCTTCGCGACGTCGTCGGGCGCCTTCACGACCGTGCCGTCGACGGCCTTGATGACGTCACCGGCGTGCAGCCGGCCCTCGGACGGGGAGCCCTTGACGACGGTGGAGACGATCACCCAGGACTTCACCGGGATGCCGAGCTCCTTGAGGGCCGACACCTTGGCGCTCTCCTGGGACTGGCTGAACTCCTCGGCGTTCTCCTGCGTCGACTGCTGCTCGGTCTTGCCGTCCGGGTACAGCGTGTCGTGCGGCACGATCTTGCTGTCGTGCGCCAGCCAGCCGTACACGGCCTCGACGAGGTTCATGTTGTAGTCGGCGCTCGTGACCCGGACCGTGGTCATGTTCAGGTTTCCGGTCGTCGGGTACGTCTTGCGGCCCGAGATCTGCAGCACCGGCTCGCCGTCGTGGTCACCCAGCGTGTTCACCGTGGGACCCGGTGACATCTCCGAGTACGGCACTTTGATGAACACTCCCGCGCACAGGAGCGCGATCAGGATCAGAGTGGAGGCGAGCATCGTCGCGGTGCGGCGTGGCATGGAACGACAGTACGGGACAGTGCTGTAAGCGCACCGTCGGGGCCGTCCGTACGTGGTGGGTCCGGAGACCGCCCGAACGGCACGAATGCCGTGTTCCGGGCGGTCGTCCGAAGCGTTCGGCAAGAGCGTGGGCCACCGGGGGCCGGAAGCGGTCCGTCGAACGCCCGGACGACGCGTCGCGCCGGGCGTGGGGACGGACCGCGGACCTCAGACCGCGTCGGAGTGGGATTTCTCCCGGACGTCGGTCCGTTCCATGGCCTCACGGAAGCGGGTGTAGCCGGCGAGCTCGACTCCGTCTCCCGCGGCCTTGCGATTCCGGCCGGCCCAACCGCCCCACAGACTGGCACCGATCGCGGCGATCAGCGGAATCAGCAACCAGGCAAGCGCCGCCATGTCGACCTCCCATCCCCATGAGCGACCGCAACTGACTGATCAGCAGATTTGACATCTGCACTGTTCAGCAGATTAACCATCCGCACTGTCAACGCTCACGGCAGGGCCCGGGTTACGCAACCGGACGGTGGTGAGAAGTCGGTCAGCCCCCGGTAAGCCTCCGGTGCCGGCCGATCCCGCAGGTCTCAGCAGGCGCCGACCCATTCCTGGGTGCCGTCGGAGAACGTCTGGTGCTTCCAGATCGGCACCTCGTGCTTGAGGTCGTCGATGAGCATGCGGCAGGCCTCGAAGGCCTCGCCCCGGTGCGGGCACGACACGGCGACGATCACGGCCAGGTCCCCGACCCGCAGGTCGCCGACCCGGTGCACGGCGGCCAGCGCCCGCACGGGGTAGGCGGCGGCCACCTTCTCGGCGACCCGGCGCATCTCCGCCTCCGCGGTGGGGTGGGACGAGTACCCGAGCGCGTCCACGTCGGCGCCCCCGTCGTGGTTGCGTACGGTCCCCACGAACAGCGCGGTCCCTCCGGCGGCGTCGTCCCCGACGGCCTTGAAGACCTCGTCCAGGGAGAGCGGTTCGTCGCGGATCGCGAGCAGCCGGACCGGATCCTGAGCGGCCCGCTCACCGGGGTGGTCGTAGGTAGGTGCCATGCCCCCATCGTGCCGTACCCCGCCGAACCCCTGGAATACGGCTTTCACCCGGCACGCGCGCGTACGGCTTGGAGCCTCCTCCAGAACCCCCGGGCGTGTCGTCGGTACAGGGGAGCCACGCGGCGTGCCGTGGCGCACGGGCCGTGGCGCGGGCGGCACCGTGGCGCGGGGGCCCACGGGGCGCACGCGGGGGGCCGTACGAGGGAGCCACTCGGCGCGCCGTGGCGCACGGGCCGGGGCGCGGGCGGCGGCGTCGCACGCGGGCCCGCGGGGCGCCGTACGGGCGTGTCGGTGCGAGCGGCCCGCTCGGTGGGGGCGCAGGCCGCGGAGCGCATGGGCGCCGTGGGCCGCGGGCCGGCAGGGCGCAGGCTGGCAAGGCGAAGGCGGCTCGGGACCGCGTCGCCCGGCACGGCCCTGGTGCCCGCCCTGGGGCCAGACCTGATGCCCGACCGGGGGCCGCGGCGGAGGGCGGCAGGGCGCGGCCCGGGTCAGAACCTCCGGCGGGCCTTCCTGGCCCGGCGGACCACGGCCGCCGCGCCCAGCAGGGCCACCGTCGCGCCCGCCGCACCCGCCGCGGTCGCGTCCTTGCGGCCAAGTCGCCGGCCGGCCACCGTGTGCCGCCCCGCGACCTCCTCCAGCAGCTCCGCCAGGACCTCCTCGTTGGTCCAGCGCGGCCGCCATCCGGCGTCGTGCAGCCGGCTCCCGCTGATCACCCAGGGGTACATCGTGTAGGCGAGGTCACCGGCGGGCGAAGGAGTGAGCCCGATCCGGTGGAGGCGGGCGGCGGCGCCCAGCGCGACCGCGGAGGGCAGCTCCATCCGCCGGATCCCGCTCAGCTCCTCGACCTCCTCCTGCTCCAGCCACCCGTCGCACCCGACGGCCAGCTCGCCCTCGACCTTCTCGACGACCGCGTACTCCAGGGCGGCGCACAGGTCCTCGACGTGACAGAACTGCCAGGCCGGCCTCGATCCCGCCACCACGAGCAGCCGGGGAGACTCGAAATACCTGGTCAGCGCGGTGTCCGTACCGCCGCCCACGAGGACCGCGGGCCGTACGACGGTCACGTTCAGACCAGGGTGCGCGCGCGGCGCCCGGCGCGCGAGCCGCTCGATCTCCAGCAGGTCGCCGACACCCGTCGCCTCGGCCGTCGCCCGCAGCTCGGCGTCCTCCGACAGCGGCAGCTCGTTGTCGGGCAGCGCTCCGTAGACCATCGCCGAGGTGCACAGCACGACCCGGTGGACCCCGGCCGCCGCGGCGGCGGTGAGCACGGTCTGCGTCCCCCGGACGTTGTAGGCGGTCCGGGCCGCCGCGTCCGTCTCCAGATCGAGGTCGAGCGCCAGATGGACCACGACGTCCGCTCCGCGCAGCTTCTCGGCGATCGCCGGGTCCCGGACGTCCAGGATGTGCCACTGGGCGTCGGCGCAGTCCCCGCGCCGCTCGTCGATGGCGACGACCTGCTTGATCTCCTCGCTGGCGGCCAGCCGCTCGGTGAGCAGCGCCCCCACACCGCCCGCGGCGCCGGTGACCGCGACGACGGGGCCGCGCGGGGCTGGGCTGGTTGAGTGGTTTCGCGCTGCGCGAACCTGCGGATCTGGGGAACTCACCGGGCGTCTCCAGCGGTTGTCTTCAGTAACGGGCGCGTGTGACGCGCCCCTACCAGGTGGCATCCATCCTGCCGCAGGCGACGAGTCGGCGAAGCACCGAGGCCCGATCGGGTTCAGGTGTCTACGCTGGGTGGTGTTGTGGGCAGCCGCCGTCGGAACGAACCGGCGGCCTTACCAGCCGAGGAATCCCGTGAGTGACACCCCATTCGGATTCGGCCTTCCGCCGGAGGAGCCGGACAACGGCGACGAGGGCAAGAAGAAGGACCAGCAGGGCGGCGGTGGTCAGGGACCGTTCGGTTTCGGGCTGCCCGGAGCCGGTGGCCCCGGCGCCGACAATCCGCTCGCAGCCATGTTCGGTTCGATGAACCCCAACGACCTGGGCGCCGCGTTCCAGCAGCTGGGGCAGATGCTCTCGTACGAGGGCGGACCGGTGAACTGGGACATGGCCAAGCAGATCGCCCGGCAGACGGTCGCCCAGGGCACCTCTGACGGCACCAAGGACGCGAGCGTCGGCCACGCCGAGAAGCTCGCCGTCGAGGAAGCCGTCCGTCTGGCCGATCTGTGGCTGGACGACGCGACGTCCCTGCCGTCCGGTGCCGCCTCCGCCCTGGCCTGGAGCCGGGCGGAGTGGGTCGAGGCGACCCTTCCCGTCTGGAAGGAGCTCGTCGACCCGGTCGCCGAGCGGGTCGGCGCGGCCATGGGCGATGTCCTGCCCGAGGAGATGCAGGCCATGGCGGGCCCGCTGATCGGCATGATGCGCTCCATGGGCGGCGCCATGTTCGGTACGCAGATCGGCCAGGCCGTGGGCGTGCTCGCGGGCGAGGTCGTCGGCTCGACCGACATCGGTCTGCCGCTCGGCCCGGTCGGCAAGGCCGCGCTGCTGCCGCTGAACATCGCGTCCTTCGGCAAGGACCTGAGCGTCCCCCAGGAGGAGGTGCGGCTCTACCTCGCCCTGCGCGAGGCCGCCCACCAGCGTCTGTTCGCCCACGTGCCGTGGCTGCGCTCGCACCTGTTCGGCGCGGTCGAGGGCTACGCGCGCGGGATCAAGGTCGACACCGCGAAGCTGGAGGACGTGGTCGGCCAGTTCGACCCGCAGAACCCCGAGGAGCTCCAGCAGGCGCTCCAGCAGGGCATGTTCCAGCCGGAGGACACGCCGGAGCAGAAGGCCGCGCTGGCCCGCCTGGAGACGGCGCTCGCGCTGGTCGAGGGCTGGGTGGACGCGGTCGTGCACTCGGCGGCCAAGCCGCGGCTCTCCTCGGCCGACGCGCTGCGCGAGACGCTGCGCCGCCGCCGCGCCACGGGCGGCCCCGCCGAGCAGACGTTCGCCACCCTGATCGGTCTGGAGCTGCGCCCGCGCCGGCTGCGCGACGCCTCCCGTCTGTGGGCCTCGCTCACCGACGCGCGCGGCGTGGACGGCCGGGACGGTCTGTGGGCCCACCCGGACATGCTGCCGACCGCCTCCGACCTGGACGACCCGGACGGCTTCGTGCACCGCGAGCACATGGACTTCTCCGAGCTCGACAAGATGCTCGGCGAGGCCGCGAGCGGCACCGCGGAGAAGCCCAACCTGAAGAAGGACGACTCCGGGGACGCCGGGGACTCCGGCAAGGGCGACGGCGCCGAGTGAGCCTGCACGACGACGCGGTCCTCGTACTGAAGGGGTACGAGGGCCAGGAAGAGCTGCGCCAGGTCTATCTGGACCACCTGTCCGAGCACCCGGACGGGATGTGGAAGGCCTGCCACGCCGGACACGTCACGGCGAGCGCCCTGGTGATCGACCCGTCACGCGGGCGTGTCCTGCTGACGCTGCACCGCAAGCTGCGGATGTGGCTCCAGATGGGCGGGCACTGCGAGCCGGGCGACGCGACGCTGGCCGCGGCCGCCCTGCGCGAGGCGACGGAGGAGTCGGGTGTCGCGGGTCTGACCCTGCTGCCGGGCGGCCCCGTGACGCTGGACCGGCACGCCATCCCGGCGCCCTGCCACTGGCATCTCGACGTCCAGTACGCGGCGATCGCCCCGGCCGACGCCGTCGAGGCCATCAGCGACGAGTCCCTCGACCTGCGGTGGTTCGCCTACGACGAGGTCGCCGAGGTGGCCGACGACTCGGTCGTACGACTTCTGGAGGCGGCCCGCGCCCGGCTGTGACCGCCGCGAAGGGCACCCGCGTGCCGCGAGGCACACCGGCGCACCCGGCCGGGCACCCACGTGTCACGTGAGACCCCGAGGTGTGAGTCGCGTGGGACCCGACGTGTACGTCGCGTGGGACCCGACGGGTAAGGGGCGACCGCCATGGACGGTCGCCCCTTACCCGTGCCCGGCGGACCGGCGTACCCCGTGCCACTGCTCACGGGACCGCCGTGGTCCGTACGGCGTGCCGGTCAGCTCCAGACGTTGCCCTGGTTCTGCGCGTGCACGCCCTGCTGGCCCATGCCGTACTGGGCGCGCAGCCCCTGCCCGATCACCGCGTTCTGCGGCGGCAGCAGCTCACTGGGCTGCACGAGCGCGTAGCCGCTGCCCATGAAGCTGAGCTCCCAGCCCTCACCCGTGTTGCCGCGGCGCCGCCACACTCCCGAGGAGTGGGTCTGCGCCTGCATCTGCACGCGCAGACCGGTGGACCAGGCGACGATCGCGTCGGCGTCGCAGTTGACGTACTTGTCCGGGGTGACCTGCATCATCAGCGGCGACCCGGAGGTCACCAGCGCGACCTTGCCGCGCCCGGTGATGTTGAGCTGGTACTTGCCGGAGCCGGAGATGCCGTACTGGCTGTCCACGGCGATGACCTCGTGGTGCAGCCCGGAGTCCATCGCCAGCACATAGCTGCTGTCGACGGTGAGACCGTCCTGCTCGACGTCGAGGATGTGCACGTGCTGGCCGAGGTTGGCGAGGTAGACCGTGCCCTGCCCGTGGCAGCGCATCAGGTCGAGGCCCTCACCGGTGTACGCGCGCGAGCGGTGCTGGCTGCTGTTCTGGTACTCGGCGTCGAACTCGACGAGGCCCTGGTACGCGACCATGGTGCCCTTGCGGGCCAGGATGTCGTCGTGGCCCTCCAGGACGACGCGCAGCAGCTGCGCGTTCTGGAGGCTGTAGCGGTCCTGGGTCTGCTGCTCGTTGTAGCCGAAAAGCGGGCTCTGCATGATGTCCTGCTCCCCCTCAGCCCCGGAACCGGAGGCGGTCGGTGCTGTCCTCGCTGGGCTGGACGACGACGATGCCCTGCCCGGAGAACGCCATCTGGAACGCCTCGCCGCTGCCGCGGCCGATCAGCGACTGCGCCTTGAAGCTGCGCTTGCCCTTCACCTTGAGGTTCGGGGACCAGGCGACGAGCGCGTCCGGGTCGACGTACGTCTCGTCCTCACCGCCGCCGCAGTCGACGACGATCGGGGTGCCGCGGGAGGTCAGCGCGACCCAGCCCTGACCGGAGATCTTGGTGTTCCACAGACCCTGTCCGGCGAACTTGGCGAGCCCCTTGACCCGCTCGACGCCCCAGGTGAGGTGGGCGTCGAAGGCGAGCAGATTGGTCGCGTTGACGGAGATCGCGTCCCCGTTGAGGTTGATGACGACGACGTTCGCCCCGTAGTCGGCGAGGTAGAGCAGACCGTCGCCGGAGCACTTCATGAGGGGTGCGCCCTCGCCGGTCATCCAGTCGCGGGCGATCTGGCGCACGGCGGGCGGGTTGGGCTCGTACTGCACGAACCCCTCGTAGGCGACCATCGACCCCACGCGCGCGAGGAGGTCGTTTCCGGTCTGCATGGCGACCTTCAGCATGTGACTGCCGTGGTTCTCCATGCGCGCGGTGACGGGTGCAGGGGCGAAGCCCGCGAGTGGCTGGTTCATGACGGGCTCCCTCAGACCTCGTACGGCTGGACGACGACGAAATTGCCGGGCGCGGCGCGGAACTGGAGGTTCACGCTCTCGCCGGTGTCGCCGGCGTAGGCGTTGCGGCGCATCCTGACCTGGCTGGACACGATCACCTGCGCGGCGGCGGACCAGGCGACGACGGCGTTGCAGTCGGCGAACGTCGTGGGGGTCACCGGCAGGACGACCGGGACGCCGTGCGTCTTGACGACGATGGTCCCCGTCCCCTGGAACTGCATCGTGAACAGCGCGCCCCCGGGGATGCCGTGTCCCTCGATGCGGCGCACCTCGTACTGGAGGGACTCGTCGAAGGCGAGGACGTTCTCCGCGGAGACGCAGATCGCGTCGCCCTGGAGCTCGATGGGGTGCACGTCGGTGGCGTTCTCGGCGAAGAACACCTGGCCCTGGCCGGTGCAGCGCATCAGCTGCATCTCCTGGCCGGTCACGTTGCCGACGAGCCGGCCCGCGAAACCGGCGCCCTTGTAGCTGAAGTCGACCTTGCCCTGGTAGAGCACCATGCTGCCCTGGCGGGCCAGTACCGGCTGGCCGCCGACGCCGAGGTCGGCGCGGATGAGCTTCTTGTTCTGAAGGGTCCACCGCTGTCCGGTGGGCGTCTCCTTGAAGGCTCCCAGCGCGGCGGTCACACCGGCCCCGGCCTGCGGGGCGCCCTGCGGCGCGCCGTAGGGGGACGGGGCGCCGGGCTGGCCCGGGTACTGCCCGGGCACCTGTCCGTACTGCGGCTGCTGGCCGTATCCGGGAGGTGCCGTCGGGGGCTGCTGACCGTAGCCGGGGGGCGCGGCCGGTGCCTGCTGGCCATAGCCGGGCGGCTGCTGGCCGTAGCCGGGAGGCTGCCCGTAGGGCGCGGGTCCGGGCGGCGGGACCGCGCCGGGCGGCGGGGTGTGCAGCGGGGCCACGATCGTCGGCGCGCCGTGCACCGAGGGCGCGGGCATCGGTGCGTGCGGGGTGGCGCCGGGGGGCGGCGCGAAGCCCTGCGCGGGCGCCGGGGCGGGTGCCTGCGGCGCGCCGAACGAGGGCGCGGGGGCGGCCTGGGCGGGCGGGGCGAACGACGGCGCGGCACCGGGCTGCGGCTGCGGGGCGGCGGGCGCCTCCTCGGCGACCTCGCCGCCGAAGTTCTTCAGCAGCGCTTCGAGGCCGCCGTCGAAGCCCTGTCCCACCGCGGCGAAGCGCCAGACGTCCTTGAGGTAGAAATCGCCCAGCATCACGGCGCGTTCGGTGGAGAACTCGGCACCGCTGAACGCGTACCGGGCAACTTCCTCACCGCCCGCGACGACGCGGAGGTATCCGGGGGCGATCTGCGACATCTGTCCGGCGCCGTCGATCGTCGCCGTGAACGACAGCTTCTGGATCTGCGCCGGAATGCGGTCGAGGGTGACCCGGAAGGACTCCGTGTCGCCCGACTGCGCGCCGAGCAGCTGGATGGACTCCTCGGGGGACTTCGGCTGGTTGAAGAAGACGAAGTACCGGTCGTCCGACAGCCGTTCGTCGGCGTCCAGGCCGAAGCAGCTGATGTCGAAGGTGAGTCCGGGGCCGGTGATCTGTACGCCTACGTACAGATCCGTGCCCGCGGTGAGGTCACTGATCCTGGCCTTGTGGCCGCGTTGGAATTCCCTGGCCATGCGTAACGACCGTCCCCCATCCCGATGCGAGTGCGTCGCGCCAGGCTAACGGCAAAGTCCGGAAGTGGACGAAGCCGGTGCAGACCCGGTACACAATCACACCCCCGGCGGGACGGGCCGGCCGCTACTCGTCGCGCGCCGCCGGAAGGTGGGGCAGCCGGTCCGCGGCGACGACTCCCTCGAGATAGCCGCGGGCGCGCTCGGTACGCGGGTAGGCCTCCAGGAGCCGCCAGAAACGGGGCCCGTGACCCGGTACGAGCAGATGGGCGAGCTCGTGGAGCAGGACGTAGTCCACGACGTACTCGGGCATTCCCTGCAACCGGTGCGACAGGCGGATGCTGCCCTCGGCGGGGGTGCAGGAGCCCCAGCGGGTGTTCTGGTTGGTGACCCAGCGGACCGACGAGGGCCGCGCCCGGCCGTCGAAGTAGTGGTCCGACAGCTGCTCGGCGCGTTCGGCCAGTTCGGTGTCGCCGAGCACCCGCCGGCTCTCCTGGGCGGCCAGTTTGTCGAGCATGACGGTCACCCAGCGCTTCTCCTCCGCCTCGGACATCCGGGCGGGGATGAGCACGACGGTGCGGTCGCCCTCTCGGTACGCGGAGACCGTTCTGCGCCGTCGGGCGCTCCTGCGGACCTCGATCGCGCTCGCTCCCGAACCGCTCGGCGGCGGGCTCGTCGTGCTGCGCTGGGAGGTCGCGGCGCTGTGCGGTGGGTCGGCGGGCACGGCCCCGACGTTACCTGCTGCACACGGGGGAAGTCCCGCCCCCGGGACGGTTCGATGCCGATCCGCACTCTGCCCGTCCGATTCGTACGACGAACGGTGTCATCTGTGGACAACTTCCGGCGGGGTCCGGCGGGCACGGGCATGCTGGCATCCGGTCCGCGCTGCGGGATTGCACCGCGGACATACGGGGACGTACCGAAGGTCTACGGGGGTAGGTCATGCATCCGATCGTGAAGCCGGCGCTGCGGCGCGGCTGGCGGGATCTCAACACCGTGCAGTTCGGGATGACACCCGCGCACGCGATGGTGCTGGGCCCGATGGACACGGCGACGGGCAGCTTCCTCGAACTGCTCGACGGGACACGCGGGATGCCGCTGCTGCGCGAGCAGGGGCGGGAGATGGGACTGCCCGACGGCCATGTCGACGGACTGGTGGACCGGCTTGCCGGGTCCGGTCTCGTCGACGACACCACGGGAGGCGGCCCGGCCGCGGACGCCCTGCGGAAGCGGAAGGAGGTCATGGACCGGCTGCGCCCGGACCTCGCCTCCCTCTCGCTGGTGGCCCGGGAGCCGGGCGGGGCGGTCGGACGGCTGGCGGCGCGGCGCCGCCTGCGCGTGCAGGTGCGGGGCGCCGGGCGGGTGGGAGCCGTGCTGGCCGCGCTGCTCGCCGGCGCGGGTGTGGGCGAGGTCGAGGTGCGTGACGTCGGCCGTGTCGAGCCGTGGGACGTGGCGCCGGGCGGGCTCGCCGTCGAGTCGATCGGCGAGCGCCGGGAGGACGCGGCCCGGCGTGCGGTGCGCCGGGCCGCCCCGGACCGTCCGCCCCGGGTACCGGCCCGCAGAGGGGCGGGGGAAGACACGCGCGGAGTGTCCCTCGTGGTCCTCGCGCCCCGGGACGGTCTCGCCGTCCACGCGCCGGACCCGCTGTCGGCCGAGGGCCTGATCTCCTCGGGGACACCCCATCTGTACGCGGGGGTCGTGGAGGCGACCGGAGTCGTGGGCCCGCTGGTCCTGCCGGGCGAGACCGGCTGCGCGGGCTGTCTGGACCAGTGGCGCACCGATGTCGATCCGGCCTGGCCGCGGCTGGTCGCGCAGTGGCGGTCCGGGCGGCAGCGCAAGGTGGCCGCGTGCGATCTCGCTCTGGCCGCGGCGGTCGCCGGACTGGCCGCGAGCCACGCGCTCTCCTTCCTGGACGGGGATCAGCCCGTCGGCGCGGGGACCCGCTGGGAGGCGTCACTGCCGGGCTGCGTGTGGCGTGCGACACCGGTGCGGGCGCATCCCGCCTGCTCCTGCGGCACCGCGAGGAAAACAAATGGTGAGGGGACCCCCGAGGACGGCGAAGCACACGAGACAATGGCAGGGCGACAGCCGCACGCGGCACAGCTTGCTGGGACCTGGAGGGCGCATGTCTGATCTTCCCCGGAAGGCAGTCACCCGGACTGCCAAACTGGCCGCGCTGCCCCTGGGCTTCGCCGGGCGGGCGACCTGGGGACTCGGGAAGCGGATCGGCGGGAAGTCGGCGGAGATCGTGGGCCGGGAACTCCAGCAGCGCACCGCCGAGCAGCTCTTCAAGGTCCTCGGGGAGCTGAAGGGCGGCGCGATGAAGTTCGGGCAGGCACTGTCCGTGTTCGAGTCGGCACTGCCCGAGGAGATCGCCGGTCCCTATCGCGCGGCTCTGACGAAACTCCAGGACGCGGCGCCTCCCATGCCGACGCGCACGGTCCACTCCGTGCTGGAGGAACGGCTCGGGGCGGACTGGTCCGAGCTGTTCGTGGAGTTCGAGGACAAGCCGTCGGCGGCGGCGTCGATCGGCCAGGTGCACCGGGCGGTGTGGCACGACGGCCGTGAGGTCGCCGTCAAGGTGCAGTATCCGGGCGCGGGCGAGGCCCTTCTGTCCGACCTGACCCAACTCAGCCGCTTCGCACGCCTGCTGGGACCCCTGATCCCCGGCATGGACATCAAGCCGCTGATCACGGAGCTGCGCGACCGGGTCTCCGAGGAGCTCGACTACGCCCTTGAGGCGCAGGCTCAGGCCGCGCACGCCGAGGAGTTCGCGGACGATCCGGACGTGCTGGTGCCCGCGGTGGTCCACCAGTGCGAGCAGGTCCTGGTGACGGAGTGGATGGACGGGGTGCCCCTGTCCGAGGTGATCAACGACGGCACCCCGGAACAGCGGGACCGCGCCGGCCAGTTGCTGGCCCGCTTCCTCTTCTCGGGCCCGGCCCGCACGGGCCTGCTGCACGCCGATCCGCATCCGGGCAACTTCCGTCTGCTGCCCGACGAGAAGGGCGGCTGGCGGCTGGGCGTCCTGGACTTCGGCACGGTGGACCGGCTGCCGGGCGGTCTGCCCCAGCCGATCGGCGACTCGCTGCGGATGACGCTGGACGGCGACGCCGAGTCGGTCTACGAACTGCTCCGCGAGGAGGGCTTCGTCAGGGAGTCGATAGACCTCGAACCCGACGCGGTCCTGGACTATCTGCTGCCGATCATCGAGCCGGCCGAGGTGGACGAGTTCACCTTCACCCGGAACTGGATGCGCAGTCAGGCGGCCCGGATCGCCGATCCGCGTTCCCCCGCCCACCAGTTGGGCAGGCAGTTGAACCTGCCGCCCTCGTATCTCCTCATACACCGGGTGACCCTGAGCACCATAGGTGTCCTGTGCCAGCTCGGCGCGACGGTCCGTCTGCGCGACGAACTGGAGGAGTGGCTGCCGGGATTCGTCCCGGAAGAGGAGCTGGAGGACGGGGAGTTGGAGGACGGGGAGTTGGACGAAGAGGTGTCGGCCGCCGAGGCGTGAGCCCGCGTCACGGACAGGACCGCAGGCCCGTGGCCTCTCCCAACCCGCCTACCACCAGGGCGAGTCGAGGCGGCCCTCGATCGATCTGAGGTTGTCGCGGGCGCAGTTGTCGCAGAAGTAGCGGCGGGCGCCGTTCTCGACGGAACAGGTCCACGTCGGCCGGGGGCCCGGGGCCGTGGTGCCGCAGCGGGCGCACACGATCTTCTCGGCCTCGTCCGCGTCGGACCCGGGTGCGGGGCCATCGCTGTCACTGTCTTCGGGAAGACTCGTCACCCTGGCGACGATATCTCCGCGTCCCGCGGTTCGCGCGCCGCAACGCACCGCGGGGGCCGGTCCGTCCGGACCGGCCCCCGCGAGGGTCACTTCCTGTCACTGCTGCGACTGCAACGGCTGCTACGGCTGGGTGCGCCGATTACTGCATGACCGCCATGGCCAGCGCGCGCCGGGCTCGCATCGAGGCGCGCTCGGCCCGGCGCTGCATGCGGCGAGCGGTCGCCAGGCGCACGGCCTGACGTTCCCGCTCGGCCTGGTGCAGTCGCTCGTGCATATGCGCACGAGCCAGGGCTTCTGGGATGAGTTGCATCTCTCGGGTCCTGTTCTGACGCGAGTCGGTCGCGCCGGTGGTGGAGAAGTCTGTGGTCGCGGAGCCTGCGGGCTCGCTCGTGGACGGCTTCATCGGGGCCTGCTTCTTGGGGTCGTGCGTCAGGGGGCGGTCGATCGTTCCTCGGATGTTCATGCCGCGACCGGGTTCTTGCGCGGGCGGCCACGCGGCCGCTTGCGGGCCACGACGACACCCTGGACGAAGAGCTCGCCACCCCAGACGCCCCAGGGCTCACGCCGCTCCTTGGCGCCGGCGAGGCAGGCCTCCATCAGCGGGCAGGTGCGGCAGAGAGACTTGGCGTACTCGACATCGGCCGGCGACTCGGCGAAGAAGACCTCCGGGTCGTAGGAACGGCAGGGGACGGGTACGCCGAGGTTCTCGATGGCGTCGTCGAGCGCGGTGAGCGCAGTGAGCGGGATCAAGGTGGAGTCCTCCGTGAGGCCGGGCGGGGGGATCGTTTCGGAAGGCGGTACGGACGGGGCGTGCGCTTCGAGTTGCACGGTTCGTCTTCCTCGTCTGGTCGTGCCGGCCTGGGTCGGCCGGTTGGCGGCTGGTACCGGGTCTTTTCTTGTCCCGAGGCCCCTTCGCTCTGCCGTCCCCGGTCGGGGACAAACAGAAGGGCCGCGGATCCCGGGTGGGGTTCCGCGGCCCTGAAGGCGCCGGCCTGATGGTGGATCAGGCTGGATCACTCCAGGGTTCAGGCCCACGGAAGGCCCACATCGTGTGGTGCTGCTGCGTCTGCTTCAGGGATCCGGCACCGGCTGCCGCAAAGGCATAGGCATGTGCTTCAGCCACTACTGCCGTTTCCAGTGCCTGGATCGGTCGCTCATTGCGCTCACGGACGGGAAGGCCCGTGAGAGACAGGGAGGACGCCGGCCGGACGGCGGTAATGCCGGACAGACCGGTGCCCAGGTTCGAGACGCCGAGCGGGCACGTGGAGACGACGACCGAGCGATCGGTCATTTTCACGGTGGTGCTGAAGCGGGTGTTGATGCTGATCACTGGAATCGCCTCCTCTCGGCGTCTTGGGGGACCGGTGCGAGCCGGTCCGACGGATATTTAAGTACAGCACGGAACCAGGGCCTTCGAGAAGGCCGCTGCTGCCGTGGTTAAGAACCTATGGGGCTTGCCCGGGCATGCGCAAACTATTTTCCCGACGAGTTTGAATCAGTTGGCCCCGTCGTCCTCGTCAAGCTCCCGACCTGCGCAGATGGCCAGAACTTCGGCTCCGAAGCGGTTGAGTTTGCGGACACCGACCCCGGGGATCCGGGCGAGCTCGCCCTCGTCGTCCGGCGCGGTCTCCGCGATCGCCATCAGCGTTCTGTCGGTGAAGACGCAGAACGCGGGCTGCCCGCTGCGTTCCGCCTGCACCGCGCGCCACTCGCGCAGCCGCTCGTACAGACCCTCGTCCATGTCGGAGGGGCAGCCGTCGCAGCGCATCAGTTTCATCTCGCCGGCGTCGGTGAGCGTGCGGCCGCAGACCCGGCAGCGGGCGGGACTGCGGCTCGTGCGCCGTACGGCGGTGACGCCGGTCCTTCCGGTGCCGCGCTCGATGCCTCCGGCGCGGGCCCCGGAACCCGCAGCGGCCGTGGCGACGGAGCCGGGGCGCAGTCCGTCGAGGAACCGGCTGGGGCGCCGGCCCGCGCGGCCTCCGGGCGAGCGGGCGAGCGCCCAGGAGACGAACAGCTGCTCTCTTGCGCGGGTGACACCGACGTAGAGGAGGCGGCGTTCCTCCTCGATCTGTTCCTCGGTCTTTGCGTAGGTGATCGGCATCATTCCCTCGGCGACCCCCACCAGGAAGACGGCGTCCCACTCCAGTCCCTTGGCGGAGTGCAGCGAGGCGAGGGTGACACCCTGCACGGTCGGGGCGTGCTGGGCGCTCGCGCGTTCGTCGAGCTCGGCCACCAGGTCGCCGAGTGTCGCGCCGGGCTTGGCGATCGCGAAGTCCTGCGCGAGGTTCACCAGGGCGGCCAGCGACTCCCAGCGTTCTCTGACCGCTCCGGAGCCGGCCGGCGGGTTGCCGGTCCAGCCCTCGCCCGAGAGGACCGCGCGGACCTGCGAGGGCAGGTCGACGACGTCGTCGAGGAGCGAGTCGTTGCCGCCGAAGCGGGCCGCCGCGCGCAGGGCGGCGCCGGCCTTGCGCACCTCGGGGCGGTCGAAGAACCGCTCGGCGCCGCGCAGCTGGTAGGGCACACCGGCGTCGGCGAGTGCCTGCTCGTAGGTCTCGGACTGGGAGTTCGTGCGGAACAGGATCGCGATCTCGCCGGCGGGGACGCCCGAGGCGATGAGGTCGCGGATGCGGCGGGCGGCACCCTCGGCCTCGGCGGGCTCGTCGGTGTACTCGGCGTAGACGGGTTCGGTGCCCGGGGGCTTCTGGGAGATCAGTTCGAGGCGGTGCTCGGCGGCCCGGCCGCGGGCCTGGGAGAGCAGGCCGTTGGCGAGGTGGACGACCTGGGGCGAGGAGCGGTAGTCGCGGACGAGCTTGACGACGGTGGCACCGGGGTGGCGGGTGCGGAAGTCGAGAAGGTGGTCCGGGGTCGCGCCGGTGAACGAGTAGATCGTCTGGCTGGCGTCGCCCACCACACAGAGGTTGTCCCGCTCCCCGAGCCACAGTTCCAGCAGGCGCTGCTGGAGCGGGCTGACGTCCTGGTACTCGTCGACGACGAAGTGCTGGTACTGGGAGCGGACCTGCTCGGCGATGTCGTGCCGGTCCTGGAGGACGGCGACCGTGAGCAGCAGGACGTCCTCGAAGTCGATGACCGCCCGGTCGCGCTTGAGGTCCTCGTACGCCGCGTAGATCTTGGCGGTCTCGGCCGGGTCCCGGGGGGCTTCGCGGCCGGCGCGGGCGGCGGCAGCGGCGTAGTCGGCGGGGATGGTCTGGGTGACCTTGCACCACTCGATCTCGCCGGTGACGTCCCGCAGCTCTCCTCGGTCGAGGCGGATGCGGCACGCGGCGGCCGCGTCCGCGACGAGCTGGATCTTGCGGTCCACCAGCCGGGGCAGGGAGCCACCGACGGCTTTCGGCCAGAAGTACTGGAGCTGGCGCAGCGCCGCGGAGTGGAAGGTGCGGGCCTGGACACCTCCGGCGCCGAGCTGGCGCAGCCGTCCGCGCATCTCCCCGGCGGCACGGTTGGTGAAGGTGACCGCGAGCACGCTGGAGGGCTGGAGGATCCCGGCGCGCACCCCGTAGGCGATGCGGTGGGTGATCGCCCGGGTCTTGCCCGTGCCGGCTCCCGCCAGCACGCACACCGGACCGTGCAGGGCGGTGGCGACCGCGCGCTGCTCGGGGTCGAGCCCGTCGAGCACCGCGTCGGCCGTGTCCGGAACCTGCGGGAAGAGGGTGGAGTGCGTTGCTGCTGTCACACAGCCATGCTGCCAGGTCGGCGGAGACGGGTGAGCCGGTTGTCCACAGGGAGACCGCTGCGATCGTACGAATGCGGCGAGCGTCACCTCCGTCGCGTCGGTGAGTGGCGTCTCCGTCGCGTGTCCGGGGGTCGCCTTTCGGCCAGGCCACGGTGCCGCGGGCCCTCCCCCGCCGCGGCTGAGGCTGTCCTCACCTGGAGTGCGCCGTGGATGCGGCGGGAATCACGTGCCGGCGGGCGGCCCGGATACCCCCCATGGGAATGGCGGCCGGGTCACCTGCGTTCCACTTGCAGCGACCAGCCACCCGCCAGCCGTGAAGGAGCGCATGAGACATGCAGGGCACTGTGACGATGTACAGCACCACGTGGTGCGGCTACTGCCGTCGGCTCAAGAGCCAGATGGACCGTGAGGGCATCGCGTACAACGAGATCAACATCGAGCAGGACCCGCAGTCCGCGGCGTTCGTCGAGAAGGCGAACGGCGGCAACCAGACCGTTCCCACGGTCCTGGTCGTCGCGGCCGGTGGCACCGAGGTCGTCATGACGAACCCGAGTCTCGCCCAGGTGAAGCAGGCCCTCACGGCCTGACCTCCCGCGCGCACGGCAATGCCCCTCCGGCGAGTTCGCCGGAGGGGCATCGTCATGTCCGGGGCACGCTCAGGGGGCGTTCCGGGTCGGCAGGGGCTTGCCGTACCAGAGCTCGATCAGGCGGGCGGCGATCGAGATCCCGTAGGGAGGCATGACCTCGCCGGACTCGAAGGCGGCCGTCAGGTCGTCCCGGGAGAACCAGCGGGCCTCGTGGATCTCCTCGCCGTCGACGTCGATCTCCGAAGAGGTGGCGCGCGCCCGGAATCCCAGCATGAGGCTGGAGGGGAACGGCCAGGGCTGGCTGGCGACGTACTCGACCTCGCCTACGGTGACGCCGACCTCCTCGAAGACCTCGCGGCGCACCGACTGCTCGATGGACTCGCCGGGCTCGACGAAGCCCGCGAGGGTGGAGAAGCGGCCTTCGGGCCAGTGCACCTGCCGGCCGAGCAGGATGCGGTCGTGGTCGTCCGTGACGGCCATGATCACGGCCGGGTCGGTGCGCGGGTAGTGCTCGGCTCCGCACGCCGGGCAGCGGCGGATGTGACCGGCCGCGGCGATGACGGTGCGCTCGCCGCAGCGGGAGCAGAAGCGGTGCAGCCGCTGCCAGTTCTCCAGCGCGACCGCGTGGACCATCAGGCCCGCGTCACGGGGGGACAGCAGCAGACCGGCCTCGCGCAGGCCCGCCGGGCGGGCGGACTGGTCGATACGGCCGGGAAGCGTGTCCTTCTGGAGCGCGAAGTAGCTCACCCCGTCGTCGTCCGTGCCCAGGAAGTAGCGGTGCGCCTCGGTGAGCGGCGCCTCGAAGGACGGCGTCATCAGCAGTTCGGTGGTGCCGTCGGCCGTCTCGTCGATGAGCACCTGACCGCCGGAGACCACGAAGACACGGGTCGTGGGGTGGCTCCAGGCCGCCGCGAGCCAGGCCTCGTCGAGACGGTGATGAGCGGCCCGGTCGATGCCGCTCGGAGCGGTCAGCGAGATGGGACGGTCGGCGCTGTGGTCGGTCCAGGTGGTCACGGATGCTTCCAACTCCCCCGGTGGAAAGGTTATTTCGGCGGGCGGTCCAGCAGGACGGTCGTGCGGTGCGCTCTTGGGGCTGCGAGGCGGCTTGTTCAGGGTGTCCCGCGCCAGTTCTCGGCCAGGTCGCCCCACAGGTGGGCGGTCGTCTCGACGCCCTTCATGAGGAGGTCGAGTTCGACCTTCTCGTCGGGGGCGTGCCAGCCGTCGGAGGGAACGGAGATGCCCAGGAAGAGCACCGGGGCACCGAGGACCTCCTGGAGGTCGGCCGCCGGTCCCGAGCCGCCCTCGCGGGTGTAGCGGACCGGCTGCTCGAAGGCCCGGCCCATGGCGCGTACGACGGACTGGAGGGCGGGGTGGTCAAGGGGCGTCAGACACGGGCGGGTCGCCGGGGCGAACGTGATCTCGTGCCGGATGCCGGCGGGCACCTGCTCGGTGGCCCAGGCGCGTACGGCCTTCTCGACGTGGTCGGGGTCCTGCCCGGCGACGAGCCGGAAGGAGAGCTTCACCATGGCCGAGGACGGGATGATCGTCTTGCTGCCGGGGCCCTGGTAGCCGCCGCCGATGCCGTTGACCTCGGCGGTCGGGCGGGCCCAGACGCGCTCCAGGGTGGTGTGTCCGGCCTCTCCGTGGGCGGCCGTCGACCTGGCGGTGCGCAGCCACCGCTCCTCGTCGAAGGGGAGCTCCGCGAAGAGCTCGCGCTCGCGGTCGCTGAGGTCGGTGACGCCGTCGTAGAAGCCGGGTACGGCCACGCGCGCGTGCTCGTCGTGCAGGGCCGCGACCAGGCGGGCGACCGCGGTGGCCGGGTTGGGCACGGCGCCGCCGAACGATCCCGAGTGGATGTCCTGCTCGGGTCCGTGGAGGACGATCTCGCACTCGGCGAGGCCCCGCATGCCCGTGCAGACCGTGGGGGTGTCCTCCGACCACATGCCGGTGTCGGAGACGATCACGGCGTCGGCGGCGAGCCGGCCCGCGTGCTTCTCGACGAGCTCGCGGAAGTGCGGGGAGCCGGACTCCTCCTCGCCCTCGATCAGCAGCTTGAGGTGCACGGCGGGGGTGGTGCGCCCGGTGGCGGCGAGGTGGGCGCGGACGCCGAGTGTGTGGAAGAACACCTGGCCCTTGTCGTCCGCGGCCCCGCGCGCGTGGAGGCGGTTGCCCCGGATCACCGGTTCGAAGGGGTCGGTGGACCAGCCGTCCTCGCGGGCGGCCGGCTGCACGTCGTGGTGTCCGTAGACGAGGACGGTGGGTGCTTCCGGGTCCTCGGAGGGCCACTCGGCGAACACGGCGGGGGCGCCCGCGGTCGGCCAGACCTCGCAGGTGGGGAAGCCGGTCTCCCGGAGTTTGGCGGCGAGCCAGTCGGCGCTGCGTGCCACGTCCGCGGCGTGTTCGGGCTGAGCCGAGACCGAGGGGATGCGCAGCCACTGCCCGAGGTCGTCGAGGAAGGCGGCGCGGTGGGTCTCGATGTACGTACGGACGGTGCTGACGGCGTTGTCAACGGGCTTGCTCATGTTCCTGAGCCTATCCGCCCACAGGGGCGTGTTCGTCCGGTGGTTCTCCGGGGAGCCCGCCGGGTGCGCCCGCTTCCTCGGTGAGCAGCCGCTCCAGCGTCGCACGGTCCGGGAGTCCGTCCGGTCGTACGATCTCGCCGTCGCGGACGTGGAGGAACGCGGCCGTGACGGATTCCAGGGGCACTCCCTGGCGCTCGGCCCAGCCCAGGCGGTACAGCGCGAGCTGGAGCGGATCGGCCGTGCGGGCGTGGCCCGTCTTCCAGTCCACGATCTCGTACGTCGTGCCCTCGCCCTCGCCGTTCCGGTAGACGGCGTCGATCCGGCCGCGGACGACGCGGCCGGCGATCGAGAGCTGGAAGGGCACCTCGACGCGGTACGGGGTGCGCTGCGCGTAGGGACTGCGTTCGAAGGCGTCCTTCAGGGTCTGCAGGTCGTGCTCGTCGGCGATCTCCGTCTCGCTGCCGGGCAGGTCGTCGGGGTCGAGCATCGGCAGCCGCAGTTCCTCGAAGCGGGACTCCACCCAGGCGTGGAAGCGCGTGCCCCGGCGCGCGGCGGGCCGCGGGGGGCGCGGCATGGGGCGCGCGAGTTCCTGCGCGAAGCCGTCCGGGTCGGCGGCCATGCGCAGCAGCTGCGAGGCGGTGAGCGAGGCCGGCAGGGGGACGTGAGTGACGGTCTCCCGGGCGCGCAGGAGTTCCCCGGTCAGCGCGTCCAGGTCGCGGTCCCAGGAGGCGAGGGTGCGGGCCTCCTCGGGCGTGAGGCGCTCGCTCCCGGCCTCCCGGGGGTGCGGGCGGGCCGAGGGGGCCTGGGCCTGGTGCGGCACGGTCGGACGGCCGTTCCCGCGGGCGTCGGGGCCGTCTCCCGGCCGCCGTGTCGTCCAGGAGTCCCAGTCCGGGTCGTCGTCCGCGGGCGGGGCGCTCTCCGCGGGGCCGTCGTACGGGTCCTCGGAGAACGTTTGCTCGGAGAACGGGTCCTCGGGGAGGCCGGCATCGCCGTAGTCGCCGTACTCGTCGTGGTCGTCGTATTCGTCGTGGGGCGGGACGTCGTCCTCGGGCGGGGGCGGCCAGTCCGGGTCGTCGTACGAGCCGGGGTCGTGGGCGGCCGCGCGCGGGTGCGGGTCGGCGCCCGGGTGGGCCTCGTCGTGGGACGCGACCTTCTCCAGGTGGGCGAGCACCGTCTCGGCCGCCGCGCGGCGCCGGGCGAGGGCCGCGTCGTCGAGCGGGAGCGGCCAGGCGTGGTCGGCCGCCGCCTCGCGCAGCGCCGGGTTCCCCTCGTCCTCGGCCGGTTCGTCCGCCCACACCTCGATCTCGCCGTGTCCGGCCACGCAGTGGTCGTGAAGGGCGTGCAGGAAGTCCGAGGGGCCGCGCGTGCGCTTCTGGGAGGGCCCCCACCAGTGGCCGGAGCCGAGCAGGAGGGAACGGGGGCGGGTGAACGTCACATAGCCGAGGCGCAGTTCCTCGGTGTGCTGGTGCGCCTTCATGGCCTCCTGGAACGCCTTGATGCCCTTGGCGTCCCAGCTCTCGACGTCGGGCAGCGTGTCGGCGTCGCCGCGCAGCCGGTGCGGCAGGACCTTGCCCTGGGCGGTCCACTTCTCCCGGCCCTGGCCGCTGGGGAAGGTGCCGGCGACGAGACCGGGGACGGCCACGACGTCCCACTCCAGGCCCTTGGACTTGTGCGCGGTGAGCACCTTGACGGTGTTCTCGCCGCCGGGCAGGGCGTTGTCCAGGCCCTTCTCGTACTGCGCGGCGGTGCGCAGGAACCCGAGGAAGGCCAGCAGGCTCGCCTCGCCGTCGCCGGACGCGAAGGACGCGGCGACGTCCAGGAAGTTGGACAGCGTCTCGCGGCGGCGGGCTGCCAGGGCGTGCGGGGACGCGGAGAGCTCGACCTCCAGGCCGGTGACGGCGAGCACCCGGTGCAGGACGTCCATCAGCGGGTCGGCGAGCGAGCGGCGCAGGTCGCGCAGTTCGGCGGCGAGCCGCGCGAAGCGCACGCGCGCGTCCGGCGAGAAGGGCAGCCCGTCGTCGTCCCCGGCCCCGACGGGCGTCTCCAGGAACGTGTCGAGAGCGTCGGCGAGCGATATCACCTCGGCCGGGTCGACCCCCTCGACGGCGGCGGCGAGCCTGCGGTCCGGATCGTCGTCGTCTCCCCCGCGCGCGTGGGAGACGAGCAGCCGGGCGCGGCGCCCCAGGAGCGCGAGATCGCGCGGGCCGATGCGCCAACGCGGGCCGGTCAGGAGCCGGACGAGGGAGGCGTTCGCCCCCGGGTCCTGGAGGACCTCGCAGACGGCCACGAGGTCGGCCACCTCGGGCAGGTGCAGCAGGCCGGACAGGCCCACCACCTCGACGGGGACGTCACGGGCGACGAGCGCGCCCTGGATCTCGGCGAAGTCGGTGGCGGTGCGGCACAGGACGGCGATCTCCGCGGGTGCCGTCCCGGTGCGCACGAGATGGGCGATCGAGTCGGCGAGCCAGCCGATCTCCTCGGCGTGGGTGCGCAGCAGCGCGCAGCGCACCAGGCCGTCCCGCTCGGCCCCCGGGGCGGGCCGCAGGGCCTCCACGCCCGCGTGCATGGCGCGCAGCGGTTCCGCGAGACCGTTGGCGAGGTCGAGGAGGCGGCCGCCGCTGCGGCGGTTCTCGCTGAGCGACTGGCGGGTCGCGGGACGGCCGTCGGGGCGGGCGAAGTGTTCGGGGAAGTCGTCGAGGTTGGCCACGGAGGCGCCGCGCCAGCCGTAGATGGCCTGGCAGGGGTCGCCTACCGCGGTCACGGGGTGGCCGGTGCCGCCGCCGAAGAGTCCGGCGAGCAGGACCCGCTGGGCCACCGACGTGTCCTGGTACTCGTCGAGCAGGACCACCCGGAACTCGTCCCGCAGGATCTCCCCGACCTCGGGGCGGGTGCCGGCCAGGGTGGCCGAGAGGGCGATCTGGTCGCCGAAGTCGAGGAGGTCGCGTTCCCGTTTGGCGGCGCGGTAGCGGCCCACGAGCTCGGCGAGCTCCCGGCGGGCGGCGGCGGCCTCGGGGACCTTGCGCAGGTCCGCGTTGGTGAGCCTGGCACCTTCCAGGGTGCGCAGCAGCTCGGCGTCGTGGGCGCGCAGGTCCTCGGCGGCCACGAGGTGCTCGGCGAGCTCGGAGTCGAGCGTCAGGAGGTCGCCCACCAGGTCGGGGAAGGAGCGGGTCAGGGCCGGGTACGGGCCCGGCGCCTCACGCAGCACGCGCGCGGCGAGCTGGTAGCGGGTGGCGTCGGCGAGGAGCCGGGACGTCGGTTCGAGCCCGATGCGCAGTCCGTGGTCGGTCAGCAGCCGGCCCGCGAAGGCGTGGTACGTGGAGATGACCGGCTCGCCGGGCGGGTTGTCGGGGTCGATGACGTCCGGGTCGGTGATTCCCGCCTTGACGAGCGCCTTGCGGACCCGCTCGGCGAGTTCGCCGGCCGCCTTGTTGGTGAACGTCAGACCGAGCACCTGCTCCGGGGTCACCTGCCCGCTGCCGACCAGCCAGAGGACGCGGGCCGCCATCACCGTGGTCTTGCCCGAACCGGCCCCGGCCACGATCACCTGCGGCGCGGGCTCCGCGGTGATGCAGGCCATCTGTTCCGGGGTGAACGGGATGCCGAGGAGCTCTTTGAGCTGTTCGGGGTCGGTGATACGGGCGGGCATGTGGCAGAGGCTAGCGGCGTCCACTGACAGCGGTGGCCACATCGCCGTTCGGGACGAAAGAACCGCAGGTCAGCACATGTGGTGCTATGCGTCACTCGTCCACGACCTGTCTCCGTGGGCCGGTACGGGGCCTGTGCTGCGCACGAGGTCCTGGGCCCGGTCCGGGACCGTCACTCGACGACCTGCCGGCCCTCCGGCCGGGCGCTGCACGACGCCTGGAAGGAACAGTGCGTGCAGTGCTGTCCCGTGGTCGGCGAGAACCGTTCGTCGAGGACCTTCCCGGCGGCGTTCGCGAGCAGGTCGCCGACCCACTCGCCCTCCAGCGGCTCCTGTGCCTGCACCTTGGGAACGGTCTCGCCGCCGTCCTTCTTGGCGGCCCCCTGGCGGAGCTGGACGAGTTCGGCACCGCCCGCCTCGGGGCGCGCGCCGCCGAAGACGTCGTCGACCGCGCCCTCGCCGACGGCGAGCTGGTAGACGGCGAGCTGCGGGTGGCGGGTCACCTCGGCGGCGCTCGGCGCCTGCTTGCCGGTCTTGAAGTCGACCACGTAGGCACGGCCCTCGGTGTCCGCCTCGACCCGGTCCATGGAGCCGCGGATGCGCACCTCGTAGGAGCCCGCCTCCAGGGTCACGTCGAAGTCGTGCTCGCTGGCCACGGGGGTACGGCCGGTGCGGTCCATGACGTGCCACTTCAGGAAGCGTTCGAGCGCCACGCGCGCGTGTTCCTTCTCCTGGGCGGACTTCCAGGGCGCGTCGAAGGCGAGCGCGTTCCACACGGAGTCGAGGCGCTCCATGAGGACGTCGAGGTCCGCGGGGGTACGCCCGGACGCGACCTCGTCGGCGAGCACGTGCACCACGTTGCCGAAGCCCTGGGCGGCGGTCGCGGGCGCGTCGGCCTTCACCTCGCGCCCGAGGAACCACTGGAGGGCACAGGTGTTGGCGAGCTGGTCGAGGGCGCTGCCGGAGAGCACGACGGGCTGGTCGCGGTCGCGCAGCGGGACCTTGCTCTCGGTCGGCTCGTACATGCCCCACCAGCGGTAGGGGTGCGCGGAGGGGACGAGCGGGCGGCCGTCCTCGTCGGCGAGCGCGGCGAGCCGGGCGAGGCGGCGGGCCGCCGCCTGCCTGAGGGTCTCCGAGACACGCGGGTCGACGGTGGTGGCGCGCAGTTCTGCGACCAGCGGGGCCACGGCCAGGGGGCGGCGCGGGCGGCCGGTGACGTCCTTGGGCTCGACGCCGAGTTCGGTGAGGAAGCGGGAGGGCTGGTCGCCGTCGTCGGCCGGTGCCTTGACCGCCGTCACGACGAGCCGTTCACGCGCGCGCGTGGCGGCCACGTAGAACAGCCGGCGTTCCTCGGAGAGGAGTGCGCCGGGCGTGAGGGGTTCGGCGAGTCCGTCGCGCCCGATGCGGTCGGCCTCCAGCAGGGAGCCGCGGCGGCGCAGGTCCGGCCACAGGCCCTCCTGGACGCCCGCGACGACGACGAGGCGCCACTCCAGGCCCTTGGAGCGGTGCGCGGTCATCAGGCGTACGGCCTCGGGGCGCACGGCCCTGCGGGTGAGCGTGTCGGCCGCGATGTCCTCGGCGTCGATCTCCTCCAGGAAGTTCAGGGCGCCTCGGCCTCCGGTGCGCTGCTCAGCGCGTTCGGCGGTCGCGAACAGCGCGCACACGGCGTCGAGGTCGCGGTCGGCGTTGCGTCCGGCCGCGCCGCCGCGCCGGGCGGCCCGCTCCAGACGCTGGGGCCAGGGCGTGCCGTCCCACAGGTCCCAGAGGGCCTCCTCGGCCGTCCCGCCGCCCGCGAGACGCTCACGCGCCTTGCGCAGCAGCGCGCCGAGCCGCTGGGCTCCCCGGGCGTAGGCGGGATCGTGCGCGACGAGCCGCTCCGGCTCGGCCAGCGCGCGGGCGAGCAGGACGTCGGACGGCGGCGGTACGAGGTTTCCGCCGGCGCGCTCCTCCTCGCGCAGGGCACGGCCGAGGCGCCGCAGGTCGGCGGCGTCCATGCTCGCGAGCGGCGAGGCGAGGAGGGTGAGCGCGGTCTCGGTGTCGAGCCAGGACGCGACGCGGACACCATCGGTGCCCTCCAGCGGTCCACCGCTGCCCGGACCGACGTCGGCACGCGAGCCGGCACCCGCCTCCACCTGCGGATCAGCATCGGTATCCGCACCCGGATCGGTGTCGGCATCCGCACCGCCCCCCGCACCCGGATCGGCGTCGGGAAGGGTCCCGGGGTCCGTGGCCGTCCCGGCGGCGGCGGGCTTCTCGGCAGCGGGCCTCTCGGCGGCGGTGGACTTCTCGGCGGCGGTGGTCGTCCCGCCCCCGACGGACGCCCCGCCCGCACGCGGTTCCGACTCCGCGCGGGCCACCGCCCGCAGTGCCGTGAGCAGGGGCGCGACCGCGGGCTCGTGCCGCAGGGGCAGGTCGTCGCCGTCGATGTCGAGCGGCACGCCCGCCGAGGTGAGTGCCCGCCGGATCGTCGGGATCGTGCGGGAACCGGCGCGGACGAGGACGGCCATCTCCCCCCAGGGGACACCGTCCTCCAGATGGGCGCGGCGCAGGATGTCCGCGATGTTGTCGAGCTCCGTGCCGGACGTCGGGTACGTGTAGACCTCGACCTGCCCGCCGTCCCGGACCGCGGTCAGCTCACGGTGGGCGCGCACCTTCTGCGCGGGCAGCCGGGTCAGCGGCATCCGCTGGGTGAGCCGGCGGGTCGCCTCCAGCAGCCCGGCGCCCGAGCGGCGTGACGTGCCGAGGACCTCGACCGGGGCCGGGCGGCCGTCCACGCGCGGGAAGGCGTCGGGAAAGTCCAGGATGCCGTTCACGTCGGCGCCGCGGAAGGCGTAGATCGACTGGTCGGGGTCACCGAAGGCGACCAGGGTGCGCCCGCCGCCGGCGAGGCCGCGCAGCAGCCGCACCTGGGCGGGGTCGGTGTCCTGGTACTCGTCCACGTAGACGGCGTCGTACTGGGCCGCGAGCCGCTCGGCGACCTCGGGGCGGCGCATGAGGAGCACCGCGCGGTGGACCAGTTCCGCGTAGTCGAGGACTCCCTGCATGTCGAGGACGTCGAGGTACTCGGCGAGGAAGGCGGCCGCCGCGCCCCAGTCCGGGCGGCCGATGCGCCGGGCGAAGGCCTCCAGGGCGTCGGGCCCGAGGCCGAGTTCCCGGCTGCGGGCGAGGACCGCGCGGACCTCGTCCGCGAAGCCGCGCGTGGTCAGGCAGGCGCGCAGTTCGTCCGGCCAGCGCACATGGGCGAGGCCCAGCCGCTCCAGGTCGGGCTGGCCGGCGAGCAGCTCGCGCACGGCCACGTCCTGCTCCGGGCCGGACAGCAGCCGCAGGGGCTCCCCGAAGAGGTCGCTGTCCTGGTGGGCGCGGATCAGGGCGTAGCAGAAGGAGTGGAACGTGGTGGCCCGGGGCGCACGCGCGGCCCCTATGCGCAGCGCCATGCGGTCGCGGAGCTCGACGGCCGCCTTGCGGCTGAAGGTGAGGACCAGGATCCGCTCGGGGTCGCCGCCGCGTTCGATCCGGGCGGTCACGGACTCGACGAGGGTGGTCGTCTTGCCCGTGCCGGGACCCGCGAGCACGAGGAGCGGTCCGCTGCCGTGGCCGACGACCGCGCGCTGTCCGACGTCGAGACGAGGGGGATCCACCTTGGCCGGCGCGGTGCGCACCAGCCGGTACGCACCGCGGCCACCCTGGCGCACGGAGGGGTGCGTCAGGGGCCTGGTGGAGGAAGTGGAGCTCACGTGGTTCGCCGGTCCTGGTGCTCGTACTGGTGGGCGGACCGCCGTGGGGAGGGCGGTGGCCGCGGGGTGAGGGAGACGTGTCCGAAGACGCTACGCCGGTGCGGTTCCCGGAAGGAGGGCTTCCGATTCTTCCCTCACGTCCCGTGCGCCCCGTACATCCCATGCGTCCCGTGACGTACGAACGTACGGCATGTCACGGATGTGCCTCGTTTCCCTCGTACGGGCCTCAGTGTCCCCTTCGGCCCCGTCAATGGCGGAAGCTGTCAGGTGTGACCTTCCGCGCGTTCACCGCCGTCCCATCGGGCCCGTCTCATGTCGACGCGTGGCAGATGGCCCGCCGAGGCCCGGCTCGCCTCCTTCAGAGGCGTCCCCTCGGCGCGGTAGTGGGCCAGCGCGTCCAGCTCGTGGCCGGGCAGCAGCGTGCCGTCGGAGCGCATGACGCGCCACCACGGAACCGCTCCGCCGTACAGGGCCAGCACCCTGCCCACCTGCCGCGGCCCGCCCTCCTCCAGCCATTCGGCGATGTCTCCGTACGTCATGACGCGGCCGGGCGGGATCAGCTCGGCGACGTCGAGGACCCGCTCCGCGTACTCCGGCAGCGCGTCCGCCGGAAGGCTCTCCTCGCTCATCCGCCCCATCCTGCCGCACCCCACCGACAACGTGACCCCGCGGCGGCTGTGCATATTCCTTCCCCCGGAGTGACGCTTGTAGCAGATTGCGCGCCCCTCATTTGCACCCTGATGCCCCCGTGTGTCGGTCGGGCATGCCACCATCGTGCGGGCGGTGACTGGTGATACGAGATCAAGAAGAGACGATGAGGCAGCAGGGCGTGCACCCCGAAGACGCGGAGGGCACCTCCGCCGCCTCGTCACGCCCGGACACCGACGGCGTCGACGAGAAGGCCGAGGAGCCCACCGCTCCTGAGACCCGGGACGCCGTCTCCCTCAAGAAGCGGGACCCCCTCTCCCCGCCCCTCTCGGACGAGAAGCGGCGGGCCGAGCGCGGCACCGCCTGCGAGGAGGAGGAAGAGGTCCACGCGGACGAGGTCGAGGGCGACGAACCGTTGCTTCCCGCGCGCGTGCACCGCCCTTCCGACCTGATGCGGCTCCTGGTCGGCGTTCTCGCGATCGTCGTCCTGCTCGGCATCGCCGCGTTCGCGCACGGCACCACCTCGGGCCTCGAACAGGACATCAACAAGGGCACCGGACAGGCACCCGATCTGCTGATCAAGATCGCCGGGCTGGCGTCCAGCATCGCGATCCTCCTGGTGCCGGTCGCCTTCGCCATCGAGCGGCTGATCAAACGGGACGGACTGCGGATCGCCGACGGCGTCCTCGCCGCCGTCCTCGCCCACGGAGTGACACTCGCCACCGACCTGTGGGTCGCCAAGGGCGCCCCCGGCTCCATCCAGGAGGCGCTCACCCAGCCCTCGCCGGGCGACATCCACGCCCTCACCGACCCGGTGCACGGCTATCTCGCACCGGTCATCGCCTACATGACGGCCGTCGGCATGTCCCGCAGACCGCGCTGGCGCGGAGTCCTGTGGGTCGTCCTGCTCCTCGACGCCTTCTCCATGCTGGTGACCGGCTACACCACCCCGTTCTCGATCATCCTGACCGTGCTGATCGGCTGGACCGTCGCCTACGGAACGCTGTACGCCGTCGGTTCGCCGAACGTACGGCCGACCGGACGGACGCTCATGGCGGGCCTCCGGCACGTCGGCTTCCACCCGGTCAGCGCGGCCCGCGAGGAGACCCCGGAGACCACGGAGAGCGGCGACCGCGGACGGCGCTACTTCGTCACCCTGGAGGACGGCCCGCCCCTGGACGTCACGGTCGTCGACCGCGAGCAGCAGGCGCAGGGCTTCTTCTACCGCGCCTGGCGGCGGCTGACGTTGCGCGGGATCACCACGCGCCGCAGCCTCCAGTCCCTGCGCCAGGCCCTGGAGCAGGAGGCCCTCCTCGCCTACGCGGCCATCGCGGCCGGGGCCAACGCACCCAAGCTGATCGCCACCTCCGAGCTGGGCCCCGACGCCGTGATGCTCGTCTACGAGCACACCGGCGCGCACACCCTGGACTCCCTGCCCGACGAGCTGATCACCGACGAGCTGCTGCGCGACACCTGGCACCAGGTGCAGGCCCTTCAGTCCCGGCGCATCGCCCACCGCAGGCTCGCCGGCGACGCGATTCTGGTGGATCGTTCCGGCACGGTGATCCTCACGGATCTGCGCGGCGGCGAGATCGCGGCCGGCGATCTGCTGCTGCGCATGGACGTCGCCCAGCTGGTGACCACCCTCGGGCTGCGCGTCGGCGCGGAACGGGCCGTGGCCTCGGCGGTCGGCGTGCTCGGCCCGGACGCCGTCGCCGACTGTCTGCCCATGCTCCAGCCGATCGCCCTCACCCGCTCCACGCGCGCGACGCTGCGCCGGCTCGGCCGGGAGCGCGCCCAGCGCGAACGCGAGGCGGTCCTGGAGGTCTCGCGGCAGGCCAAGCTCGCCCGCGCCGCGGCAGCGGCCGAGGAAGGCGGGGACGCGGCCGAGCCCGTGAACGAGAAGGCCGGGAAGAAGGCCGTGCGCGCCGAGCAGCGCGCCGAGAAGCGGGCGATCGACGAGGCCCTGGACGAGGCGCGCGAGGAGGATCTGCTCACCCAGATCCGCCACCAGGTCCTGCTGATCAGACCGCAGGCGCCCGTGGAACCGGCCCGCCTGGAGCGGATCAAGCCCCGCACGCTGATCAGTTTCATCGCCGGGGCGATCGGCGCGTACTTCCTGCTCACGCAGCTCACCCACATCGAGTTCGGGACCCTGTTCGACAACGCCGAATGGGGCTGGGTCGCGGCGGCCGCGCTGTTCTCGGCCCTGAGCTACTTCGCCGCGGCGATGAGCCTGCTCGGCTTCGTGCCCGAGCGGGTGCCGTTCCTGCGGACCGCGGCGGCCCAGGTCGCCGGTTCGTTCGTGAAGATCGTGGCTCCCGCCGCGGTCGGCGGGGTCGCCCTCAACACCCGCTTCCTCCAGCGCGCCGGGGTGCGCCCCGGGCTCGCGGTGGCCAGTGTCGGCGCCTCGCAGCTGTTCGGGCTCGGCTGCCACATCCTGATGCTGCTGTCCTTCGGCTACATGACCGGCACGGAGAAGACGCCGTCCCTGTCGCCGTCCCGGACGGTCATCGCGGGTCTGCTGACGGTCGCGGTGTTCATCCTCGTGGTGACGTCGGTGCCGCTGCTGCGCAAGTTCGTCTCCACGCGCGTGAGGTCGCTGTTCGCGGGCGTCGTACCGCGCATGCTGGACGTGCTCCAGCGGCCGCAGAAGCTCGTCACCGGGATCGGCGGCATGCTGCTGCTGACGGCCTGCTTCGTGATGTGCCTGGACGCGTCGATCCGCGCGTTCGGCCACGAGGAGACGACCACGCTCAGCCTCGCGAGCGTCGCCGTCGTCTTCCTCGCCGGCAACGCGCTGGGCTCCGCGGCGCCGACCCCGGGCGGTGTCGGCGCGGTCGAGGCCACCCTCACGGTCGGCCTGATCGCCGTCGGTCTGCCCAAGGAGGTCGCGGCACCCGCCGTGCTCCTGTACCGGCTGCTGACCTTGTGGATCCCGGTGCTGCCCGGCTGGCTGTTCTTCAACCACCTCACCCGCAAGGGCGCGCTCTAGGTTCCGCGCCGGACCGCCCGTACGTCGTTGCGCCTGTGCGCCCCGGCGGCGTACGGACGGTCCCGACCCGGCACCGGGCGAATCCGCCCGACCGGGATCCGCCCGGATCCCTCCCGGACCCGGCACCGTACGGACCCGCTCGGACCGAGCCGCCGCCGTCGGCCCTCGGCGTCCTCACCCGCACGGCTCGCGCCCCGAGCGCCCCACCCCGGCCGCCCGCAGGATGGGGAACATGCCGAACCCGTCCCGGCCGCGCGCCGCCGCCCTGGCCGTCGCCACCGTCCTGCTGACCTCCTGGGTGTCCGGATGCAGCAGTGACGCGAAGGACGGGGACCTGACGAAGCAGAAACTCGACTGGAAGGCCTGCTCCGCACCGTCCGAGGCCCAGGGCGGCGGCACCGCCCCCTCTCCTCTGCCCGGCGGCGCGGAGTGGGAGTGCGCCACCATGAAGGCGCCCCTCGACTGGTCCGATCCCAAGGGCGACACGATCGGGATCGCGTTGATCCGGGCGAAGGCGAGCGGCGACCCCGCCAAGCGCATCGGCTCGCTCGTCTTCAACTTCGGCGGCCCCGGCGGCTCGGGCGTCGCGACCCTGCCCGCCTTCGGAGGGGACTACGCCGCCCTGCGCACCCGCTACGACCTGGTGAGCTTCGACCCCCGCGGGGTCGGCCGCAGCGCCGGTGTGAAGTGCGAGAACGACCAGCAGCTCGACCGGTTCTTCCAGCAGGACGCCACCCCGGACGACTCCGCCGAACAGCAGGCGCTCCTGCGGAACACCACGACGTTCAACGCCGCGTGCGAGAAGAACTCCGGCAAGGTCCTCCCCCATGTGCGCACCACCGACGCCGCCCGCGACATGGATCTGATGCGACAGGTGCTCGGCGACGACAAGCTGCACTACTTCGGCATCTCGTACGGCACCGAACTAGGCGGCGTCTACGCCCACTTGTTCCCCAAGAACGTCGGACGGGCCGTCTTCGACGGGGTCGTCGACCCGACCCAGAACGTGGAGCAGAGCTCCCTCGGCCAGGCCGCGGGCTTCCAGCTCGCGCTCGACAACTTCGCGAAGGACTGCACCTCGAAGGCCGAGGGCTGCCCCATCGGCGACACCCCGCAGGACGTCAAGGACCGCATCGCCAAGCTGCTGAAGGACCTCGACAGCAAGCCGATCCCCGGCGTCTTCCCGCGCCGGCTCACCCAGACCGCCGCCACCAGCGGCATCGCGCAGTCGCTGTACTCCAAGGACTTCTGGGAGTACCTGACGGAGGGACTTCAGCAGGCGTACGAGGGCGACGGCAAGATCTTGATGCTGCTGTCCGACTCGATGAACGGACGCAGCGAGAACGGCCAGTACAGCAACATCACTCCGGCCAACATCTCCATCAACTGCGCCGACGACAAGCCGCGTTACACCGCGGACTACGTACGCTCGAAGCTTCCCGAGTTCAAGACCGCCTCCCCGCTGTTCGGCGACTATCTGGCCTGGGGCATGGTCAGTTGCACCGACTGGGCCGTGCCGGGAGCGGCGGAGCACCCGGACGTGAGCGCCCCCGGCGCGGCGCCGATCCTCGTCGTCGGCAACACCGGCGACCCCGCGACGCCGTACGAGGGGGCACAGGCGATGGTGAACGCGCTGGGCAAGGGCGTCGGGGTCGAGCTGACCTACAAGGGCCAGGGGCACGGCGCCTACGACAGCAAGAACAAGTGCGTGCAGGGCGCGGTGAACAGCTATCTGCTGGAGGGCACCGTCCCGGCGGCCGGAACCGTCTGCTCCTAGAAACCCGCAGGTCAGAGCGTTATCCACAGGCCTCCACGTCGGTCCGCGACCGGCGCCTACTATGGCGTGCAGATGATCCGCGACTTCGGGCGGACCATGGGCGAGGGGGCACTCATGACACGTTTCGCACGATGGACCGCCGCGGCCGCGGCCACGCTGCTGCTGGCCGGCTGCGGGGGTTCACCGGCCGACGGCAAGGACGAGGGGAAGAACGGCGACGGAGCGCCGGCCAGTGCGCCACCCTCCGGCGGATCGCCGGGGCTGCCCGTCTCCCTGACCACGCAGAAGCTCGACTGGGGCCGCTGCAAAGGCACTTCGGACTCCCCCGCGCCCGGCAGCGGCTGGCAGTGCGCCACGCTCAAAGCCCCGCTGGACTACGCGAAGCCGGACGGCCCGACGATCGGCCTGGCCCTCATCCGCTCCCGGGCGACGGGCGCCCAGGGCAGGCGCATCGGCTCGCTCCTCTTCAACTTCGGCGGCCCGGGCGGCTCGGGACTCTCCACGATGCCGTCGTACGAGAGCGTCGTGGGCCCGCTCCACGACCGCTACGACCTGGTGAGCTGGGACCCGCGCGGGGTGGCCGCCAGTGAAGGGGTGCGGTGCCGCGGGGACCGGGCGATCCAGGCCGCCGAGTCGGTGGACGCCACACCGGACGACGCGGCCGAGGAGGCCGCCTACTTCAAGGACTCCGCCGACTTCGGCAAGGGCTGCGCGAAGGCCGCGGGCAAGCTGCTGTCCCATGTCTCGACGACCGACACGGCCCGCGACATGGACCTGATGCGCCAGGTCCTCGGCGACCGCAGGATGCACTACTTCGGCATCTCGTACGGCACCGAACTGGGCGGTGTGTACGCCCACTTGTTCCCCCGGAACGTGGGGCGCCTGGTGCTGGACGCGGTCGTCGACCCGAGCGCCGACACCGTGGGCCACGCCAAGAACCAGACGCTGGGCTTCCAGCGCGCCCTGAACGACTACCTCAAGTCCACCGGACAGGACCCGGAGCAGGGCTCGCTGAAGATCGCAGACCTGCTGAAGCGGATCGACGCGAAGCCGTTGCCGGCCACCGGGGGCCGCGAACTCACCCAGACGCTGGCGCTCACCGGGATCGTGCTGCCCCTCTACAGCAAGGAGGGCTGGCCCCGCCTGACCGAGGCGTTGAAGGACGCCGAGAGCGGGGACGGTTCGGCCCTGCTGACGCTGGCCGACGCCTACAACGAACGGGACGCCTCGGGTCACTACGGCACGACGACCCACTCCCAACGGGTCATATCGTGCCTGGACGACAAGGAGCGGCCGACGCCCGAGGAGACGAGGAAGCGGCTGCCCGAGTTCGAGAAGATCTCGCCCGTGTTCGGCGACTTCATGGGCTGGGACACGGCGGGCTGGTGCCACGACTGGCCGGTGGCCGGTCAGTTCGACCATCCCGAGGTGAGCGCGCCGGGGGCCGGGCCCGTGCTGGTGGTCGGCAACACCGGGGACCCGGCGACGCCCTACGAGGGCGCGCGCAGGATGGCGGACGGGCTCGGCAAGGGCGTGGGCGTGGAGCTCACCTGGAAGGGCGAGGGCCACGGCGCCTACGGGAGCGGGAGCGACTGTGTCGACGCGACCGTGAACAGCTATCTGCTGGACGGAACGGTGCCGAAGGACGGCAAGGTCTGTTCATGACGACGGCGGGGGTCCCGCGGACACCTGGTCCGCGAGACCCCCGCCATCGAAAGAACGGGACGGCCGGCCGGTCAGTACACCGGCTTCTCGGGCTCGATCTGGTTGACCCAGCCGATCACGCCGCCGCCGACGTGCACCGCGTCGGAGAAACCGGCGGACTTCAGGACCGCGAGGACCTCCGCACTGCGGACACCCGTCTTGCAGTGCAGGACGATCTTCTTGTCCTGCGGCAGGCTCTCCAGGGCGGTGCCCATGAGGAACTCGTTCTTGGGGATCAGCTTGGCGCCGGGGATCGAGACGATCTCGTACTCGTTGACCTCGCGGACATCGATGATCTCGATGTTCTCGCCGTCGTCGATCCACTCCTTGAGCTGCTTGGGAGTGATCGTCGAACCGGCGGCCGCCTCCTGCGCCTCCTCGGACACGACGCCGCAGAAGGCCTCGTAGTCGATGAGCTCGGTGACGGTGGGGTTCGGGCCGCAGACCGCGCAGTTCGGGTCCTTGCGGACCTTGACCTGGCGGTACTGCATCTCCAGGGCGTCGTAGATCATCAGGCGGCCGACGAGCGGCTCACCGATGCCGGCGAGGAGCTTGATCGCCTCGTTGACCTGGATGGAGCCGATGGACGCGCACAGCACGCCGAGGACACCGCCCTCGGCGCAGGAGGGGACCATGCCCGGCGGCGGGGGCTCCGGGTACAGGCAGCGGTAGCAGGGGCCGTGCTCGGACCAGAAGACGGAGGCCTGGCCGTCGAAACGGTAGATGGAGCCCCACACGTACGGCTTGTTGAGCAGCACGCAGGCGTCGTTGACCAGGTAGCGGGTCGCGAAGTTGTCGGTGCCGTCGACGATCAGGTCGTACTGGCTGAAGATGTCCATCACGTTCTCGGCCTCGAGCCGCTCTTCGTGAAGGACCACGTTCACGTACGGGTTGATGCCCAGTACGGAATCGCGCGCGGACGCGGCCTTGGAACGGCCGATGTCCGCCTGGCTGTGGATGATCTGGCGCTGGAGGTTCGACTCGTCGACCTCGTCGAACTCCACGATGCCGAGCGTGCCCACGCCCGCCGCGGCCAGGTACATCAGCGCCGGCGATCCGAGGCCGCCGGCGCCCACACAGAGCACCTTGGCGTTCTTCAGCCGCTTCTGCCCGTCCATGCCCACATCGGGGATGATCAGGTGGCGGGAGTACCTGCGGACCTCGTCTACGGTGAGCTCAGAGGCTGGCTCGACCAGGGGTGGCAGCGACACGGGGACTCCGTTGGTCGGTCTATCACTACGGTTGTTCTCTCCGTAACACTGCCACGCCCTTCTTCATTCCGAGACACCCGTTCCGATCCGCGAGACGATCTCGTCCCAGTAGCCGGGCATCGCCTCCCAGGGGTCGGCCGTGCCGCCGTGATCGGAGCGGTCGGTGAAGTAGATCGTCGAGGCTCCCTGCCAGCGGGCGATGCGCAGGGCCTCGTCCAGATGGCCGCGCGGCACGCCGTGCACGAAGTGGCAGAAGCGCTCGGGCGGATAGTCGGCGGTCCACTCGGCGACCTGCGACCAGCGGTATTCGGTCCAGGGGCCCGAGAACGTCACGAGCTGGTCGGCGCACTCGGCGTATCCGGGGTGCGGGTGGGTGCCGTGGCCGAACACGATGTGCGCGTCGCCCCGGAGCGCGCGCAGTGCGTCGACCGTCCGGCGGGTGTCGGGGAGGGCGGCGCGTTCGGTGGGGCAGCGGCCGAGGATGAAGCCGTCGGCCTGGTACCAGTCGAGGTGGCGGCGCGCGTCGGCGGTCATCTCGCCGAAGGGGCGCACCCCGTGGCCGGCGTCGATGAGTCCCAGCACCCTGACCCCGGCGTTGCGGAGCCGTCCCGTCGCTTCGAGGCAGCGCGGGTCGGGGCGCTCCCCGGGACCGTTGTCCACGTTCAGGACGACCCAGTGCAAGGGGGTGCCGGGGCGGGTGAGTTCGTCCCATTCCGTCGGGGCGACGAGGGGATGCGCGGGGCCGGGGACACCGAAGCCGAGTCCGAGGTCGGTGCTCGCGCTGCCGGTCGCCGTGCTGGTCAGATACGACACGCCGCCTCCATCCAGATGTCGGCCAGGGACTCCTCGAGGTTGATCCGGGGCCGCCAGCCGAGACGGTCGCGTGCGGTGCGGACATCGGCCTGCTGCCAGCTGCCGCAGCCGTCGGGGTACGGGTAGGCGACCGGGGCGGCGTGGTCGGGTTCGGGGCGGGGGTGACCGATGGCCGACCGCATGGAGGGGCCGGGAGGACCGTCCAGTTCGTGCAGGCTGCCGCTGTAGCCGGCGACGCGTGCGAGGACGGCGGCGGCGTCGCGGAGGCGGACGGCACGGCCCGAGCCGATGTTGATCACGCCCTGGGCGGCGGACAGGGAGGCGGCGTGGACGGCGCGGGCCACGTCGCGGACGTCGATGAAGTCGCGCTGGACTCCGAGGCCGCCGAGCTTGAGCTCGCCGTCGTTGGCCTGCATGGCGCGGCGCAGGGCCTCGGCGAGCCGACCGAGCGGGGATCCGGCGGGCGTGCCGGGTCCGGCCGGGGAGAAGACCCGGAGCACGACGGCGTCCAGGCCGGAGCCGAGGACGAGTTCGGTCGCGGCCAGCTTGCTCACCCCGTAGGGGCCGCCGGGGCGCGGCACGGCGTCCTCGGCGGTGGAGGAGCCGGGCTGGCTGGGCCCATACTCGGCGCCGCAGCCGATCTGGACGAGCCGGGCCCCGCAGCCGCTGCGGCGCAGGGCCTCGCAGACGGTGGCGACGGCGACGGTGTTGTGCCGGGTCAGTTCGCGGGCGCCGCCGCGGGTGGCGCCGGCGCAGTTGATGACGACTCCGGGGTGCACCGCGTCCAGGAAGCGGGTGAGTGCGCCGGGGCTGCCCGAGGCGAGGTCGAACCGGACGTCGGCGTCGTCGCCGCGGCCGAGCGCGGTCAGCTGCACGGCCGGGTCGGCGAGCAGTCTGTCGGCGACGAACCGGCCGAGGTAGCCGTTGGCTCCGATCAGCAGGACCCTCATCGGGCGGCTCCCGGGGCGGATTCTCCGGTTCGGGAGGTGATCATCTGGCTGTCTCCTTCGAGGTGATGCCGTGGTCGGGAAGAGGGCCCGCGGTGTCGGCCCCGCGGGAGAAAGGGGGCCCGGATCCGGGACGGTGACCGGATTCCGGGGCGGGCTCACGGCGGCGGCGATGCCGTGGGCCGGTTCGGGACGACCTCGCGCCACCCGGTCGATCGGGTCGAACGGGTCATCGGCCGGGTCACCGGAGGTGCCGCCGAGGGGGCCGGTGAAAGGGCTGGTGAGAGGGACACCGGGCGGGCGGGCTCGGCGTGAGGGGCCTCGGTGTGCGGGGCCTCGGCCCGGGGTGCGGGGCGGTCGTGGGTCATGAGGCCTCGCAGGGCGGGGCGTGGGCCGAGGCGCGGGTGAGCGTGCGGGCCGCCTGGACGAGGAGGACGAGGGCGCCCGCCCCGCAGGCAAGGGCTGGTACGGCACCGGGGCCCGCCGCCGCGGCCAGGCGGTCGACGGGGACGGCCAGGAAGGAACAGCCGGGCAGCCGCGCGGCGAGGACGGACGTGAGGGCGAGGGCCTCCGCCGCACCCGCGGCCGTGAGCGCGCGGCCCGGGACCTGGGGGAAGCCGCGTGCCGTGAGAAGCCGGGCGAGGAGGAGCAGCAGACCGAGGGCTCCGGCTCCGGCGTAGGCGGGCGGTTGGTCCAGTGCCGTCCCGCACAGCGCGAGCAGTCCGCACAGGGCGGCCGTGAACAGGCCCAACGCCCCGAAGAGCAGGGGGCGTACGGCGGCGGCGAACTCCTCGAGGCCGCGACTCGCGGTCAGCCGGCGGCCGGCGCGGGCGGCGAAGAGGTGGGCGCACCAGGCGGCCGGGGCGCAGGCCAGGAGGAGGGCCAGCACCGGTGCCGTGGCCAGGGGCCAGGGGCCGTGCGGGACGCCGACCCGGGCGGCGCTCAGCAGTCCGTCGCCCGCGAGGGCGTAGGCGAGGAGCCAGCAGGTCCAGCCGCGGGCGGTGGCCGTCGTGCGGTGGCGGGTGCTCAGGGGGCCGCGCCGGAGGGCGAGGTGCAGCACCGGCATCAGGGCCAGGGCGCCGAACGCGGCCACGGCCGGCCGCGGTTGCCCGTCGGTGAGCCGCAGACCGGCGACGACGGCCGCGCCGAGGACGCCCGGCGCCAGGGCGAGCACCGCCCACCAGGGGCGCGGGCCGGTCCGGGCCGTGGCCTCGGCGCGGGGCCCTTCCTCGCCGTCGTGTGTGGCGCGGGCGTACATCTCCTCGGCGAGCGAGAAGACGTCCCGGTGCCGCAGGCGCGCGGCGGTCCGGTCGGTGACCCCGTGGGCCTCCAGGCCCGCGGCGATCTCCAGCGGGTCCACGGCCCGTGCGCACAGCTCGCGGTGGCGGTGCAGGAGCGCCTTCACGGGGTCCGCCGCGCCGCGCCGCCCGGTGGTGGTCCGGTCCGGCTCGCTTCGGTGGCCGGACGCGGCCGGGGCGTCCGGTTCCGCGCTGTCGATCGTCATGTGCCCTCCCCCACGGCGACGGGTACCGGCGGGGGCACGGTGGCCCGTACCGGCGCCCCCTCGGCCCAGCGCGGCCTGCGCTCGGTCAGGAAGCGGGTCGCGGTCCAGCGGCCCGGCACCCGGGCCTCGGCGGGGGTGCCGAAGGGACGCGGCTCCCCCTCGTCGTCCACGACGACGCGGGGCACCGGGGAGTGCGAGACGATCTCCAGGTAAATGCTGTGAAATGCCGTGATGTTCTGCTCGATGGTGAAGAGTTCGAGGGCGCGTGCGCGGGCGGCGGCGCCGAGGCGCTCACGGCGTTCGGGGTCGCGCAGCAGTGCCACGCAGGCCTCCGCGAGCGCCCGCGGGTTGCGGGGCGGGACCACGAGGCCCGTGCCGCCGATGACCTCGACGACCGCGCCCACGTCCGTGGAGACGGTGGCCCGGCCGCAGAGCATGGCCTCGACCAGGCTGACCGGGAAGCCCTCCACGACGCTGGACAGGACGACGAGGGCGCCGCAGGCGTAGGCCTCGGCGAGGCTCGGGAGGTCCGGGCCGCCGATCTCCTCGAAGGAGACGGGGTTGTCGCCGACGGCGTGCGCGCCGTCTGCCTCGTCGGGGAAGAGCTGCGCGGCCAGTGCCTTGCAGTGCGCGAGATAGGCGGCCGCCTCCGCGTCCTCGGCGGGGGCGCCGACGATCCGCAGCCTGGTCCGGGGCTCCGCCCTGCGGATCTCGGCGAAGGAGTGCAGCAGGGAGATCAGGTCCTTGGCCGGTTCGACGCGGCCGACCCACACCAGGGTGTCGGGGTCGGCGCACCGGCTGCCCGGCACTCCCTCCCCGACGTCGGCGAAGCGTGCCGCCTCCATGCCGGGGTGGACGGTGCGCAGTTTGGCGCGGTCGGCGCCGCAGCGTTCCTGCCAGCGGCGGGCGTGCGCGTTGCCGGGGGTGACGAGGGTGGCGGCGCGGTAGACCTCGGTGGCGAGCCGGCCGTGGAAGGCGGCGAGCAGGGCGCGCACGGCCGGGGCCTCTTCGAGGGTCGCGGCGGCGAGGTAGTGCGACCGCAGGTGCACGCCGTACTCGGTGACCAGCAGCGGGACGCCGAGGAGGTGCCGGGCGAGGAGGCCGGGCAGTGCCGCCGCGCCGCCGGCGGCGGCGTGGCAGAGGTCCGCGGAGCCGAGCGCGTCGTCCTCGTACCAGTCCAGCGACAGGGGGCGCAGGGCGCGTTCGACGTGGGCGGCGACGGCGAGCAGGTCGGGGACGCGTGCGGTGCGGGCACTGCGGCGTGCGCCGGGCGCGCGGCAGGCGCGTTCGAGGATGCGCACCGCGTCCTCGGAACGCAGGGCGCCGGCCGGTCCGCCCTCGTCCCGGGCGAGTTCGGCCAGTGCGTACAGGGCGTTGGCGAAACGGTCCGCCTCGGCACCGGCCGCATCCGCCGGGTCCTCCGGTGCTTCGGGGTCTCCGGTCGCCGGCTCCCCGCACACCGCCGCCGCCAGTTCTCCGTACGCCTCGGCGAAGCGGCGCCTGGCCCGGCGGCCGTAGACCGCCCCGTCGTCGTGCGCCGTCCACAGCGGTGCGGTGCGGACCCGGCCGACCTGGGGAGGCAGCCGGACCCAGCCCTGCCGCTCCTGGTGTTCGGTGCGGCTGAGCGCGTAGATGTCGAACGTGTGCTGCCCGAGGCCGCGTACGAGCCGGTCGCACCAGAGTCCGGCATCACCGCTCACATACGGATAGCCACCCTCCGTAAGCAGTCCGATGCGCACGAACACACCCCCGATCACCCGTATGGGGAGCCGCCGTTGACTCGGCGGCTCGCAGCGGGACGAAGGTATGCGGACAAGGCGGTGGTACGACGGACGGTTGTCCGTCGCACCACCAAAAGGGGTGAACGGTCGTAACTTTCCCGCGCGGGCCGCGTTTTGTCGCGCTACGAGATCACGCGGATGCGATTCGGCGGCCCGGCCCCCGGATCAGACCGGGGACAGCTCGCCCCGCTCCGCGCGGCGCCGTGCCGCGATCTCCGGGTCGAGCGCCGGCACGGCGGCCAGGAGCTGCCGGGTGTACGGGTCGCGGGGGCGCTCGTAGATCTCGTCGGCGGGACCGTGCTCGACGACCCGGCCGCGCCGCATCACGGCTACTTGGTCGCTGACCTGACGTACGACCGCGAGGTCGTGCGCCACGAAGACCAGCGCCAGCCCCAGCTCCCGCTGGAGCTCGCCGAGCAGGGCGACCACCTGGGCCTGGGTGGTGACGTCGAGCGCGGAGACCGGCTCGTCGCACACGATCACGCCCGGCTCGGCGGCCAGCGCCCGCGCGATGCCGACCCGTTGGCGCTGTCCGCCGCTGAACTCGTGCGGGTAGCGGTCGTAGTGCGCCCCGTCGAGTCCGACGCGCTCCAGCAGTTCCCGCACCCGCTCGCGGATGCGCTTCTCGTCCTTCTGCCCGCGCGCCCGCAGCGGGTCGGCGATGGACTCGCCCACGCTGCGCCGGGGGTTGAGGGACGACACCGGGTCCTGGAAGACCATCTGCACCGAGGGGCGGACACCGGACACTTCGCGCCCCTCGTGACGGACCACGCCCGCCGTGGGCTCCAGGAGTCCGACCAGCATCCTTCCCAGGGTCGTCTTGCCGCTGCCGCTCTCGCCGACGACGCCGAGGGTCTCGCCCCGGCGGACGGTCAGCGACACGTCGTCGACGGCGGCGAACCGGCGCGCGCCGCGCCCGAACTCCCGCCGCAGTCCGACCGCTTCGAGGACGACGTCGTCGGTGCGGGCGCCCTCGCCCGGCCCGGTGCCCGTCGGCGGCCCGGTCGGCCGGGCCGCCCGGGGGGTGTCCACGCGGGGGACGGCGCCGAGGAGTTCGCGGGTGTACGGCTCCCGGGGCGCGCCGAGGACGGCCCCGACCGGACCGTGCTCGACGGCGCGTCCGTGCCGCATCACCAGGATCTCGTCGACGCTCTCGGCCGCGACGCCGACGTCATGGGTGACCAGCAGCAGGCCGGTCCCGGTCTCCTGCCGCAGGGTGTGCAGGAGGTCGAGGATCTGCGCCTGGACGGTCACGTCGAGGGCCGTGGTCGGCTCGTCGGCGATCAGCAGCTCGGGTTCGCAGGCCAGGGCCATGGCGATGAGGGCGCGCTGGCGCATGCCGCCGCTGAACTCGTGCGGGCGCGAACGGGAGCGGCGCGCCGCGTCGGGGATGCCCACGCGGTCGAGGACCTGCACCGCACGCGCGCGTGCCGCTCGCCGGGACGCGCGGGTGTGGACCCGGTACACCTCGGCGATCTGGTCGCCGACCGCGTAGTACGGGTCGAGGGAGGACAGCGGGTCCTGGAAGACCATCGCCGCCTTCCGGCCGCGCAGTCCGCGCAGTTCGTCGTCGGACGCCCGCCGGACGTCGACGCCGGCCACGCGGACGGTGCCGTCGACCCGTGCTCCGGTGCCGCGGTGCAGCGCCAGCAGGGCCGAGGCCACGGTGGACTTGCCCGAGCCCGACTCGCCGACCAGGCCGAGCGCCGCGCCCTTCTCCAGCCGGAAGGAGAGCCCGTCGACGGCCCGCAGGCCGCCGAAGTCGACGACGAGATCGCTCACTTCGACCAGCGGGGAGGCGGCGGGCGCCGGGGAGGCGGGATCCACGGAGGAGTCGCTCATGCCAGTACCACCCGTCATGCCAGTACCACCCGTCGGTCGGCCACCGCGTAGAGCACGTCCGCGACGGCGTTGGCGATGACCACGAAGAAGCCGATGACCAGGACCATGCCGACGACCACCGGAAGGTCGACGACGTTCACCGCGTGCACCAGTTCCTGGCCGATGCCGGGCAGCCCGAAGAGGGTCTCGGTGAGCACCGCGCCGCCGACCGCGGAGCCGAAGGTGTTGGCGTTCAGCGCGATGATCGAGGCGAGCGCTCCCCGGACGGCGTGCCGTCCGATGATCGACCGCTCGCCGACGCCGTACGCGCGGAAGGTCCGGATGTGGTCCTCGGCCAGCGTCTCCAGCATCGAGGCCCTGGTCAGCCGGGCGAACGCGGCGGCCTCGACGAGGGCGAGCGACAGCCACGGGAGCACCAGGTTCCAGGCCCACTGTTCGGGGTCGTCGGTGAGGTTCACGTACTGCGGGAAGGGGAGCAGTTGCAGCTGGCCGCAGACGACGATCATCAGGATCAGGCCGATGACGAAGACGGGGGTCGCCGTGCCGGCGAGGGTGAGCCCGGTCAGGACCCGCTCGCTGATCCGGCCGCGCCGCCAGGCGGAGAGCACACCGGTGCCGACTCCGAGCAGGAGCCAGACGACCATCGCGCCGAACACCAGCGACAGGCTGACCGGCAGTTTCGCCAGGATCAGCCGGGTGACCTGCTGGTCGGTCTGGTACGACAGCCCGAGGCAGGGCGCCGGGCAGTGCTGGACGGAGGTGCCCGTCGAGTAGTCCTGGCCCGCGAGGAGTCCCTGGAGGAAGTGCCAGTAGCGCACGTACAGCGGGTCGCCGAGGTGCAGTTGCTGGGCGACCTGGTGCACCTGGGCGGGCGAGCAGCGCGGGCCGCAGGTGATCTGGGCGACGTTGCCCGGGGTGGCGTAGAAGACGACGTAGACGATCACCGAGATGGCGAGGAGGGTGATCACCGTGCCGAGGGTCCTGCGCAGGACGAACCCGCCGAAGCCGCTCATGCCGTGGCCTCCTTCGTTCCGTCGGCGGACGCGCCCTGGCGGGGCAGATCCGTTCCCGACGCGCCCTGATGGGGCAGATCCGTTCCCGACGCACCCTGCCGGGGCAGGCCTGCGCCGTCTGCGGGGCCGCCGGTGTTCGCGTCGGCCCTGGCCTCTCCCCTGCGGCCCGTGCCGACGCGCAGCCGAGAGGCCGCGCGCGGGTCGAGGGCGGTGCGCACGCCGTCGCCGAGGACGGTCAGGGCGAGGACGGTGACGAACAGCGCGCCCGCGGGCAGCAGCAGGTACTGCGGTGCGGCCTGGTACCAGACGTCGGCAGCGGTCAGCATCTGTCCCCAGGACGGTGTCGGCGGCTTCACGCCCACGCCGAGGAAGGACAGGGCCGCCTCGACGCCGATGTTCGCCGGCACGAGGAGGGCGGAGTAGGTGATGAGCGGGGCGGCGAGGCCGGGCAGCAGGTCGCGGCGGGCGATCCGCCAGGTGCCCCAGCCGCTGAGCCGCGCGGCGGCGACGTAGTCCAGCTGCTTGAGCGTGAGCGTCTGGGCGCGCACGATCTTCGCGAGGGTGCCCCAGGCGATCAGGCCGATGACGAGGGCGACCAGGACGGGCCGCGGGAAGCTGCCGGGCACGATCGCCAGCAGCGCAAGGGACATGATCATGAGCGGCAGCGCGACGATGATCTCGGTGATCCGGCTCAGCACCTGGTCGACCCATCGGTTCCCGAGGGTCGCCGAGACGCCCACGACCACGGCGATCAGGACCTGCACCAGGGTCGCGGCGAGCGCGACGCCGAGGGAGACCCGGGCGCCGTAGACGAGGCGCGCGAACAGGTCGCGGCCGGTCTGGGGTTCGACGCCGAGCCAGTGGTCGGCGCCGATGCCGCCGAACGCGCCGACGGGGACGCCGCCGCGGGCGGAGTCCACCAGCGAGGGGTGGTAGGTGGTGGGGTCCTGGCCCTCGATCGCGGTGAGCAGCGGTGCGGCGAGCGCGATCAGGACGAGCAGCGCGACGACGGCCGCCGCGACGAGGGCGGCGCGCTGCGCACGCAGCCGCCGCCAGAACTGACGGGCCCCCGAGGCCCCCGTGGCGGACGTGTCCGCCACGGGGGCCGGGGAGGCGACAAGTGCCTCGCTCACGGCGCTACTTCACCGCGACCTGAGAGATGTCCAGAACGCCGGTCCAGTCGCTGATGACGATGTTCTTGACGTCCTTGCCGTACAGGCGCTTGTAGACGGGGTGGAACAGCGGCACGGTCAGCGCCTGCTCGCCGATCTTCTTGTCCAGCGCGCCCCAGCGCTGGGCGGCCGCGTCGAGGTCGGTCAGCTTGTTGATCGCGTCGATCTCGTCGTTGACCGACTTGTCGTTCAGGAAGCCGGTGTTGAAGTTGGCGCCGTCCTCGACGATCTGCCGGCCGTCGAAGATCGGAGCCAGGAAGGGACCGCCGGAGGGCCAGTCGGCACCCCAGTGCGCGAGGAAGAAGCCCGGCTCGGTCTTGGCGCCGTGGATCTTGTCGCTGTAGTCGTTCTCCTCCAGGCCCTGGAGCTTGACGGTGATGCCGGCCTTCTTGAGCGCGTCCTGGATCGCGGTCGCGATCTCGGGGCTGGTCTCGAAGTCCTTGCTGTTGGAGTGGGTGAGCGTCACGGTCAGGCCGTTCTTGTAGCCGGCCTCGGCCAGCACCGCCTTGGCCTTGGCCGCATTGCCGGACGCGCCCGCCGGGAAGTGGTCGTACGGCGTGTAGCCGAAGGACTTCTGGTTCGGCAGGTACGTCGTGGCCGGCTCGGCGAGGGACGAACCGCCCGCCGCGTTGATCACCGAGGTGCGGTCGACGGCGTACGAGATCGCCTGACGCACCTTCGGGTTGTCGAACGGCTTCACCTTCGGGTTGAAGGCGATGTAGTCGGTGTAGCCGAAGTGCCCGGTGCCGACGCGCGAGGCCAGCTCCTTGTCCCCGGTCACCTTGGCGAGCTCGGCGGGGCCGAGGTTGGTGTCCGTGGTGACGGCGGCGGCGTCGGTGCCCTGGGAGGAGGACAGCCGCTGGTTGATCACGGAGGAGTCCAGGCCGGACCGTACGTCGATCCTGTCCGGGTAGGCCTTGCGCTCGGCGTCGGTCGACGCCGACCAGTAGGTGTTGCGCTCCAGGGTCAGGCGCTCGCCGTCGTTCTCGTTCTTGACGACCTTGTACGGGCCCGAGGAGACCGGGTGCTCCTCGTACTTGGTGCCGGTGTCCTTGGCCTTGGGGACGGGCGTGAACTGCGTCTGCGTGGCCAGGTAGGGGAACTCGCCCTCGGGCTTGTTCAGGTGGAAGACGATGGTCAGCGCGTCCGGCGTCTCGATCGAGTCGAGGCCCTTCTTGTCCTTGTAGGGACCCTGGTAGCCGGCGCCGCCGATCAGCCAGTCCCTCAGGTAGGGCGCGCCGCCGGAGAGTTCGGCGGCGAAGGAGCGCTCGATGCCGTACTTGATGTCGGCGGAGGTGATCGGCGTGCCGTCCTCGTACTTGAGGCCCTTCTTCAGGGTGTACGTCCACACGGTCGCGTTCTTGCTCGGGCGGCCGGTGTCGGTGGCCAGGTCGGGCACGACCTTGGCGCCGGCGGCCCCGTTCTCGCGGTTGCGGGTGGTGAGCGTGCGGAAGACGAGCGAGGGCACGTTGCCGCCGCCGGAGGTGTAGAGCCGGGCGGGGTCGAAGTCCTGCTGCGCATTGGCGTTCAGGACGGTGAGGGTGCCGCCCTTGTGGGGCTGGGAGTCGCCGCCGGAGCTCTTGGCATCGCTGTCCTTCGGCCCGCAGGCGGCGGCGCCCGCTGCCAGGACGAGGCTGACGGATGCCGCGGCCACGCGGCGCGCGGTGACGGACGATTGACGCATCGGAAGACGACCTCTCGGAATGACTCGAATACTGAGACGAAATGACACAGGGTGAGACGGAAGAGCGCGGAGCTCGCCCAGGGCGTCAGGCGTCGGTGTCCGACCGGACCGAAAGGGGCACGGGCGCGCCGAACCGCGGAGGTTCAGGGGCGCGCGGAGACAGAACGGGAAGAAATGCGACGCACTCGCCGGGGGCGGGCGTCAGCAACAGTGGATGTCGGCCACGCAGAGCGCGGTCACGCCGATGAGCGCCAGCTCGATGGCGGCGCGAACGGAGGCGTGACGGGAGGACATGCGGAAAATATGAACGATCTTTTTCCGCATGTCAAAGCGATGTGAGCGCTTTCCGTCAACTCTTGGGGTAGGGCCAGGAGTTGGGCAGGCAGTGGATTCCGTCGTGGTCGAGGAACTTGGTCTGCTGCTGCATGACCGGGGCGAGGTCGCCGTCCTTCTGGCAGGAGACGTGCCCGTAGCCGAGCCGGTGGCCGACCTCGTGGTTGATGAGCATCTGGCGGTAGGCGTGGATCTTGTCGCCGAAGCCGTAGGTCTTGGAGCCCTGGGCCCAGCGGTACGCGTTGATCATGACGCGTTCGGTGGACGCCGAGTCGCAGGACACGTTGTCCTCGGTGGTGTCGAGCCCGGACTTGGCGCACCACTCGGCGGTGGTGCCGGGGCTCGCCAGCGTGATGACGAAGTCCGGTTTGCCGGAATCGACCCGCTCGAAGGTGCGGGCTCCGTCGTGGGCCCAGCTCCTGGAGTCGTTCAGGGTCTTCTGCACCGCGTCGGCGAAGAGCGCGCCGTCGAGACCGAGGCCCTGCTCGATGTCGACGCGGTAGGTGTACTTGTGTCCCTTGCCGGGGGCCTTGGCGGTGCCCGGCACGACCTCGAACTTCCCCGACCCCTTGAGCTTCGCCCCGAGCGGGTACGTCCTGGCCATCTGCTGGTCGTACGTCAGGGGCGCCGCGGCCACCTGCGGCTGTCCCGACTGGGTCGGCCTGCCGTCCCCGCGGGAGGCGGAGTCCTGGGCCGCGCGGCCGCCCGTGTCGGCGGACTGCGTCCGGGCGTCGGCGTCGTGGCCGCCGGTGGCCATCTGCCCGGCCACGACCACGGCCAGCACCGTGGTGACGGCGGCCGCGGCGATGCCGGTGAACGCCCAGCCCTTGCGGCCCTTGCCGTCGCTCTCGCCGGGCTCCTGGAGCGGCCGTTCACCGGCGTCGGTGGCCGGGGTGTTCCAGTCGGCGGAGTCGTCGAGGCCGGCCGCGCCGGGGCGGGCCGTCCGCGCGGCGCCGTCGCGGGCTCCGGGCAGGCCGGCGCTCTCCCGCCCGTCGAGGTCGAACGCGTCGACGTACGCCTGCCGGGGGCCCGCCACGGCCTGGGCACGCTGGCGCGGCACCCGGGGCCCCGCGGGCGCGCCCGCGGGGGCCGTGCCGGTCGCCGACTCCCCCCAGCCGCCGCCCTGTTCACGCTGTTCGGGATGCCCGCCCCGCACCTGCGCCACCCCGCGCGCGGGGGTCCCGTCCACCGGACGAGCGGTCCCGTGCGCCGGGGTCCCGTCCGGAAAACGAGGAGTCCCGTGCGCCGGGGTCCCGTCGGTCACCCTCGGGAAGCCGTGCGCCGGAGTGCCGTCGGCGGGACGCGGACCACCCTGGAGCGGGCCACCCTGGAACGGAGCACCGCCCTGCATCCGGGGAAACCCGTGCGCCGGGGTCCCCTCGGGAAGACGCGGACCACCCTGCCGGGGGCCGCCGCCCTGCATGCGGGGGCCGCTCTGAAGAGGGCCGCCGCTCTGCGCGCGTGGGCCGCCCGGGATCGGGCCGCCGGCCTGAACGCGGGGAAAACCGTGCGCCGGTGTCCCGTCGGGACGACCTGGCACGCCCTGCTGCGGGTACCCGCCCGCGGGTGGGTAGGGACCCTGGAAACCCGGTGGGCGTGTCGCCGCATGGTGGACGCCGTCGGGCCCCGGCGCCGGAGCGGACTCCGCCTCCTCCGCCGCAACCGCCCGCGTCTGCACGGTGTCCGTCTTGCCGGCCCGCCCCCGACGACTGTGTCGTCCCACTTCCCGCCTCAGCTCTCCGCGCCGACTGCCACCGAAGAGGTCGACTCTTCCAGGTCCGCAAGGAGTTCACGGAATGCGGTGGCGACCGTCTCCGGATACTCCATCATCGCGACGTGCCCCGCGTCCGGCAGGCACAGCAGCCGGGAGCCGCGGAAGGCACGGGCCGCGCGCTGGGCCATACGGTAGCCGACAAGTTGGTCACGGCCTCCGTAGACCAGGAGCGTGGGGGCGAGCACCCGTTCGGCCTGACGCCACAGTCCGTGCTGCCCGCCGAGCGTGTAGGCGTTCACCACCCCGCGCGCGGAACGGGCCATCGCGTCCCAGAAGTAGGGCAGGGCGAGCCGCCGCTCCATCTCCTCGACCGCGTCACGGAACCCCTCGGGGGTCACGATGCCGGGATCGCCGTAACAGAGGGCCAGCACCCCCCGTACGCGCTGCTCAGCGCTCCATTCCTTCGTCAGTCTGGTGAACAGTCCCGCCACTCCGGGAAGGGCGAGCAGAGCGGTCGGCCAGGCGGTGCGCTGGGCGCGGATCTCGGGCAGCGCGGGGGACACCAGCGTCAGCGTCCGGACGAGATCCGGGCGCACGGCCGCGACCCGCGTCGCGACGGCTCCGCCGAGTGAATTGCCGAAAAGATGTACCGGACCGCGTCCGGACGCGTCGAGGTGTCGGATCACCGCGCGCGCGTGACCGGTGACCGAGTAGTCGCCGTCGTCCGGCGGCGGGGAGTCGCCGAAGCCCGGCAGGTCGAGGGCCTCGCTCTCCACGAGCCCGTCGAGCCGGGACATCAGGGCCGTCCAGTTCTGCGAGGAACCGCCGAGCCCGTGCACGTAGAGCGCCGGGGGCAGGCCGTCCCTGGACGGCGGTCTCGACCGGATCGTCAGGGTCATGCCGGGCAGCCCCACCGATCTCAGCCGCTCTCCTTCGGCGACCCTGACGGCGCCGACCCTCGGCGTGACGCTGACGGCCGGCGCGGAAGGGAGTTCGGTCGAAGACATGCCGCAATGTTACGAGACGATCACGCGGGGGCTCATGTGTTCGCCGTCACAGATCGCGGGCGGATCGCATAGCGTCCCGATCGCGTGTCTCCTAGGCTTCGAACGAGGGCACTCGTCCGCACATCAGGAGCGCACTCGTACCGTTCGGGAAGAGGAACCATGACAGTCGACCCGACAGACCCCGGAACGTTCGACGACCAGTTCCGGGAGATCCCCGACGCGGAGGCCACGGAGGCCGACGCCGTCGAGCAGTCCGCGGAGCTGGACCCCGCGGACGACGTCGACCCGGAGCCGCCGGGCGACCGCCTCAACGCCGACGAGGGTGATCTGGCCGAGCAGGCCCGGGTCGTCCGGCTGAACGAGGACGAATACAGGTGACCCGCCCGCGGGCGATCCGGCCGTCTGCGCCCCGCCGCGGGTGACCCCGCGGCTCCGGCCGGACCCGCCCGCCGCGGCCGGATGCCCCCGCTCGTCCCCTTCGGCACCCTGTGCGCCGTCCCGGTCGGGGTCCGGTCCGTGAAATTCTGCGCTCGCACCGCACACAGCGGGGTTACCGAAAAGTACGATGGCGGCGCGGCGCACACCGCACGTGGACAAGATTGGGAGGCGGCGTGACAGCCATCGAGCAGACAGAGGCAGCACGCCCGCGGGGCACTCGCCTGCCGCGCCGTGCCCGACGCAACCAGCTCCTCGGCGCGGCCCAGGAAGTTTTCGTTGCGCAGGGATACCACTCGGCCGCCATGGACGACATCGCCGAACGCGCGGGCGTCAGCAAGCCGGTTCTCTACCAGCACTTCCCGGGCAAGCTCGATCTGTACCTCGCCCTGCTCGACCAGCACTGCGAGTCCCTGCTCCTGGCGGTGCGGGCGGCGCTCGCGTCGACCTCGGACAACAAGCTGCGCGTCCGCGCGACCATGGACGCCTACTTCGCGTACGTGGAGGACGACGGCGGCGCGTTCCGGCTGGTCTTCGAGTCGGACCTGACGAACGAACCGGCGGTGCGCGAGCGCGTCGACAAGGTGACGCACGAGTGCGCCGAGGCGATCTGCGACGTCATCGCGGAGGACACGGGTCTCTCGCGCGCGGAGTCGATGCTCCTCGCCTCGGGCCTCGGCGGCCTGGCGCAGGTCGTGGCGCGTTCCTGGCTGCACAGCGACCGCAGTGTCCCGCGCGACCAAGCGGTGCAGCTGCTGACCTCGCTCGCCTGGCGGGGCATCGCGGGTTTCCCGCTGCACGGCACCGACCACCACTGATCCGCCGGATCGTCCGGTCACCGGTCATCGGCTCGGCGGAAGCGGCCGGGGGCACGCCCCTCGGCCGCTTCTTTGTTCCCGTCCGCTGTTCGCTCCTGGCGTTCCCGGGCGGAGCGTGCGGGTCCCCTCGCCGGGCTAATGTGTGCTGCGTACGGCGCGTACGAACGCGCACATGACTGACCGTCGGAGGGACAAAGCCGTGGAGGTCAAGATCGGCGTGCAGCACGCGCCCCGCGAGATCGTTCTGGAGAGCGGTCAGACCCCGGAAGAGGTCGAGCGCGCGGTGTCCGAGGCGCTGGCCGGCAAGTCGCAGCTGCTGAGCCTCGTGGACGACCACGGCCGCAAGGTCCTGGTTCCGGCCGACCGGCTGGCGTACGTGGAGCTCGGCGAGCCCACGCAGCGCAAGGTCGGATTCAGCGCCCTGTAGAGCGGCCGGGCGACACAGCAGGTACGGGAGGGGCCCGGTGACACCGTCACCGGGCCCCTCCCGTCGTCCACGCCCGCACGCGCCGGCCCCCCGGGGCACGTCCGGACGCAGATGGAGCACATGCCGGGCGCGGAGGAGGGTTGCGTTCCGAACGTCAGGGGTAGGACCGGCTACGACCGATTTGCACCGGCCGTGCGGGAGGGACCCCACCATGTTCTTGGAAGCGCTCGGCTCCGCAGTGCTCGGTCTGGCGCTGGCCTGGGCGGCGTCGTACCGCCTGCCCCACCGGCTGCCGTCCCGCAGTCTGGTGATGTCCACCGGCGTGGTGGGAGCCCTGTTCGGCGCCTTCCTGACGCACACGGCCCTGGGCTCCGGGCACTTCCTGGCGATCCTTCTCGGCGCGGTGGCCGTCTCGGCCGCGCTGCTGTCGCTGCTGCTGCGCCCCGAGGAGCGTTTTCGGCGCCGCTCGGCGACCGCGTAGGCCATCCGCCGCCGGGCGACCGCGCAAGCCACCGCGAGGGCCCCGCTTCCGCGACCGCGAACCGCGCCCGTAGCCGGCGCGGCGATCTGGTCCGTGGCAGCGAGGCCTTCGGCGTCTCCTGCGGTCCTGCCGGTGACGGGCCACCGGTCGGCGACGTTCAGCACAGGGGAACGGGCCACCGGTCGGCGACTTTCGGCGCCCGGATCGGGCGCGGTTCACGGTCGCGTCCGGTGCCGGGAACGAGCCACCGGCCGGCCGCGTCAGCGCCGGGGACGAGGCCCCCGGCGCTCCGGGACCGCGTCCTAGGCCGCCAGGCCCAGCGCGGCCATCCGCTTCGTGTGCGCCTCGGTGATGCGGGAGAACATCCGGCCGACCTCGGCGAGGTCGAAGCCGTCCGCCACTCCGCCCACCAGCATCGTCGACAGGGCGTCGCGGTCGGCGACCACGCGCTGCGACTGGGACAGGGCCTCGCCCATCAGCCGGCGCGCCCACAGCGCGAGACGACCGCCCACGCGCGGGTCGGCGTCGATCGCGGCCCGCACCTTCTCGATAGCGAAACCGGCGTGACCGGTGTCGTCGAGCACGCCGAGGACGAGTCCGCGGGTGTCCGAGTCGAGCCGGGCCGCGACCTCGCGGTAGAAGTCACTGGCGATCGAGTCGCCGACGTACGCCTTGACGAGCCCCTCCAGCCAGTCCGAGGGAGCCGTCTGCCGGTGGAAGCCGTCGAGCGCGGCGACGAAGGGCTCCATCGCCTCCGTCGGCTCCGCGCCGACCGCGGCGAGCCGGTCCCGCAGCTGCTCGAAGTGGTGGAACTCGGCGGACGCCATCTTCGCCAGCTCGGCCTTGTCGCTGAGCGTGGGCGCCAGCTTGGCGTCCTCCGCGAGCCGCTCGAACGCCGCGAGCTCGCCGTACGCGAGCGCTCCGAGCAGGTCCACGACCGCGGCGCGGTAGTGGGGCTCGGCCGAGGCCGTGTCCCAGCTCTGCGCGGCGACCCCGGTGGCGGCGGGGGCGGTGTCGGCGGTGGCCCCGGCGGGCTTCTCAGCGGCGTTGTCAGGCGTCGTCATGAAGCGCACAATAGCCCGCCCGCCGCACGAGGGAAGTCCCTGCTCAACCAGTGTGACGACGACTACGTGACCAAATCGGCCATCGCATGTGCGCGATTCCGGGGTATGGTGGTAATGCGCCCGGCGAGTGATTCGACGGGCCGCACGAATGAGGATGCCCGGTCGGTGGCCCGATCGGCTCCGACCCGACAGCCCTCCTCGCAGGTACGGCACATTGCGTACGGCATCCGGAGGGAACCCTCAGCGGTACGAGAGCTCGAGCGTCGGCAGTGGTCCCGTGCCACCCGGCCCGCCCGTCAAGAGCGGCCGACGTCCCCGGCACGGTCCCGACACGACCCCCGCGCTCGCCTCGCACCGCGTACACAGAAGAGGCAGCACCCTGACTACGACTTTCCGAGAGCTCGGAATCCTCCCTGAGACCGCCGAGGCCCTTGAGGCCGTCGGCATCGTCAACCCCTTCCCCATCCAGGAGATGACGCTCCCGGTCGCCCTCTCGGGCACCGACATCATCGGCCAGGCCAAGACCGGCACCGGCAAGACGCTGGGCTTCGGCCTCCCCCTCCTGGAGCGCGTCACCGTCCCCGCGGACGTCGAGGCAGGCCGGGCCAAGCCCGAGCAGCTGACCGACGCCCCGCAGGCGCTCGTCGTCGTCCCCACGCGCGAGCTGTGCACCCAGGTGACCAACGACCTGCTGACCGCGGGCAAGGTCCGCAACGTGCGCGTCCTGGCCATCTACGGCGGCCGGGCGTACGAGCCCCAGGTCGAGGCCCTGAAGAAGGGCGTCGACGTCATCGTCGGCACCCCGGGGCGTCTGCTGGACCTCGCGGGCCAGAAGAAGCTCAACCTCAAGAACATCAAGGCGCTCGTCCTCGACGAGGCCGACGAGATGCTCGACCTGGGCTTCCTGCCCGACGTCGAGAAGATCATGAACATGCTGCCGGCCCGCCGTCAGACGATGCTGTTCTCGGCGACCATGCCGGGCGCGGTCATCGGTCTCGCGCGCCGCTACATGTCGCAGCCCACGCACATCCGCGCCGCGGCCCCGGACGACTCGGGCGCGACCGTCGCGAACACCGCGCAGTTCATCTACCGCGCGCACAACATGGACAAGCCCGAGATGGTCGCGCGGATACTGCAGGCCGACGGCCGCGGTCTCGCGATGATCTTCTGCCGCACCAAGCGGACGGCGGCGGACCTCGCCGACCAGCTCCAGCAGCGCGGCTTCGCCTCCGGCGCGGTCCACGGCGACCTCGGCCAGGGTGCCCGCGAGCAGGCGCTGCGCGCCTTCCGCAACGGCAAGGTGGACGTCCTCGTCTGCACCGACGTCGCGGCCCGCGGTATCGACGTCGAGGGTGTCACCCACGTCATCAACTACCAGTCCCCCGAGGACGAGAAGACGTACCTGCACCGCATCGGCCGCACCGGCCGCGCGGGCGCCAAGGGCATCGCGATCACCCTCGTCGACTGGGACGACATCCCGCGCTGGCAGCTGATCAACAAGGCGCTGGACCTCGGCTTCGGCAACCCGCCGGAGACGTACTCCACGTCCCCGCACCTCTTCGAGGAGCTGAACATCCCGGCCGGCACCAAGGGTGTCCTGCCGCGTTCCGAGCGCACCCGCGCCGGGCTCTCGGCCGAAGAGGTCGAGGACCTGGGCGAGACGGGCGGCCGTGGCGGTCCTCGTGGCCGCGGTGGCCGTTCGGCCGCGCCGGCGACCGCCGAGCGTGAGCGCGCGCCGCGCACCCCGCGCCAGCGCCGCCGCACCCGCAACGGCGCGCCCGCGGAGGAGACGGCCCCGTCCACGGCGGCTCCGGCCACCGAGGCGCCCGCGTCCGCCGAGGCCACCGAGCCCCGCACCCCGCGCCGCCGCCGGCGCACCCGCGGTGGAGCGGGCGAGCCGGTGGCAGCCGTCGCCGCGCCCGTCACCGAGGCCGCCCAGGCGTCCGTGGCGACGGCCGAGGGTGTCACCGACGAGCCGGCCGCGCCGCGCCGTCGCCGTACCCGCAGGCCCGCCGCGACGGCCGTCGAGACGGCGGAGGCGGTGGTGACCGCGGCCGAGGCCGTGGTCGAGAACGCCGCCGCCGAGGCCGTCACCGAGGCACCGGCCAAGCCGGCCCGCCGCCGGACCCGCAAGGCCGCCGAGGCCGTCGTGGAGGCCGTCGAGGCCACCGCGACCGAGGTCACCGAGGCTCCGGCGAAGCCCGTGCGGCGCCGGACCCGCAAGACCGCGGAGGCGGTCGTGGAGGCCGTCGAGGCCGCCGCGACCGAGGTCGCCGAGGTCACGGAGACGGTCACCAAGCCGCGGCGCAGCCGCGCCAAGGCCGCCACCGCCCCGGAGACGGCCACGGACACCGCGACGGACACGGCCGCCGAGGCGACCGAGACCAAGCCCGTCCGCCGCCGCACCCGCAAGGCCGTCGCCGACGCCGAGATCCCGGCCCAGGCCGCCGAAGCGACGGAGGCCAAGCCGGCCACCCGCCGACGCACCCGCAAGGCGGTCGCCACGGAGCCCACGGAGAGCTGATCTCCGGCCCGACGGCCCGGTCCCCCATCCGATGGGGGGGCCGGGCCGTCGGCGTTCCCGCTCCCGCGCACCGCCCGTCGGCGTTCCGCGCTCCCGCGGCCGCCCGTCGGCCCGCGCCGGACTTCACCGGGTGCCGGCCCGGCTGCCACACACCCGTCGAGCGGCCGTCGCCGTCGCCCGATAGCCTCCTGCGCATGAGCAGGCCCCACACCTTCGTCCCGCCCGCCGGTGTCAGCGCGTACCGGTTGTCCACCACGCGCGGTGAGTTCGCCGTGCTCGACGCCGAACCGCAGGGACGTTCCCGGGGAACCGTGCTGCTGCTCCCGGGGTTCACGGGGAGCAAGGAGGACTTCATCGCCCTGCATGTGCCGCTGGCCGCGGCGGGCTACCGGACGGTGGCGGTGGACGGGCGCGGACAGTTCGAGACCGACGGGCCCCGGGACGACGAAACGGCTTACGCGCAGGCCGAGTTGGCGCAGGACGTGCTCGCGCAGGCCGTGGCCGTCGGGGGGCCGGTGCACCTCGTTGGGCACTCGCTCGGCGGCCAGATCGCACGGGCCGCGGTGCTGGCCGACGCGTCGCCGTTCGTCTCCCTGACGCTCATGGCCTCCGGCCCCGCGCAGATCTCCGAGTCGCAGCAGCAGCGCGTCAAGCTGCTGCGGGACGCGCTGGCCGTGATGAGCATGGCCGAGGTGTGGGACGCCATCCAGGCGATGGAGCCGCCCGAGGAGACCGAGACGGGCGGACTGGACGCGGGACTGGACGACCTCGCCGACCTGCGACGCCGCTGGCTCGGCAACAGCCCGGCCCAGCTCGTCGCGACGGGCCGCCAGCTCTGCGACGAGCCCGACCGGGTCGCCGAACTGGCCGCCGTCCCGCTCCCCAAGCACGTGATATCCGGCGAGCGCGACGACACCTGGCCGGTTCCGCTGCTGGACACGATGGCCGTACGGCTGGACGCGCACCGCACGGTCGTCGCGGGGGCGGAGCACTCACCGAACGCCGACCGGCCGCTGGAGACCGCCCGCGCCCTGGCCGCGTTCTGGGACGGCGTCGACAACCTCGACGGCACCCGGCCGCCGACGGCCCCGGACGGCGCCGGCCCCGCACGTTTCTAGTACCGCCGCGGCACCGCTCTAGTACTGCGCCTGAAGGTGCTCCCAGAAGCCGTCCCGCAGGGCGCGGCGCAGGTCCGACTGTCCGCGCAGGGAGTACTGGAGCAGGCCCTCGGCCTCGACCAGCAGATCCTGGTCGACCGAGCCGGGAAGGTACGGGTGCCCGGGAAGCAGTTCGGCCAGGGACTCCCGGCCGCGCGCCGCGAGCCACTTGGCGGCGATCTGGGCGCCCACGAAGCGCACGTCCTCCCTGGTGGGCCGGACCGCCGCCGTCGGGTCGTAGGACTGGGCGGTGCGCCTGGCCACGTACGGCTTGAAGAAGTCGAGGTCGAGCGTGCGCTGGCTGTCGACCTCCCAGAGCAGCGGCTCGGCCTGGTTGCCGCCCTCGGGCGCCTCGATGCCCCAGAGGTGGACCCGGGCGCCGTACCCCTGGGCCGCCTCGACCGCGGAGACCAGGTCCTCGTCCCCGCCGAGCAGGGCCGCGTCGCTGATGGCGCGGTGCCGGGCCAGGGACTCCAGGTCCGAGCGGATGAGTGAATCGACGCCCTTCTGCTGGTTGTTGGCGTTCAGATTGCCCAACCGGACCTTCACGTCGGGGAGTTCGGCGATGGACTGCTGTTCCGCGGTGTGGATGCGGCGGCGGGCGCCGTCGTACCAGTAGACGCGCAGCAGCCGGCTGTCGGCGAAGATCGTGCGGGCCCGGTCGATGAGCGCCTCGATGAGCCCCTCGGTGTCCAGGTCGAACGAACGGCGGTCCTCCGTCCCGGCGACGAGGCGCCCCGCGGCCGCGTACAGATATCCGGCGTCCACGAAGATCGCGTGGGTGGAGGGGGTCTTCGCGACCTCGGCGAGCATGCGCTGGAGCAGCTCGTTCGTCAGGTCGATGCGGGCGGCGAGAGCCGCGTGGTCGTCGTTCATCGCTTCCATTGTCCCGGCGGTCACGCTGCGAACACAACCGGCGCCGTTCAGTCTCCGCCACGCGGGCTACCCGTGGGTAATTAGGTTCTCGAAAAATTTCCTTAGCGTAGGGAATGTTTGTAACACGCACCCCGTTGAATCCTTACGAGGGCGAGGACACCGATGCCTCGCTCCTCGCACGAGTAGTTCTCCTCAGGAGGATGACCAGACGAAGGGAGAAGCCCATGCGCTTCGAAATCATGCGACTCGACGATGTCGACGGCACGCCCGTGGACAGCACTGTCGTGGACGCCGCCTCCGTCAACCGGATCGTTCAGCAGGCCGCCGCCATCGGGCAGCGACTGTGGATCCGCCCGGCCGACACCACCGCTTCGTAACACGACGACCGTCCGCCTCGGGTACGAGGACGCACCGAAGGCGTCTCCCGGAAGGGGCGCGCGGCGGACAGCAGAGGCTTCACAGACTTCAGAGCCCCGCACGGCGAGGATGCCGTGCGGGGCTCTGCGCGTGCGCCCGGCGCTCCGGGGCGCCGTCAGCCCGCGTGGATCACCTGGGTGACACCGTTGATGATCTGCTGCACCGCGATGGCCGAGAGCATCATGCCCGCGAGCCGGGTCACCAGGACCACTCCGCCGTCCTTGATGACGCGGATGATCAGCAGCGAGTAGCGCATCACGACCCACAGGACGACATGGATCGCGATGATCGCGCTCCACACGGAGACCTGCGTGGCGACCGAGTCGGCCTTCTGCACCGCGAGGATCACGGACACGATCGCGCCGGGCCCGGCGAGCAGCGGCATCCCGAGGGGTACGAGGGCGACGTTGACGTCCTTGGTCTGCTTCGGCTCGTCCGTCTTGCCGGTGAGCAGGTCGAGGGCGATGAGCAGGAGCAGCAGTCCGCCCGCGATCATCAGCGCGGGCACGGAGACGTGCAGATAGTCGAGGATCTGGTGCCCGAGGAGCCCGAAGACGGTGATGACGCCGCCGGCGACGCAGACGGCCTGGACGGCCATGCGGCGCTGCACCCGGGCGGGGCGGCCGGCGGTGAGCGCCAGGAAGATCGGGGTGATCCCGGGGGGATCCATGATGACGAAGAGCGTGAGGAAGAGGGAGCCGAAGACGGCGACGTCGAACATGGTGAGGAAGAGCCTTGCGAGGTGGATGGGAGTGGGTGGGCGGGTCTTCCGGCCACCGCTTCGGGCGGTCGTCCCGCGGGGCGGGACGGGGCGGCACGGCCGGCGGTGCCGGGTGCCTGTGACGGGCCGGAACACACGGTTCCGGCCGGGCGTGGAGGGGACGCGGGCCTCGGACGCGCACCGCGGGCGGGCACGGGTCCGCCGTACAGCCGCACCGCACGGGCACGGGGCCGTCGCAGGCCCCGCCGGACCGGCCCTGAGCACCGGCACGGACCACATGGCGGCCGACGACGTGAGCCGCGCATCCCGGTATCCCCGCATCCGCGTGCCGGCTGACGGCTGACGGCTGACGGCTGACGGCTGACGGCTGACGGCTGACGGCTGACGGCTGACGGCTGACGGCTGACGGCTGACGGCTGGGCCTACGGCACCGGTGGGCGGGCCCGTGAGGGCCTCACGGCATCTGCGTGATCCGTACGGGCCTCACGCACCGGTCCCGCGGCACCGGCCCGCGGGCGACGGCGCGGCCCCGGTCACGGGCCCGGCCGGAACCGTGCGGGTGCGCGGTGCGCGGCGTCCGGGGGTTCAGGCTCCGCCCGCGCCCGGGACCGGGAACGCCCCGGTGGCGCGGCGGGTGATCTCCCCGTAGACCTCGGGGTCGGTCGTGAAGTCCCCGAGCGAACAGGTCTTGCGGCTGCCGTGGTAGTCGGACGAGCCGGTGGCCAGCAGCCCCAGTTCGGAGGCCAGACCACGCAGTCGCGCCCGGGTGGACGGCTCGTGGTCCATGTGGTCGACCTCGATGCCGTCGAGGCCGGCGGACGCCAGCTCGGCGATCACCGACTCCGGCACGGTGCGCCCCCGCTTGGCGGCGGCGGGGTGGGCGAAGACGGTGACGCCTCCGGCCCCCTTGACCAGCCGGATCGCCTCGAAGGGGTCGGTCTCGTGCTTGGGGACGTAGGCGCGGCCCCCGTCGGACAGCCACTGCTCGGTGAAGGCGTCCGAGACGCTGCCGACGACGCCGAGCTCGACCAGCGCGGAGGCGACGTGCGGGCGGCCGACCGAGCCGTCGCCCGCGATGCGCGCCACCTGCTCCCAGGTGATCGGCACACCGAGCTCCTGGAGCCTGGCGATCATGCCCTGGGCCCGCGGCACCCGGTCGTCCCGGACCAGTTCGCGCTCGGCGAGCAGGGCGGGGTCCTCGGGGTCGAAGAGGTAGGCCAGCATGTGCATGCTGATGCCGTCGATCCGGCAGGAGAGTTCGGCGCCCGTGACGAGGGTGAGCCCCTCGGGCAGGGCGGCGACCGCTTCGGCGTGCCCGCGGGTCGTGTCGTGATCGGTCAGCGCGACGACGTCCAGACCGGCGGCGGCCGCGTTGCGGACCAGCTCGGCGGGCGTGTCCGTACCGTCGGACGCGGTGGAGTGGGCGTGCAGGTCGATGCGCACTACGCGGACTCCAGGCGGTGACGGAACGGGCGGGGACACTCAAGGATAGCGGGGTTCCGCCCCTCGGTGTCACACCCGTACCTGGGGAGCGCCCCCTACACTCCCCGCCGCCCCGGCCCACCGGGGCGGCTCCCGGAACACGGCCCGGGCACGCACGGAACACGGGCCGGGCACGCTCCACCCTCGCCGCCCGACACCCCGCGGCCCCACGGCCCCAGAGCCCCTACGGCTGGCCCTACGGCCCTACGGCTCCAGGATCCGCGGTGACAGCGCCCCGCACGGCAGCAGGTCGACCTCGGCGCCCGCGTCGCGCAGATCCGTCAGGACCAGTTCGTCGTACATCAGCAGCCCGGTCTGCTCGGGCCAGACGACGGCCCACAGCCACAGCCCCCGCGCCTCGCCCGCGAAGACGGCGCGGTCGTCAGGGGAACCGGAGACATGCCAGAGCGGGGTGGGGCGGCCCGCGGCGAGGACCTTCGCCTGAGGCGGCTTCTCGACGTTCATGTACGGGCCGGGGTCGGGTCCGTCCATGCCCGCGTACCGCGCGCCCAGGCCGACGCCCAGTTCCTCGGCGACGAGGATCAGCTCACCCATCCCGCCGAGCGGGCCAGGACCCGAACAGGCGATGGCGGTGGCCCTGCCTCCGCTGCGGTCGTCCCCCGCGAACGCCGCCCCGGTGAACAGCCAGCCGACCGGCAGCGGCCACGGCATCCACACCGGCACCCGGGCGCGGTGCACGACCACACCGAGGGCCTCGACGCTGGGCGGGATCACGGGCTGCAGCGGATGCACCGTGCCGTGCACATCGCACTGCCAGGAATCGGCAAAGAGGCCGGGAGCCCTGACCCGGCCACCACACTTCGGGCAACTGGGTTCGCCCCTCATAGGGCTCAACGGTCCTCCCCGTCCTTGCCCGCGTCAAGGACGATCACCCGTCCGGCGCGGGCCGGCCCCGTCGAAAACTACGTGCATCTTGCATTTATTAGTCCACCTAACTTATTGTGTGTATAAGACAACGATCCAGTCGGCGCACAGTGAGGGAGCGGGCATGATCAACAGCACGGAAGGCCCCGCGGAGGGCGACACGTTCGACGCGGGCGCCGGTGGCATCCTGCGTCAGCCGAGGGCCGTCTGGGCGACCGCCGGGGCGTCCGTCGTCGCCTTCATGGGCATCGGACTCGTCGACCCGATCCTGCCGTCCATCGCCCGGGGACTCGACGCCACGCCCGGCCAGGTGTCCCTGCTCTTCACCTCGTACTTCCTGATCACCGCCGTCGCGATGCTGCTGACCGGCTTCGTCTCCAGCCGGATCGGCGGGCGCAGGACCCTGCTGCTCGGCCTCGCCCTCGTCGTGGTCTTCGCGGGGCTCGCGGGCACCTCGGGATCGGTCGGCGAACTCGTCGGCTTCCGGGCCGGCTGGGGACTCGGCAACGCGCTGTTCGTCTCCACCGCCCTGGCCGTGATCGTCGGCGCGGCGGCCGGCGGCAGCGCCGCGGCGATCCTGCTCTACGAGTCCGCACTCGGCCTCGGCATGGCCTGCGGGCCGCTGCTGGGAGCCCTGCTCGGCAACGCCAGCTGGCGCTACCCGTTCTTCGGCACCGCGTTCCTGATGGCGGTCGGCTTCCTGTGCATCACGGCGTTCCTGAAGGAGCAGCCCAAGCCCGCGCGCAAGACCTCGCTGCTCGACCCGCTGCGCGCACTCGGCCACGGCGGCCTCGCCTCGGCCGCGGCCTCCGCGTTCTTCTACAACTACACGTTCTTCACCGTGCTGGCCTTCACGCCGTTCGTGCTCAACATGACGCCGTACCGGTCCGGCGCGGTGTTCTTCTGCTGGGGCCTGCTGCTCGCGGTGTTCTCGGTGATCGTGGCCCCGCGCATGCAGGCGCGGTTCGGCTCGCTGAAGGTGCTGGGCGGCTCCCTGGTCCTGCTCGCCGCCGACGTCCTCGTCCTCGGGTACGGCGACCACACCACCGCCGTCGTCTGCACGGTCCTGTCCGGCGCCTTCATCGGCGTGAACAACACCGTCTACACGGAACTGGCCCTCGGGGTGTCCGACGCCCCGCGCCCCGTGGCGAGCGCCGGCTACAACTTCGTGCGCTGGTTCGCCGCGGCGGCGGCCCCGTACTTCGCCCCGAAGATCGAGGGGTGGAGCAACGCGCGCGTCCCGTTCGTGGTGGCCGCGGTCACCGCGCTGCTGGGCGCCGGGGTGGTCTACGTACGGCGCGACGCGCTCACCCGTGAGGCCGAGGAGCTGGAGCCGGTCCACGCCACCGAGGACGGAGTGACCGTCTTCGCCAACTGAGCGACCGGGAAGACGACTTGAGACCCTCCCGCGCCCGGGGCGGCGGCGGGTCAGTCCAGAGGAACGGACCTGCGCAGCGGATCGCGCAGGTCCGTTCCGCCGTTCAGCCAGCGCTCCTGGAGGGCGCCCGCGCCGTGGACGCGCTTCCAGGCGGCCTCGTTGGGCGTCATGGGGAGCAGCGGAAGGAAACGCACCGGATCGGCGGGGGCGTCCAGTTCCAGGTCCTCCACCAGACCGCCGGCCTCGGCGACCAGGACGGAGGTGAACGGCGCGCCGGGCCACAGCGGTTCGCCCACGTCGAGCGAGGCTCCCGGGGCCACGACCAGACCCTCGACCTGGGGAGAGGCGGCGAGCACGGCGAGCGGGCGGAGCACCTTGTCGGTGTCGGCCCCGGCCGGGCGGACCGAGAGGACCAGCTCGGCGCGCGGGCCCTTCACCGGATCGGCGAGCACGGCGGTGGGATCGGCCATCGGCTGGGCGGACATGCCGAGCGTGGCGTAGCGCACGATGTCGCCCTCGGTGAAGCGCAGGACCTCGATGCGGTCGGTGCCGAGGAAGGTGACCGCGGCCCGCGCGTCGGGTTCGCCCAGCGCGGAGCGCAAACGGGCCTCGACCAGAGGAAGAACATCAGCCATGAGCCGAGCATAGGCCGCGTCAATTACGCCACCACGCACCGGACCCCGGTCAACAACGCGCAAAGCGGGGCCTTGACGTATCGGTGCGCTGATACTCTTGGCCGCTGGTCGGAGCAGTACATGACGAAGGGCCCGCGGGCCCTCTTCGGCACTGCGGGAGTTGCTCCCTTGCTCCGACGCACTGAGACTGATCTGACTCCCCTTCGGAGGGAGACAGACTCCCCTTCGGGGGATGGACCGTCCCTCACGGGGGACCGACCGGAGGAGGTGGGGCTGCAATGGATCGAAGTCGATCGTGCAGTACCACCCGCTCTTCCTGTCGCTGAGTTCACAGCTGATTCCGCGGGGTCCTTCAGCCCTGCCGGCTGCCGCCTCCCGCAATCGTGTGCGCACGTGTCAGCGTTGCCCGGCGCACCACGGAAGAGCGCTTCGTTTCCGCCTGATCTGTCCGATCTGAACCCCTGATCTGTCTGATCTGAATCAACAGCGAAGCTGCCAACACGACGGTGCGGTGCTCCCCGCTTTGTGGACGTGCCAAACATCCGCAGTCAGGACGTCCCCATTCCGGGTAGTTCCAACCGTCGCCGGCCGCCTCCGTTGCGAGAAGGAGCCCGCCATGTCGATGATCCGTGACCTGCGTGCCGCGGTCCGCCCCCGCCCGTCCCTGCGCAAGGACAGTGGCTCGTACGACACCACCCGCGACCCCGGCACCCCGTCGGCCGTGGTCGACTGCGCCGTCTACCGCGACGGCGCCCGCGTCGCGAGCCGCGCGCCGCTGACCCCGCAGGAGGCCATGCGCCAGGTGCGGCGCGACGGCGGGTTCGTGTGGATCGGTCTGCACGAGCCCACCGAGGACGAATTCGCCGGTATCGCCCGCGAGTTCGGGCTGCACCCGCTGGCCGTGGAGGACGCCGTCCAGGCCCACCAGCGGCCCAAGCTGGAGCGCTACGACGACTCCCTGTTCACCGTCTTCAAGACCATCCACTACGTCGAGCACGACCGGCTGACGGCGACCAGCGAGATCGTCGAGACCGGCGAGGTCATGTGCTTCACCGGAGGGGACTTCTTCATCACCGTCCGGCACGGCGGGCAGGGCTCGCTGCGCGGGCTGCGGCACCGCCTCCAGGACGACCCCGAGCTGCTCGCCAAGGGCCCCTCCGCGGTGCTGCACGCGATCGCCGACCATGTCGTCGACGGCTACATCGCGGTCGTGGACGCCGTGCAGGACGACATCGACGAGGTCGAGACCGAGGTGTTCTCCCCGGGCCGTGGCGGCACCCCGCGCGGCACCGACGCCGGACAGATCTACCAGCTCAAGCGCGAGGTGCTGGAGTTCAAGCGGGCCGTGTCGCCGCTGCTGCGCCCGATGCAGCTGCTGAGCGAGCGCCCGATGCGGCTGATCGACCCCGACATCCAGAAGTACTTCCGCGACGTCGCCGACCACCTGGCCCGGGTGCAGGAGCAGGTACTCGGCTTCGACGAACTGCTCAACTCGATCCTCCAGGCGAACCTCGCGCAGGCCTCCGTGGCGCAGAACGAGGACATGCGCAAGATCACCTCCTGGGCCGCGATCGTCGCCGTACCGACGATGGTCTGCGGTGTGTACGGCATGAACTTCAAGTACATGCCGGAACTGCACGCGCGCTACGGCTACCCCGTGGTCATGGGCATCACGGTCGGCCTCTGTCTGTCCATCCACCGCATCCTGAAGCGCAACGGCTGGCTGTAGGCCACGGCCGGCCGCGGGAGGCGCTGGATAGTCTGGGCCCCATGACGCAAGAGCTGCTCGACCAGGCCCTCGTCGAGGAGGCCACCAAGAAGTCCGGGCTGATCTGGGTGGGAGGCGCGGGCGCGCCCCCGCCCGCCGGTCCGGACGCCGGGGCGCCGACGCGCGCGCTGTGGCACGTGTGGCACGACGGCGCGGCCTGCCTGGTCGGCGACGGACCCGGCGAGCAGCCGCTGCCGGGACTGGCCGACGGGGGCCACGCGGTCGTCACCGTACGCAGCAAGGACAAGGGCGGGCGGCTCGTCACCTGGTCGGCGAGGGTCGTGGAGCTCTCCGCGGGCACCCCCGAGTGGGAGGCGGCCGTCGGCGAGCTCAAGGGCAAGCGGCTGAACGCCCCCGACGGCGAGGCCATGCCGGAGCGCTGGGCCCGTGAGTGCCGGGTGGTGCGCCTGGAACCGACGGGCGCGACGGCCGCGCTGCCCGACGGCTCGCTCGCCGAACGGCCCCTGCCGAGCCCCGCGACGACCCGCCGGCCGGTGCCGGCGGCACTGCCCCGGCTGCTGCTGAAGCGGCGCGGGAGGCGCGGCTAGGACCCGGTCGTGAGCTCCGGTCGCCGGGGCTACGACGCGGGCAGCTGCTGCCCGTAGTCGACGGTGTCCTTCCTGGGCGGCTCCGCCAGCTTGAAGTCCTTGCCCCAGTCGGTCATGCGGAGCGTGCCGGCGTTGCCCGCGCGCCCGAGGAGGACCGGGTACGGGGTGCCCTTCAGGGAGACGTCCAGGGTGCCGCCGGAGCCCTTGTCGCCGGTGATGCGGATCGTGGGGACGCCGGACTGTTCGTGGTGGCCGTCCTTGTCGAGCGCGCCGTGCAGCCCGAGCAGCCCCTCCAGCAGGACGTCCTTGTCGGTGAAGCCGCTGAAGCGCTTGTACGCGGGGTCGCCGGTCGGCACCTTCACGTACATGCCCTCCAGCTTGTCCGCCGCCGCGGTGTCCGTCGCCTTGCCGCCGCTCCCGCCGTCCTCGTGCGCCCAGAACTCGGCGTCGGCCTTGAGGAAGAGGTGCTCGCCGACCCGCAGCAGATGGAAGCCGGCCCCTCGGGAGGTGACCGAGCCGGTGCCGCCGTCCGACTTCAGCCGCATGTCGAGGGTGTACGTGGTGCCGCCCGAGACGACGGTCCCCGAGAGCCGCACGGTCGGCGCCTTCGCGGCCGCCGCCCGCGCCTTCGCCTGGATGGCGGCGGCGGACAGCTTGCCGACCCCGTTCGTGCCGGCGTCCGGGTCCCCGCTGCCGCAGCCCGTCAGCACCGTCCCCGTCACGGCCAGCACGCATGTCGCGGCCACCGTCACGGCTCTGCGGGTACGGCCCTGGGGAAGTGCGGTCACAGGTGGGGCTGCCTCTCGTGCGCGGTCCTCAAACGGCGTACGGCAGCGTACCGGTGCGGCACCGGCCGGGCGGAGGCAGTCCGTCCGGACCGCCCACCAGGGCGCACCCGACCGGGACGGGCTAGCCTGAAGCCCACCCGAGCGGACAGACCGGCACAGAACATATCGAAGCGAAGGAGGCGCGCGCATGGCCGCAGCCGCCCCCCGGATCTTCGTCTCGCACCTGTCCGGCGTCGCCGTCTTCGACCCGAACGGTGACCAGGTGGGCCGCGTGCGGGACCTCGTCGCCATGCTGCGCGTGGGGCGGCGGCCACCGCGCATGCTCGGCCTCGTCGTCGAACTGTCCACGCGCCGCCGGATCTTCCTGCCCATGACCCGGGTGACCGGCATCGAGTCCGGCCAGGTCATCACGACCGGCGTCGTGAACGTGCGCCGCTTCGAGCAGCGGCCCACCGAACGGCTCGTCTTCGGCGAGCTCCTGGACCGGCTGGTGACCCTCGTCGAGACGGGCGAGGAGGTGACCGTCCTGGACGTGTCCATCCAGCAACTGCCGGCCCGCAGGGAGTGGGAGATCGGCCGGGTCTTCGTGCGCAAGGGGCGCACGGGCGGCGCGTTCCGGCGCGCCAAGGGCGAGACGATGACGGTCGACTGGTCCTCCGTCACCGGCTTCTCCCTGGAGGAGCACGGACAGGGCGCGGAGAGCCTGCTCGCCACCTTCGAGCAGCTGCGGCCCGCCGACCTCGCGAACGTGCTGCACCACCTGTCGCCGAAGCGCCGCGGCGAGGTGGCCGCCGCCCTCGACGACGACCGTCTCGCCGATGTGCTGGAGGAACTGCCCGAGGACGACCAGATCGAGATCCTCGGCAAGCTCAAGGAGGAGCGCGCGGCGGACGTCCTGGAGGCGATGGACCCCGACGACGCGGCCGACCTGCTCGCCGAGCTGCCCACCGAGGACGTGGAGCGGCTGCTCACGCTGATGCGGCCGGGCGAGGCGGCGGACGTCCGGCGGCTGATGGCGTACGCGGAGCGGACCGCGGGCGGGCTCATGACCACCGAGCCCATCGTGCTGCGCGCCGACGCGACCGTGGCCGACGCGCTCGCCCGGGTGCGCAACCCCGACCTCTCCCCCGCGCTCGCCGCCCAGGTGTACGTGTGCCGCCCGCCCGACGAGACGCCGACGGGCAAGTACCTGGGGGCGGTGCACTTCCAGCGGCTGCTGCGCGACCCCCCGTTCACCCTGGTCGGCTCGCTCGTCGACGACGACCTCCAGCCGCTGGCCCCGGAGGACGAGCTGCCGGTGGTCGCCGGGTTCTTCGCCACGTACGACATGGTCGCGGCCCCCGTCGTCGACGAGAGCGGCTCGCTGCTCGGCGCGGTGACCGTGGACGACGTACTGGACCACATGCTGCCCGAGGACTGGCGGGAGACGGAGTTCCACCTCGACGAGGGCGTGCACGAGAGCATGCACGAGGAGCACCACGAGGGAAGCCATGGCGCCTGACCGTGAGGCCCGCGAGCGGGCCGCCACGGGGGCGACGGCGGCCCCCCGCCCGCGCACCCGGCTCGACCAGCCGAAGCCGCCGCGCCACCGGTTCCTGCCCGAGTGGGACCCGGAGGCCTTCGGGCGGCTCTCGGAGCGCATCGCCCGGTTCCTCGGCACCGGACGGTTCATCGTCTGGATGACGGTCGTCATCATCGTGTGGGTGGTGTGGAACATCTTCGCGCCGCACGACCTGCGCTTCGACAACTACCCGTTCATCTTCCTGACCCTGATGCTGTCGCTCCAGGCCTCCTACGCCGCCCCGCTGATCCTGCTCGCGCAGAACCGGCAGGACGACCGCGACCGGGTCAACCTCGAACAGGACCGCAAGCAGAACGAGCGCTCCATCGCCGACACCGAGTACCTCACCCGCGAGATCGCCGCGCTGCGGATGGGCCTCGGCGAGGTCGCCACCCGCGACTGGATCCGCAACGAGCTCCAGGACCTGGTCAAGGAACTGGAGGACCGCCACCCGAACGGCCACGGGGACGGACGGGTCGTATTCCCGGCGGAACGGTCGCAGGGACGTGACGTAGACGACCGGTGACAGGGCTTTCCGGGGCACATGGGGAGCGCCGTACCATCGTCCCTATGGCTACGGAAGACGCGGTGCGTGAAGCACTGGCGACGGTGAACGACCCCGAGATCAACCGACCCATCACCGAACTGGGGATGGTCAAGTCCGTGGAGATCGGTGCGGACGGCGTGGTCGCGGTCGCCGTGTACCTGACGGTCTCCGGCTGCCCGATGCGCGACACGATCACCCAGCGGGTGAAGGAGGCGGTCTCCCGGGTCGAGGGCGTCACCGCCGTCGAGGTCGAACTCGATGTGATGAGCGACGAACAGCGCCGTGAGCTGGCGACCGCGCTGAAGGGGGGCACCGCCGAGCGCGAGGTCCCGTTCGCCAAGCCCGGCTCGCTCACCCGTGTGTACGCGGTCGCCTCCGGCAAGGGCGGTGTCGGCAAGTCCTCGGTCACCGTGAACCTGGCCGCCGCGATGGCCGCCGACGGTCTCAAGGTCGGCGTCGTGGACGCCGACATCTACGGTCACTCGGTGCCGCGCATGCTCGGCGCCGACGGCCGCCCGACCCAGGTCGAGAACATGATCATGCCGCCGTCGGCGAACGGCGTGAAGGTCATCTCCATCGGCATGTTCACCCCGGGCAACGCGCCGGTCGTCTGGCGCGGCCCGATGCTGCACCGCGCGCTCCAGCAGTTCCTGGCGGACGTGTACTGGGGCGACCTGGACGTCCTGCTCCTGGACCTCCCGCCGGGCACCGGCGACATCGCGATCTCCGTCGCCCAGCTCGTCCCGAACGCCGAGATCCTGGTCGTCACGACCCCGCAGCAGGCGGCGGCCGAGGTGGCCGAGCGGGCCGGCTCCATCGCCGTGCAGACCCACCAGAAGATCGTGGGCGTCGTCGAGAACATGTCGGGGATGCCCTGCCCGCACTGCGACGAGATGGTCGACGTCTTCGGCAGCGGCGGCGGCCAGCGGGTCGCCGACGGCCTGACCCGCACGACCGGCGCGACCGTCCCGGTCCTCGGCTCCATCCCGATCGACGTCCGGCTGCGCGAGGGCGGCGACGAGGGCAAGCCGGTGGTCCTGACCGACCCCGACTCCCCCGCGGGCTCGGCCCTGCGCGCCATCGCGGGCAAGCTGGGCGGCCGCCAGCGCGGCCTGTCGGGCATGTCGCTGGGCATCACCCCGCGCAACAAGTTCTAGCTCCGGCCGGGGAGCACGTACGGTCCGGCCCGGGGAACGCTTCCGGGGCCGGACCGGAGGAACACTTCCGGGTCCGTCCCGACGAAGGAGGGGGCGCCGTCCGTGCGGACGGCGCCCCCTTCCTCGTAGCGGCTGTCAGGGCCTCGTGGCGGCCCCGCGGGCGCCTGCCCGCGGCCCCGGGGACTCCCGGCCGCCGACGGGGCCCTACGGGGCGTACGCGGCGATGTCCTTGATCACCGCGAAGCCGAGCCCGTAGGCGCTCATCCCGCGCCCGTACGCGCCCAGGTGGACGCCTTCCCCCGTGGAACCCGCGAGGACCCAGCCGAACTCGGACTCGCGGTAGTGGAACAGGGTCGGGACGCCGTCCACGGGCAGGGACAGGGTGGACCAGTCCTCGCCGTCGAGGTCGTCGGCCAGCACCCACGCGGTCTCGGTCTGCTGGTCCAGCCAGTCGTCGCGCAGGGTGTGGTCCATCTGGCCGGGCCAGGTGAAGGACAGCAGTCCCACACCGGCCAGCCACGCCGCCGAGGACACCGAGGTGGCCTCCAGCAGTCCCGTGCCGTCCGCGCTGCGCCGTACGGGGCTGGCGGCGACGGTGACCACCACCGCGAACCGCTCCTTGTCCTCGCCCGGCTCGGGACGCACCGAGGGCTCGTCGCCGTGCCCGACGGAACCGTGCTCGACCATCCCGTCCGCGGAGGTACCCACCTGCATCAGCCAGCGCGGTCCCGTGAAGGCCTCGTCGAGGCCGTACCAGGGGAAGGGCGCCAGCAGGTAGCCGTCGACCGTACGCCGGGCGGAGGGGAGCGGTTGCCCGCCCTCCGCGGCCGGCGCCTGCGCGCCTACCCGACTTGTCGTCTCCATCTGCCGGACGCCTCCTCGCTCTCGTCGGACCGGGCGGCCCACCCCCCTCGGGCGACCTTGTCGGTCCGCACAACAACTGGGCAGCATAGCCACCCTGCTCCGGGCAGCGGTGAAAGCGCCCGGCGCGTAAGGCGCACGAACGGCGTATTCGGACCGCGCGGGACCCGATCGAGACCGTGCAAGGGGCCGGTCGGGATCGACCGCCCCGCGGTAGGCCGTACGGATCAGGTGGCGTCGGAGTCGTACGGCGGGTGCTCGTCCGCCTCGAGCTTCTCGCGCTTCTTCGTCATGTCGACGGAACCGCCCGCCGCGCCGCCGGAGGACTCGGCCGCGGAGGACCCCGCGGCGGAGGACTCGGACACGCGGCCCTTCATCGCGTCCGAGACGTCGGCCATCTCCTTCTTCAGGTCGAAGCCGTTGCGGATCTCCTTGAGCCCCAGCTCGTCGCCGTCCAGCTGCTTGCGTATGAACGTCTTGGGGTTGAGATCCTCGAACTCGAAGTCCTTGAACTCCGGACCGAGCTCGTCGCGGATGTCGGCCTTGGCGCTGTCCGAGAACTCGCGGATCTTGCGGATCGTGCGCTGCACGTCCTGGATCAGCTTCGGGAGCTTGTCGGGACCGAACACGAGCACGGCCAGGACGAAGATCGTCACCAGCTCAAGCGGTCCTACGTCATTGAACACCTGGTAGCTCCTCGCGATGCTCTCGGTCTCGGCCCTCGGGAAGTCTTCCGTGGTCCGGGCCGGGTCCAACGGTACCCGGCGTACCTGTCCGTCCGGAACTGTCCAGGGGCTCCCGGCTCCGTGCGTGCCGAGGGTTTTCCCCGATGTTTGCCGTCCGGAGCTGCGGTGTCCCGCCCGACTGTGAGTTTGGTGTCACTCTCGGGCCCGGCGGCCGCGGCTCAGTCGCCGTCCGCCGAACCGAGGACCAGGGTGATCGTCCGGGCCGCGCCGCCCCGCTTCACGGTCAGCCGGAGGCGGTCGCCGGGCCGGTGGGCGCGAGTCTTCACGATGAGTTCCTCGCCGGAGTGGATCCGCGTGCCGTCGACCTCGGTGATGACGTCCCCGGCCCTGACGCCCGCCTTCGCGCCGGGCCCTCCGGAGGCCACGGCGGGACCGCCGCCGGCCGCCTTGGCACCGACCCGGGCGCCGTCGCCCGAGTAGTTCATGTCGAGCGTGACACCGATCACGGGGTGGGTGGCCCGGCCCGTGTTGATCAGTTCCTCGGCGACGCGCTTGGCCTGGTTGACCGGGATGGCGAAGCCGAGCCCGATGGAACCGGCCTGGCCGGTCTCCAGGTCGGAGCCGTTGTCGGCGGAACGGATGGCGCTGTTGATGCCGATGACACGGGCCTTGGAGTCGAGCAGGGGCCCGCCGGAGTTGCCGGGGTTGATCGGCGCGTCGGTCTGGAGGGCGTCCACGTACGACACGTCGCTGCCGTCGCCGTTCTCGCCGCCCGCCGTGATGGGCCTCTCCTTGGCGCTGATGATGCCGGAGGTGACCGTGTTGGCGAGGTCGAAGGGCGCGCCGATGGCGACGACGGGGTCGCCGACCTGGACGCTGTCGGAGTTGCCCAGCGGCATCGGGGCCAGACCGTGGACTCCGGAGACCTTGACGACGGCGAGGTCGTAGCCGCTGTCGTGGCCGACGACCCGGGCCGTCGCGGTCTGCCCGCCGCTGAACGTCACGGTTATCGTGCCGCTGCCGCCGGCGGGCTGGATCACATGGTTGTTGGTGAGGATGTGTCCCTCGCCGTCGAGCACGAACCCGGTGCCGGTGCCGTCCTCCTCGCTCCCGTGCACATGGAGGGTCACGACGCTGGGCAGCGCGTGCGCGGCGATCCCGGCGACGCTGTCCGGGGCACGCCCCGGGGCCTCCTTGGCGGCCTGCGGGAGTTCGATGTCCGTCAGTCCCCCGTTCCGCTCCAGATAGGCCCCCACGGCGCCGCCCACGCCCCCGGACACCAGGGCGAGCGCGACGGCGCCGAGCACCAGCGCCTTCCTGGCCCGGCGGCGCCGCTGCGCGGCGGTGGGCACGGCGACGCCGTTCTGCTGGAGGGGTCCGCTCCCGACGGACGGTCCGTCGGGGTGCGCGGGTGCGGGCGCGGCCCAGGGGTCGTAGTTCCGCCAGGGATCGGGGATCGCGTCCTCGACGGGTCCGGCGGACCCGGCCTGCTCCGCCTGTTCGGCCGGGGCGGGGGCGGCGGGGCCGTCGAGAAGCTCGGACAGGGAGGACGGCGAGGACGGGGAGGACGGGGAGGACGGGGAGGACAGCGGGTCCGCGGACCCCGAGGAGTCCAGCTCCGGGTCCTGCTCCGGGTCCTGCTCCCGCTTCGGTTCCGGTGCCGGTTCCCGCGTCGGTTCCGCCACGCGGGGCGCGGGCAGGGCGTCGAGCGGGGGCAGCGCGTCGAAGCGGGTGGCGCCCTGGGCCGGGATCCCGGTCGTGGGGGCCGTCCCGTGATCCGCGCCGCCCGGCGCCGGGGCGGCCGGATCCGCCGGGGCGGCGGGGTGCGCGGAGTCCGGCGTGAGGTCCGGTTCCGTGGGACGTGCCGGTGCGGTGTCCGCTCCCGTGCCCGCGGGCCGGGGTCGACTCCACCACTTGGCCTTCGTGGGCCTGCCCTCGTTCATGCTCTCCCCACACCTGGCCCCCGGCACAGCTCGGCGGGGGCCACCACGGACGTGCCTACTCCGCGTCCGTGATCCCTCCCGCGGACGCGGCCCACCCCGGATTCAACCAGGTTCGCGGGCCGCCGCGCAGAGGGTGGTGTCAGTGGACGTCACGCGGGGTGGGGGACGAGGACGCCGTGGGGGACGGTGTGGCCGCGGGGGCGGCGAGCAGCCCCGGGTGCGGGGCCAGCGAGAGCGGCTGGGTGTCGGTGAGCGGGCGTATCAGCGGGGACGTCGCGGCGGCGCCGGCGACCACCGGTGCCGTCAGCGCGTGCACGGCGTCCTGGGCGCGGCCCGCCGGAGGGGGTACTCCGGGCAGCAGCGGGGCGGACACCCCGGTCGGGGCCACGGGGCCGTTGCCGAGCGACCGCTCGCCCTGGGCCAGCAGCGGTCCGGTGGACCGGCGGCGCTGCGACTCGGGGGTCGAGGCCGACCCGGCGCCCTGGGTCCGGGACGGGGTCACATTGCTCCCGGCACCGCGCGCGTCCGTGTCACCGGGCGCGCCGGTGGTCACTCCGCCGAGCGCGACGGCCGCGAGCGACACCGCGCCCGCGGCGACGAAGGCGAACCGCAGCCCGCGCGAGGCGGACCGCTCCGCCTCGTGGCGGCTGACGTCGTGGATACGGAAGCCGCGCCCCGGGGCGGGGGGCAGCACGTCCGCGTGCGGTCCGGCGGGCACGTATCCGAAGGTTTCGCCGCGCATGCCGAAGACTCCGGGCAGCCCGGTTCCCGCGGAGCCGCCGGACAGTCCGCCGCCGAAGCTCCCGCCGTTCAGCCGGGGGCTGTCGGAGTCGCCTCCGCCGGGGAGTCCCTGGAGGCGGGCGAGGAAGCTCTCGGAGGGCGGCGGCGGGGCCATCTCCGCGAACACGTTCTTCAGTCGGCGCTGGGCGTCGGCCTCGGCCTTGCACTTGGCGCAGGTGGCGAGGTGGGCCAGGACGCGGTCGCGCGACTCATGGCCGAGCTCTCCGTCCACCAGGGCGGAGAGTCGGTCCCCGAGGTGCTGCTCGGCAGGGGTGGGACGGGTTGCACTCACGCGGTCGCGCCTCCTCCCCCCAGCACGGGCACACGGGCCGCGAACGAGCGACGCTCGGCGCGGGCCTCGGGAGACCGGTGTGCCAGGGCCTTGCGCAGCTGGGAGCGGCCGCGGTGGATCCGGGAGCGGACCGTGCCGAGCTTGACGCCCAGCGTCGCGGCGATCTCCTCGTAGGACAGTCCCTCGATGTCGCAGAGGACGACGGCGGCGCGGAACTCGGGCGCGAGGGTGTCCAGCGCCTGCTGGACGTCGGCGTCGAAGTGCGCGTCGTTGAAGACCTGCTGCGGGGAGGGCTCGCGGCTGGGCAGGCGCTCGGCCGCGTCGTCGCCGAGGGCGTCGAAGCGGATCCGCTGCTTGCGCCGCACCATGTCGAGGAAGAGGTTCGTGGTGATGCGGTGCAGCCAGCCCTCGAAGGTGCCGGGCGTGTAGGTCGACAGCGAGCGGAAGACGCGGACGAAGACCTCCTGGGTGAGGTCCTCGGCGTCGTGCTGGTTGCCCGTGAGGCGGTAGGCGAGACGGTAGACGCGACCGCTGTGCGTGCTGACGATCTCCTCCCAGGTGGGAGGAGTCCACGCCTGCGACTCCGCGTCGGTGGTGAACGTCGCGGTCTGCGCCGGGGCAGCAACGGGGAGCTGGTCAGCGTTGTCGGTCACGGATTTCGGCTCACCCGTCGATCTGAGCAGGCGCCGAAGCACCCCTCCCCGATCCACAGGCGCAGCCGCACCTCCCCTGTCGGCTCTGGTGGTGTCCAGTGGAGCCCCTACCATAGCCACCTCGCCCGTTAGCTCCGGATAAGCGGTTTTACGCGAATTTGATACGGGCTCATATGGGTGCGCCGACGTCCGTCCTCGGCCCCGCTCCGTGTACCGGCCCATCGTCTTCCCCCCGCTCGGTTCTCCCATCCCCTTAAACGCCCGGTCCCATCCGCAGGTTCCCGGCACCAACGGATACAGTCACGCCCAGGCAATCACGGGGACAGGAGAGGGTCATTACCGGCAACCGGCAGACGAGCTGGGCGGCGTTCGCCGACGCCTTTGTCGCCGAGGACGAGGCACTGCGGTGGGCCCGGGACCGGGCCCACGAGGTCGGCCTGCGCTCGGTGACGCCGGGCACGGGCGCCGCGCTGCGCCTGCTCGCCGCCACCGTGGATGCCAAGGCGGTCGCCGAGATCGGTACCGGGACCGGCGTCTCCGGAATTCATCTTCTGCACGGCATGCGGCCGGACGGGGTACTGACCACGGTGGATCCGGAGCCGGAGCGCCAGCAGTTCGCCCGTCAGGCGTTCCGCGCCGCCGGTTTCGCGAGCAATCGCGCCCGCTTCATCCCGGGCCGCGCGCTGGACGTGCTGCCGCGGCTCGCGGACGCCGGATACGACCTCGTGTTCTGCGACGGCGACCGGCTGGAGTGCCTGGACTACCTCGCTGAATCGTTGCGCCTGCTGCGTCCGGGCGGGCTCGTCGCCTTCGAGGGCGTCTTCGCGGACGGCCGCACGGTGGACTCCGGGCCGCAGCCGGTCGAGGTGAGCCGGCTGCGCGAACTGCTGCGCGCGGTGCGCGAGAGCCCGGAGCTGGTGCCCTCGCTGCTGCCGGTGGGCGACGGGCTGCTGTGCGCGGTCAAGCGCTGACCGCGACCTCTCCTGGCGCCGGGCCCCGCGTCCGCGCCACCTCCCGCCGCACGCCCCTGACCAGGGCGGACACCCCCGCCGGCCGCTGCCGTCCGGGCGCCGCCGTGGTCGCGCGGGCCGGAAAAACAACTTCCCCGGCGCCGTGTACGGTGCCGGGGAAGCCGAAAGGGGTATGGGTCGCGTTCCGCGTCAGCCGACGACCTTCTTGAGGGCGTCGCCGAGCGCGTCAGCCTCGTCAGGGGTCAGCTCGACGACGAGCCGACCGCCGCCTTCGAGCGGAACGCGCATGACGATGCCCCGCCCCTCCTTGGTCACCTCGAGCGGGCCATCGCCCGTCCGCGGCTTCATGGCCGCCATGCTCGTTCCCCTTCCTGAAACCAGCTCATCGTCGCCGACGGCCCCCTCGGAGGGCACGCACGTCCCCTCATAGGACACACGTCACCGGCATCGAACACATTGCTTCCAGGCCATTATCTCGCATCTCAGGACCCGATGACCAACATCAGTCGGCATCGCTTGCGCAACGCGCTTGAGCAAAACCACCCAATTCGGCGATGTGGCTGCGATACTTCGCCGCCGCATCGACTTCCATGGTGCGGAATTCTTTGATGCAGGTCACATGTAAGCACCGCGCCACCGTCGGTGATCTCCGCCATGCTGTCATCGGACACAGGACGTACCGGCCGGTACGACGAGCCGCGACCCCGGAGGGGACCCACCATGGCCGACACCGTGCTCTACGAGGTGAGCGACGGACTCGCGACGATCACGCTCAACCGCCCCGAGGCGATGAATGCGATGAACATCGCGACCAAGGTCGCTCTGCGGGACGCGGCGCAGGCCGCCGCGGACGACGACGCCGTACGGGCGATCCTGCTGACCGCGGCCGGTGACCGGGCGTTCTGCGTGGGCCAGGACCTCAAGGAGCACATCGGGCTGCTGGCCGCCGACCGGGAGTCGGGGTCCGGCGGGACGATGAGGACCGTGCGCGAGCACTACAACCCCATCGTGCGGGCGCTGACCGGCGCGGAGAAGCCGGTGGTGGCCGGGGTCAACGGCGTGGCGGCCGGTGCCGGATTCGGTTTCGCGCTCGCCGCCGACTACCGCGTCGTCGCCGACACCGCCGCCTTCAACACGTCGTTCGCCGGTGTCGCGCTGACCGCCGACTCGGGGATCTCCTGGACGCTGCCCCGGGTGGTCGGCCCGAGCCGTGCCACCGATCTGCTGCTCTTCCCGCGCAGCATCAGCGCCCAGGAGGCGTACGAGCTGGGCATCGCCAACCGGCTGGTTCCGGCCGCCGAGCTCCGGTCCGAGGCGGAGAAGGTGGCGCGGGCGCTCGCCTCCGGCCCGACGCTGGCGTACGCGGCGCTGAAGCGGTCCGTCGCCTTCGGGCTCACCCACTCGCTGGAGGAGACCCTGGAGAAGGAGGACGAGCTCCAGGGGCTGGCCGGGGCGTCCGAGGACCACACCATCGCGGTGCAGGCCTTCGTGAACAAGGAGAAGCCCAAGTACCTGGGGCGCTGACCGTCCCGGGCGTCCGCCGCGACCGCGCACGGGTCCGTGGCGGGCGCCCCTCGGTCCCCCGAGGGCGTCCCGGTCATCCGGCGTGGCGCGCCGCGCAGTCCGCCAGATGGTCGTTGACCAGGCCGCAGGCCTGCATCAGGGCGTACGCCGTCGTCGGGCCCACGAAGCGGATGCCGCGCTTCTTCAGCGCCTTGGACAGGGCGGTCGACTCGTCGGTGACGGCCGGAACGTCGGAGAGCCGCTCGGGGGCCGGGCGGGTGGCCCGGTCCGGGGCGAAGGACCAGATGAGCTCGTCCAGCTCGCCCGGGGCCCAGCCGGCCAGCACGCGCGCGTTGGCGACGGTGGCCCGGATCTTGGCGCCGTTGCGGATGATCCCCGGATCGGCGAGCAGGCGCTCCTCGTCGGCCTCGGTGTACGTCGCGACCTTGGCGATCTCGAAGTCGGAGAAGGCGGCGCGGAAGCCCTCGCGGCGGCGCAGGATGGTGATCCAGGACAGCCCGGACTGGAAGGCCTCCAGGCACAGCCGCTCGTAGAGGGCGTCGTCGCCGTGGACCGGCCGGCCCCACTCCTCGTCGTGGTACGCCACGTAGTCCTCGGCGGACAGCGCCCAGGGGCAGCGCAGCGCGCCGTCGGGTCCTGCCAGCGCCTCGCTCACCGCTCGTCCTCGGTGTGCTTGCGCAGCGAGGTGGTGGGGCCGGCCGCGCGGGCGCCCGCGAGCGCGGCCTCCAGGTCGGCGATCCGGGCGTCCCGCTCGCCGATCTCGGCGCCCAGACGGCCGAGCGCGTCGTCGACGTCCTCCATGCGGTAGCCGCGCAGGGTGACGGCGAAGCGGAGGGCGTCCACGTCACCCTTGTGGACCGGACGGTCGTACGGCAGCGGGTCGCGCAGCCGCTCGGGCTCGGCGTCGGCAAGGGGCGTGCTCTCGCCGCCGCCCACCACGGACAGGGTCACCGCGGCGACCACGACGGCGAGGGCGACGACCAGGAACAAGAACATGAACATCGCTGAGGTCCCCACGCTCTGGTGCCGGCGCGGGTCGCGTCGGCGCGAAAGTACTGGTGCTGACGAAAGCAGTCTGACGTCGGAGGTGTCAGGCTCCGATCGTGCCATGCGAGTCTGACAGCTAGGGTCGCAGGCGGCTTATCGATGCGACTTACTGGGAGAGGTCACAGGGGATGCTCAGGCTGGGCAGGCGCGAATTCGAGGCGCACGAGCCGGTGATCATGGCGATCGTGAACCGGACCCCGGACTCCTTCTACGACCAGGGGGCCACCTTCCGCGACGAGCCCGCCCTCGCGCGCGTGGAGCAGGCGGTGTCCGAGGGGGCCGAGATCATCGACATCGGCGGGGTCAAGGCCGGACCGGGCGAGGAGGTCACCGCCGAGGAGGAGGCGCGCCGGACGGTCGGCTTCGTCGCCGAGGTCCGCCGCCGCTTCCCCGACGTGATCATCAGCGTCGACACCTGGCGGCACGAGGTCGGCGAGGCGGTGTGCGAGGCGGGCGCCGATCTGCTCAACGACGCCTGGGGCGGGTTCGATCCGCGGCTCGCCGAGGTGGCGGCCCGGTACGGGGCGGGCCTGGTGTGCACGCACGCCGGGGAGTCCGAGCCGCGCACGCGTCCGCACCGGATCGCGTACGACGACGTGATGGCCGACATCCTGCGGGTCACCGTCGGCCTCGCGGAGCGCGCGGTCGCGCTCGGGGTGCCCCGCGAGTCGGTGCTCATCGATCCGGGGCACGACTTCGGGAAGAACACCCGGCACAGCCTGGAGGCGACCCGGCGGCTCGGCGAGATGGTCTCCACCGGGTGGCCGGTTCTCGTCTCCCTGTCCAACAAGGACTTCGTTGGCGAGACCCTCGACAGACCGGTCAAGGAGCGGGTCGTCGGAACGCTGGCGACGACGGCGGTCTCGGCGTGGCTGGGGGCGCAGGTGTACCGCGTCCACGAGGTCGCCGAGACCCGTCAGGTGCTGGACATGGTGGCGTCGATCGCCGGGCACCGGCCGCCGGCGGTGGCCCGGCGCGGGCTGGCGTAGCGGACGGGGTGCGGGGGCACGGCCGTACCCCCGCACCTCTCCCCGGACCCGAGGCCCGGCCGTCAGGGCCTGGGCCCTAGCGGCCGGCCTCCTTCGACACCAGCGCCACCGCTTCGTCCACGTCGTCGGTCACGTGGAACAGCAGCAGGTCCTTCTCCGCCGCCTTGCCCTGGGCGACGAGGGTGTGCCTGAGCCAGTCCACGAGGCCGCCCCAGTACTCCGTGCCGAACAGCACGATGGGGAAGCGGGTGACCTTCTGGGTCTGCACCAGGGTGAGCGCCTCGAAGAGCTCGTCCAGGGTGCCGAGACCACCGGGCAGCACCACGAACCCTTGGGCGTATTTGACGAACATCATTTTTCGCACGAAGAAGTAGCGAAAGTTCAGACCGATGTCGACGTACGGGTTCAGCCCCTGTTCGAAGGGGAGCTCGATGCCGAGGCCGACGGAGATGCCCTTCGCCTCCAGGGCGCCCTTGTTGGCCGCCTCCATGGCACCCGGCCCGCCACCGGTGATCACCGCGAACCCGGCCTCGACCAGCCCCCTGCCGAGGGCGACCCCCGCCTCGTACTCGGACGAGTCGGCCGGCGTCCGCGCCGAGCCGAACACGCTGATCGCGGCCGGGAGTTCGGCCAGCGTCCCGAAGCCTTCGATGAACTCCGACTGGATGCGCAGCACCCGCCAGGGATCGGTGTGCACCCAGTCCGAGGGACCGCCCGCGTCCAGCAGCCGCTGATCCGTGGTGCTCGCCTGAACCTGGTTCCGCCTGCGCAGCACCGGGCCCAGCCGCTGCTCGTCCGGTGGCCGCTTCTTGCCCCTCGGGTCGCCAGTAGCCATGTCCACTCCCTCCGCGTACGGATCTCCCCCGCCGCGGCCGAAGCCGTTGCGGGGGAAGGTCGTTCCGCCCCAGCGTAGATCTCCGCTGGTTACGGCGGGGGGACGTCGGCATGTCCGCCGTGGACAGCCGTCGGGTACGGGGTACGCCTCAGGCGGTGAGCCAGGCGCGCAGCCGCTCCTCGCCCGCGTGGATCTTGGCCGTTTCCACGCGCTCGTCCCGCTTGTGGGCCAGGTGGGGATTGCCGGGGCCGTAGTTGACCGCCGGGATGCCGAGCCGGCTGAAGAGGGAGACGTCCGTCCAGCCGTACTTGGGCTGCGGGGTGCCGCCCACCGCCTCGATGAAGGCGGCGGCGGCCGGGTGGGACAGACCGGGCAGGGCCGCGCCGCTGTGGTCGTCGATCACGAACTCCTCGACACCGCAGTCCGCGAAGACCTCGCGGACGTGCTCGACCGCCTCCTCCTCGGAGCGGTCGGGCGCGTAGCGGAAGTTGACGGTGACGACGCACTCGTCGGGGATGACGTTCCCGGCGACCCCGCCCGAGATGTTCACCGCGTTCAGGCCCTCGCGGTACTCCAGACCGTCGATCACCGGGTGGCGCGGCTCGTAGGCGGCCAGCGCGGCGAGGATCGGGGAGGCCGCGTGGATCGCGTTCGATCCCATCCAGCCGCGGGCGGAGTGGGCCCGCTCGCCCTTGGTCTTCAGCAGCACCCGCAGCGTGCCCTGGCAGCCGCCCTCGACCTGTCCGTCGGAGGGCTCCAGGAGGACCGCGAAGTCGCCCCGCAGCCAGTCGGGGTGGGCCTCGGACACGTGCTTGAGGCCGTTGAGGTCGGCCGCGACCTCTTCGCGGTCGTAGAAGACGAAGGTGAGGTCACGGTTGGGCTCGGGGACGGTGGCCGCGATACGGAGCTGGACGGCGACGCCCGACTTCATGTCGCAGGTTCCGCAGCCCCACAGGACGCCGTTCCCGTCGAGGCGGGAGGGCACGTTGTCGGCGATCGGCACGGTGTCGATGTGCCCGGCCAGGACGACCCGCTCGGCGCGGCCCAGGTCCGTCCGCGCCACGACGTTGTTCCCGTACCGGTCGACCGTCAGGTGCGGCAGGGTCCGCAGGGCCGTCTCGACGGCGTCCGCGAGCGGCTTCTCGGTGCCGCTCTCCGAGCGGAAGTCGACGAGCCACGCGGTGAGCTCGGCTGCGTCCAGGGTCAGGTCAAGCGGGGTGTCGGCCATGGCGTCGACCCTAGCGCGCCCCGTCCGGAGGTACCGAAAGCCACCGGATGCGGTCGTATCCACCGGGCCGCGACCGCGTTGTCCACACCCCGGGATCGGCCCACGGCGCTCTCCAGTACCTTGTACGCGTGTCTGAGCCGTCCCCCACTCCTGTCCGGCGCCGCCGCGGGCGTCTCCTGCGTTTCGCGGGGGCCCTCGTGGTCCTGCTCGCGGTCGCGGGCTACCTCGGCGTCCAGTACCTCACGGGCGGCGTGGGCGCGCCCCGGTGCAAGGTCGTCTCCGCCAACGGCGACGGCGCGTCGTACGAGTTCACCCCCGAGCAGGCGGTGAACGCGGCGACGATCTCGGCCGTCGGCACCTCCCGCGGGATGCCCGAGCGGGCGGTGGCCATCGCCCTGGCGACGGCGCTCCAGGAGTCGGGGCTGCGCAACATCCAGCACGGCGACCGGGACTCGCTCGGCCTGTTCCAGCAGCGCCCGTCGCAGGGCTGGGGCACCGAGAAACAGATCATGGACCCGACGTACGCGGCGGGCGTCTTCTACGAGCACCTGGCCAAGGTGCCCGGCTACTCGCGGCTGCCGCTGACCGTCGCCGCGCAGCGGGTGCAGCACAGCGGCTTCCCGCAGGCGTACGCGAAGCACGAGCCGGACGCCACGCTGCTCGCCGCCGCCCTGACCGGCCGCGCGGCCGCCACCCTGACCTGCCAGGGACGTCCGGCGGCGACTCCGCCGGGCGGCCCGGCACCGGTGCGGGCCGCGCTCGCGCGGGACTTCGGCCGCGATGTGCTCCAGGAGGCGGGCGCCACCGTGGACGCCGCGGGTTCCTCCGCCGCGCCCGCGCCGCGCGCCTCGGAATCCTCCGTGGCCCCGGCCTCGTCCGCCGCTCCCGCCGCCACGGAGGCCGAGCGGACCGTGACCGTCCCCGTGCGCGACGAGGGGGCCGCCACCGGGGCCGGGACCTCGACGCTGCGCCGTGGCTGGGAGCTGGCGCACTGGGCCGTGGCCAACTCCTCGGCCCTGCACATCGACCGGGTGTCGTACGCGGGCCGCGAGTGGACCGCGGGCACCGCGGCGGGCTCGTGGCGCACGGCCGACGACAAGAGCGGTCCGGAGGCGGGGAAGGCCGCGTCCGAGGTCCGGATCGTCACCGCGCAGTAGTACGGGGCCTCACCCCTGGGGAGGACCGGCCCCCCGGCCGGCGGCGGCGGTCGCGTGCCGTCGGGCACCCACTCGCCCGCCGGTGAAATCCCTTGGGAACACAGGCCCGCAGGGGCAGCAACAGCATCACGACCGGGTAACGTTTGCCCGCTTTTACCCACAAACGATAATGCGACGCATTACCAACTCTTTGCGTCGGCCCACCGCAACCTTCGCGGGCTTCGAGCGGTAGTCAGGGCGTCCGAGCCCGGAACGATCACCTCAGCCGATCGGCTCGGGTGCCCGGAACGGCAGGACACTTCCCCGTTCTCTTCCGTCTAAGGAGCACCATGTCCCTCCCCCTGACCCGCCGGATCGCCCGTGTCGTGCTGCTCGTCGCGGCCGGAGCGGCACCCGTGGTCGGCGCGGCCGGCTCCGCCTGCGCGGCGCCCGCGCTGCCGGCCACCCCCGGCCTCGGCGGGCTGACCGCCCTGGACGGGGCGAACGTCACCGGCACGGTCGACGGAGCGACGCGGCACGTCACCGGGATCGCCGGCGCGTCCGGCGGCCAGGCGGTCGACAAGGCCCTGCCGGGCGTCGGCTCCAAGGTGGCCAAGAAGGCCGCGCCCGCCGCGCGGAAGGCCGCCGGCGGCGCGGCCGGCCAGGCCGGGGGCCTCCTCGGTGACACCGCGAAGACCGCGACCGGCGGCGGTCTGCCCACGGACGCGGTGACCAAGGGCGGCCTGCCCACCGACGCCGTCACCAAGGGCGGCCTGCCGACGGACGCCGTCACCAAGGGCGGGCTGCCCACCGGTCAGCTGCCGCTGAAGGGCCTTCCGCTGGGCTAGGACCGCGACAGCCGCCGCGCGGGCCCGCGCTCGTACGGCGCGCGGGCCCGTACGGCGACGGGGGTGGCGGGGACAACCCGGACCCGCCCCCCCGCCGGGCGTGGGCGGGGGGGGGCCCCCCGGCGGGGGCCCCGCCCCGCCCCCCCCCCCGGCGCCGCGGGGGGGGGCGCCCCGCCCCGAC
>NZ_JBHXDQ010000039.1:0-86091 GCF_042725875.1 Streptomyces sp. NPDC127038 | reverse complement strand
GGGCCCCCCCATGGGCCCGGCCCCTTGTCCGTTTTCTCGCCCCCGGGCCTCCCCCCCCCCCGGGGTCGGGGGCCCCCCCCCCCCCGGGGGCCCCCCCCTTCCCCTGTCAGACCGGTGTCACTTCCGGCCGCGCTCGGGGCCGGTCAGGCCCGCGCGACGCAGGGCGTCGGCCATGGCGCTGTTCGCCGGCGGCGCCGCCTGCCGGGAGCCGCCCCCGCCCGAGGCACCCGCTCCGCCGCCGCGGCCCTGCCGCTGCTGCTGGCCGCGCTGCTGGGGCGGACGCCCGCCCCGCTGGGGCCGGCCGCCGCCGCCCTCGGCCGCCGGGTCCGCGGCCTCGTCGTCCAGCCGGAGCGTCAGCGAGATCCGCTTGCGCGGGATGTCGATGTCCAGGACCTTCACCTTGACGATGTCACCCGGCTTCACGACGTCCCGCGGGTCCTTCACGAAGGTCTTCGACAGCGCCGAGACGTGTGCCAGGCCGTCCTGGTGGACGCCGATGTCGATGAACGCCCCGAAGGCCGCGACGTTCGTGACGACCCCCTCAAGGACCATCCCGGAGGACAGGTCGGAGATCTTCTCCACGCCCTCCTTGAAGGTGGCCGTCTTGAAGGCGGGCCGCGGGTCGCGCCCCGGCTTCTCCAGTTCCCTGAGGATGTCCGTGACGGTCGGCAGACCGAAGGTCTCGTCCACGAAGTCGGCCGGCCTCAGCGAGCGCAGCACCCCCGTGTTGCCGATCAGCGAGGCGACCTCGCTGCCCGCCGTCTTCACCATCCGCCGCACCACGGGGTACGCCTCGGGGTGCACGCTGGACGCGTCCAGCGGGTCGCTGCCGCCGCGGATGCGCAGGAAGCCCGCGCACTGCTCGTACGCCTTGGGGCCGAGCCTGGCCACCTTCTTGAGGGCCGTACGGGAGGTGAAGGGGCCGTTGGCGTCGCGGTGCGCCACGATGTTCTCGGCCAGGCCCGAGGTGATGCCGGAGACCCGGGCGAGCAGCGGGGCGGAGGCGGTGTTCACGTCCACGCCCACGCCGTTCACGCAGTCCTCGACCACCGCGTCCAGCGAACGGGACAGCTTCACCTCGGACAGGTCGTGCTGGTACTGCCCGACGCCGATGGACTTCGGGTCGATCTTCACCAGTTCGGCCAGCGGGTCCTGGAGCCGGCGCGCGATGGAGACGGCGCCGCGCAGCGACACGTCCATGTCGGGCAGCTCCTGCGAGGCGAACGCGGACGCCGAGTACACCGAGGCGCCCGCCTCGGAGACCATCACCTTGGTGAGCTTCAGCTCCGGGTGCTTGGTGATCAGCTCACCGGCGAGCTTGTCGGTCTCGCGGGAGGCCGTGCCGTTGCCGATCGCGACCAGCTCGACCGCGTGCTCCTTGGCCAGCCGGGCGAGCTTGGCGATGGCCTCGTCCCACCGGTTGGCCGGGACGTGCGGGTGGATGACGTCCGTGGCGACGACCTTGCCGGTCGCGTCGACGACGGCGACCTTCACGCCCGTACGGAAGCCGGGGTCCAGGCCCAGCGTCGCGCGCGTGCCCGCCGGGGCGGCGAGCAGCAGGTCCCGCAGGTTCGCCGCGAAGACGTCCACCGCCTCGTCCTCGGCGGCGGTGCGCAGCCGCAGGCGCATGTCGATGCCGAGGTGCACGAGGATGCGGGTGCGCCAGGCCCAGCGGGCGGTGTCCGTAAGCCACTTGTCGCCGGGCCGGCCGCGGTCGGCGATGCCGAAGCGGTGCGCGACGATCCCCTCGTACGAGGACGGTCCCTCGGTGGGCTCCTCCGGCTCCAGGACGAGATCGAGGACGTCCTCCTTCTCGCCGCGGAGCATGGCGAGGATCCGGTGCGAGGGCAGGGCCTTGAAGGGCTCGGCGAAGTCGAAGTAGTCGGAGAACTTGGCGCCCGCCTCCTCCTTGCCGTCACGCACCTTGGCGGCGAGCCGGCCGCGCACCCACATGCGCTCGCGCAGCTCGCCGATCAGGTCGGCGTCCTCGGAGAACCGCTCGGTGAGGATCGCGCGGGCGCCGTCCAGTGCGGCCTGCGGATCCGCGACGCCCTTGTCGGCGTCGACGAAGGCCGCGGCCGCGGCCTGCGGGTCGACCGACGGGTCGCCGAGCAGGCCCTCGGCCAGCGGCTCAAGGCCGGCCTCGCGCGCGATCTGCGCCTTGGTGCGCCGCTTGGGCTTGAACGGCAGGTAGATGTCCTCCAGGCGCGCCTTGGTCTCGGCGCCCCTGATCTGCGCCTCCAGCTCGGGGCTCAGCTTGCCCTGCTCGCGCACCGAGTCGAGGATCGCGGCCCGCCGGTCCTCCAGCTCCCGCAGATAGCGCAGCCGCTCCTCGAGGGTGCGCAGCTGCGCATCGTCGAGCATCTCGGTCGCTTCCTTGCGGTAGCGGGCGATGAAGGGCACCGTCGAACCGCCGTCGAGCAAGTCGACGGCGGCCTTGACCTGCCGCTCCCGCACACCGAGTTCTTCGGCGATCCTGCCTTCGATGGACCCTACGAGGGGTGTCGTCACGATCCCGTACCGCCTTCTCCACTGAGGTTGCGCGGCAATTGTGGCAGGTGACACCGACAACGGGGGCTCAGGGCGCCACACGGGGGCCCCGCGCGCCGCCCGGTGCTCCCGCCACCGGCCCCCGCATCGGCCTCGCCTGCACGGCCCCGGGCCCCCGCCTCGGCCCAGCCTCTGCCCCGGGCCCGGCCCGCGTCAGCCCTTGCCGATCATTCCGTCCGGGAACGCGCCCGCGGCGAACGCCGCCATCAGCAGGCCCTTCGCCAGCTCGGTGAGCCGCTCGACCCCGGCAGCCCCCAGGTGCTCGTAGGGCGCACGGTCCAGGCGGTCCGTGCGGGCCTCGATGTCCCGGCGCAGGTCCGCACCGGCCTGCGTCAGCTCGCCGTCCGTGTCCAGCAGCCCGCGCTCCCGCAGCCGCGCGGACGCCGCCTCCCAGTCCTGCCGGGACCAGCCGCGGGTGCCCAGCACCCACCGCGGAGCCATGCCCTTGCCGGTCGCGGTGTGGCTGACCAGGGCCTCCACCGGGTCGAGCTCGGCGTCCAGCAGCGCCGCGAGGTGACCGTCGCCGCGGTGCTCGCGCAGCAGGGTGGCCGCGTGCCAGAGCGCCAGATGCGGCGACTCGGGCACGGGAAGGTCGGCGTGCGCCGCGTACAGCGGCCGCGCGGTCCGTCCGCAGGCCTCGGTGGCGCGCAGGGCGAGCTCCGCGGCCTCGGCCACCTCGGCGGAGGCGATGACGTCCTTGCCGAGCAGCCGCGTGAGCGTCGCGTCCACGGCGCGCAGCCGGGCCGCGAGCACCGTCTCGGGGGACGCGGTCCGCCAGACGGCGGGTACGTGCTCGGCGACCAGTTCGTGCCGGAAGTTGAAGAACGTCGCCGTGACCGTGCCCGCGCCGACCGCGCCCATCGCGGCGGACCGCACCGCGAAGTAGCCGGTGCGCTCGTCGTCGATGCCGACGGCGGCCAGCTCACGGCCCAGGTCGGGCGAGAAGTAGTGCGTGGAGTGCAGCGGATTGAGGACGTTGTGGCAGCGTCGGCCGGCGCGCTCCGGCAGGGGAGTGGTCATACCCGGCACATTACCGACTGGTTGGTATGCCGTGAACCTCCGGATCCCCGATGGCAGGAAAGGTGGGGTTCTCGTCATTGCCGCCATGAGCGCACCGGCCGAGAATCAGGACATGCGAACGGTGCTGATCGTCCTCTTCGACGGCGTGCAGAGCCTCGACGTCACCGGCCCCCTGGAGGTGTTCGCGGGCGCCGGAACGTATCGGAAGGGTTCGTACGACATCCGTACGGCCTCCCTGGACGGCGGCCCGGTCCGCTCCTCGAGCGGCCTCGTCCTGGTCCCGGACCGCCCGCTCGCCGGCACGCCGCCCCCGCACACCCTGCTGGTCCCCGGCGGCAGCGGCACCCGGTGCCCGGATCCCCGCCTGACCGACTGGCTGCGCGCCCACGGCCCGCGCGCCGAGCGCCTGGTCTCGGTGTGCACCGGCGCCGCCCTGCTCGCTGCGGCGGGCCTGCTCGACGGCCGCCGCGCCACCACCCACTGGGCCTACTGCGACCGGCTCGCCCGCGACCATCCGGCGGTCACGGTCGAGCCCGATCCCATCTTCGTCCGCGACGGGAACGTGTCCACCTCGGCGGGTGTCACCTCCGGCATCGACCTGGCCCTCGCCCTCGTGGAGGAGGACCTCGGCCGTGACGCCGCCCTGACCGTCGCCCGGCATCTCGTGGTCTTCCTGCGGCGGCCCGGCAACCAGGCCCAGTTCAGCGCCCAGCTCGCCGCCCAGACCGCGGCACGCGAACCGCTGAGGGAGGTCCAGCAGTGGATCTCCGAGCACCCGGGCGAGGATCTGAGCGTCGAGTCGCTCGCGGTCCGCGCCCGTCTCTCCCCGCGCCATTTCGCCCGTGCCTTCCGGACGGAGACCGGTACGACGCCCGGCCGGTACGTGGAGCAGGTGCGGCTCGAACACGCGCGCCGTCTCCTGGAGGACACCGCCGACGGGGTCGAGGAGGTCTCACGGGCCTGCGGTTACGGCACGCCCGAGGCCATGCGCCGCGCCTTCGTGAAGCTCCTCGGCTCGGCACCGGCCGAATACCGGCGCCGCTTCAGACCGGCCCCCACCGGCTGACGGCACCGGGCCGACGGTCTCACCGGTCGACGGCACCCGGCCGACGGCCCCCACCGATCGACGGCTCCGGCCGACGGCCCCGCCGCCGGACGTCCCGCCGCTCGGCGTCCGCCCGGACGCCCGAGGTCCACCCCTTCGACGTATCGATGTATCGACGTCTCGATGTCTCGACGTAAGGAACCCGATGCAGATCGCCATCGTCCTCTACGACCGCTTCACCGCCCTGGACGCCGTCGGCCCCTACGAGACCCTCGGCCGGCTCCCGGACGCGGACACCGTCTTCGTCGCCGAGCGCACGGGACCGGTCCGTTCCGACACCGGCCGGCTCGCCCTGACAGCGGACAAGAGCCTCGCGCAGGTGCCGCACCCGGACATCGTGGTCGTGCCCGGAGGGCCGGGCCAGAGCGACCAGATGGACAACCCGGTGCTCCTCGACTGGCTGCGGGCCGCCGACACCACCAGTCTCTGGACGACCTCGGTGTGCACCGGCTCGCTGCTGCTCGCGGCCGCGGGGCTCCTGGACGGCCGCCGGGCCACCTCCCACTGGCTGGCCCTCGACGAGCTGAAGCGGTTCGGCGCCGAGCCCACGGGGGAGCGGGTGGTGTTCGACGGCACGTACGTCACCTCGGCCGGTGTCTCCTCCGGCATCGACATGGGGCTCGCCCTGCTCGGGCGCATCGCCGGGGACGAACACGCCCAGGCCGTCCAACTGCTGACGGAGTACGACCCGCAGCCGCCCTACGACGCCGGGTCCCCGGAGAAGGCCCCCGCGCACCTCGTCGAGAGGTTCCGGAGCGGGAGCCGCTTCCCGCTGACGTAGCCGGGGGACGCCTCGTACCGCGGACCTCGCCTCGGGTGCCCGGGCGGCGCCACGACGTGCAGGGCGGCGCCACGACCTGCCGTCCGAGCCCGGCAGGCGGCCCTCACGGAGCCCAGGTGAACCGAGGCTGACGGCGTTCCAGGAACGCGGCGACGCCCTCCGCGGTGTCGCCGCCGGAGCGCGCCTGCGCCGCCCAGTGGGCGTCACGGTCGGTGCGCCCGTCCACGAACTCCTTCGCCGCCGACTGCGTCAGCAGGGAGCGCGCGGCCAGGACCCGGGTGAACTCCGCCACCCGCTTGCGGAGTTGGCCCTCGGGCAGCACCTCGTCCACGAGGCCGGTGCGCAGCGCGCGCTCGGTGTCGATCAACTCGCCCGAGAAGAGCAGGTACTTGGCGGCGGACGGTCCCACCAGCGCCGCCAGCCTCCGGGTGGAGGAGGCCGGATAGACGATGCCGAGCTTCGCCGGGGTCACCCCGAACAGCGAGCCCTCCTCGGCGAATCGCAGATCGCAGGCGGCCGCCAGCTGGGATCCGCCGCCCACGCAGTAGCCGCGGATCGCGGCCAGCGTCGGCTTCGGGAACGCGGCGAGGGCCTCCTCGGCGAGCACGGCGAGGCCCTGGGCCTCGTCCGGGGACTCCCGCAGGGTCGAGATGTCCGCGCCGGCGCAGAACGTCGCGCCCTCGCCGGTGAGCACGAGCGCGTGCACGTCGGCGCGCCCGGCCAGCGTGTCCAGCAGCGGCGGGAGCGCTCGCCACATCGGCGTCGTCATGGCGTTCCGCTTGGCGGGGTGATGGATGACGACGGTGGCGACCCCGTCGCCGACGTGGTGCAACAGCTGCGGCTCCATGTGCGGGATGCTATCCGCCCCGGCCGGCCGGGCCCCGGCCGTGGTCGCGGGCCGCCTCACGGGCGGGGCGAACGGCGGCGGAGCGGCGGGGGAGTGGCGGGGGAACGCGCGGGGTCAGCAGAGGGGGCAAACCCGTACAACCCGAAGAGTTTCGGAAGCTGACATGAAAGCGATAACACCTGTCGTAGAAGCGACTTTCTCGCGCATCGGCGGTCAGAAATCGGCGATAATTGCTGACTTCTGTTCAGTCAACCGGTACGGACCGGCGCATTACCAACACTCGACGTGTGGTGACAATCGAGCGCAAGGGTGGCGACCGGACGATGGAGAACCTCGGGCGGGGGTCCGACCCGAGCCCCGAAGGCGCAGTGGTGACTCCCGACGTCAGATCGCCGGGACCGCTCCCGTACGAGGGGGTGTGGCGGTTCACCGCCGCCGCCGTCGACGCCTCGGTGCCGCAGGCGCGGCACGCCGTCCGTGATCTGCTGGTCCGCCAGGGGGTGCCGGTCTCGGACGATGTCGTTCAGGGACTGCTGTTGATCGTCTCCGAACTGGTCACGAACGCCGTCAAGCACGCGGCACTTCTGTCGCCGATGCTCGCGGTGGAGGTCGCGGTCGGCGCCGACTGGGTGCGGGTCTCCGTCGAGGACGACCACCCCTACCGTCCGACCGCGCTGGAGGCCGACCACGGGCAGACCGGCGGCCGGGGCCTGCTGCTGGTCCGCGAGGTGACCAGGGAGTACGGCGGAGGCTGCGACGTCGAGTACACCGCGGGCGGCGGCAAGGTGATCTGGGCCGCCCTGCCGCTCGCTCCGAACGTCTGAGCGCCGAGCGTCCGGGCACCGAGCGCTGAACGCCCGGGCTCCCGAGAGCCCGGCGGGCCGGCTACCAGCCCGCGGACGGACCCGTCAGCTCCCGCATCGCCGGACGGGCCGCGTCCAGCACCGTCATGAACCACGCCGAGAACGGGTCCTTCGCGTGCCGCTCCGCGAGTTCGTCGGCGGTCACGAACGCCGTCGAGCCGACCTCCTCCGGGTCGGGCCGCAGCGCCGACTGCACCATCCCGACGAACAGATGGTTGAACTCCTGCTCCACCAGTCCGGAGTCCGGGTCCGGGTGGTTGTAACGGACCGTGCCGGCCTCGGCGAGCAGCGTCGGCGACACCCCGAGCTCCTCGTACGTGCGCCGGGCCGCCGCCGCGAAGGGCGCCTCGCCCGGGTAGGGGTGGCCGCAGCAGGTGTTCGACCACACACCGGGGGAGTGGTACTTGCCGAGCGCGCGCTGCTGGAGCAGCAGTCGGCCCTGTTCGTCGAAGAGGAACACCGAGAACGCTCTGTGCAGCTGCCCCGGCGCCTGATGGGCCGCGAGCTTCTCCGCCGTGCCGATCGTGTTGCCGTCCTCGTCGACCAGCTCCAGCAAGATCGCTTCAGCGGTGCCGTTCGACGAACTGTGCGTCGCGGTGGCAGGTGTGATCGGCATACCCATCCTTCGCATCGGTTTTCCAGCCCCAAGTCTGCCGTACGAATCCGGCACTCCCGGCACTTCGCGACTCTCCGCATGTCCCGCCCCGGGACCCCGGGGCGGGACATGCGGCCGGCATGGGTCAGACGCCGAACGCGGCCGGATACCTGATCGTGCCCGGCGCCACCGGCGAGGAACCGTCGAGGACGAGGGCCATCAGGTGTTCGGACGGCACGTCGAAACCGGGCCGGATCCCGTGCTCGGAGGCGGGCCCGAAGCCGAACCGCGGGTAGTACCCGGGATGCCCGAGCACGAGGACGAGCCCCTCGCCCCGCGCGCGGGCCGCCTCCAGCACCGCGCGGACGACGGCCGATCCGGCGCCCAGGCGATGCAGATCGGGACGGACGGCGACCGGTGCCAGCGCGGCCGCCGGCACGTCGTCGACGTGACAGCGGGTGATCAGGGCGTACGCCGCGATCGTGCCGTCCGGTGCCTCGGCCACGTACGACAGGCCGGGAAGCCACGCTCCGGGATCGGCGCGCAGCGCGTCCACCAGGTCGGCCTCCTCCGCCCGGCCGAAGGCGGCGGCGGTCACGGCGTGCACCTCGGCGGCGTCGGACGGGGTCTCCTGACGGGTGCGCCAGGCGGTGCTGTGTGCTGAACGGTCGGTCATGGGAAGCCCTTGGACGAGGGGCCCGGCCGACGCGTCGGATGAACCGCGGTCAGCCCCGGGCCCGGGAGACGGGGACGCTGAGGGCGCTGCGCGTGGCAGCGCCGGCGACGGCCGTCATCAACCCACCTCCAGAGATCCCGGCCACGCTAGCAGCGCCCGCCCGGCGCCGCCTCCGGATTTCCCCCGGCCGGTCCCGGCCCGCCGGAGCCGCCCGTCCCGGCCCGCCGGAGCCGCCCGTCCCGGCCCGCCCGGGCGGTGCCGCGGACCGTCAGTGGCAGAGCTTCGCCTCGTGCTCCGCGTGGCCGCTCGGCTCCAGCTGGAACGTGCAGTGCTCGACGTCGAAGTGCACGCCCAGACAGCCCTGGAGCTCGTGCAGGACCTTCTCGTGGCCGATCGCGTTCAGGACGTCGGAGCTGACGACGACGTGCGCGGAGAGCACCGGCATGCCGGAGGTGATGGTCCAGGCGTGCAGATCGTGGACGTCCTCGACGCCGTCGAGCGCCAGGATGTGGGAGCGCACCTCCGCCATGTCCACCCCCTTGGGCGCCGCCTCCAGGAGTACGTCGAGGGTCTCCTGGAGCAGTTTCCAGGTGCGCGGGACGATCATCAGCGCGATGGCGATCGAGGCGATCGGGTCCGCCGCCTGCCAGCCGGTGGTCATGATCACCACGGCGGCGAGGATGACCGCGAGCGAGCCCAGGGCGTCGGCCGCCACCTCCAGGAAGGCGCCGCGCACGTTCAGGCTGTCCTTCTGCCCGCGCATCAGCAGTGTGAGCGAGACGGTGTTGGCGACCAGACCGAACACACCGAACGCGATCGTCAGCCCTCCGTGGGTGTCCGCCGGGGTGATGAAGCGCTGGATCGCCTCGATCAGCACATAGCCGCCGACGACGAAGAGCAGCAGACAGTTGGCGAGCGCGGCGAGGATCTCGGCCCGCGCGTAGCCGAAGGTGCGCTTCTCGCTCGGCGGGCGCGCCGCGAAGTGGATCGCGAGCAGGGCCATGCCCAGCCCCAGCGCGTCCGTCGCCATGTGGGCCGCGTCCGCGACCAGCGCGAGCGAATCGGCCAGCAGGCCGCCGAAGATCTCGACGACCATGACGGTGAGCGTGATCGCCAGCGCGACCCGCAGCCTCCCGCGGTAGGCGGCGGTCGCCGTACCGGACGGGGGCGCTCCGTGCCCGTGCCCGTGGTCGTGCCCTGCCCCCATGAAAGCCGCCTCCTGTTTGCCGCTCGGTCGTGCCAGTCAACTACGGGCGGGGGGTATCGGGCAACGCGGCACTGAACACCGTTGTCATATGCTCTGACCTGCGAAAACGATCCGCAGGTCAGAGCGTCGGCGACGTCAGTTCCCGGCGATCTCCGGATGGTGCAGCAGCCAGCCCCGCCAGGCCGACTCCACCATCTCGCGGACCCCTCGGTGCGCGCTCCAGTCCAGCTCGGCGGCGGCCAGAGCGGCCGAGGCGACCGCCCGGGGCGCGTCGCCGGGGCGGCGCGGCTCGACGAGGGGCTCCACGGGGTTCCCGGTGACCTCGGCGACGAGCGACACGAGTTCCCGTACGGAGACGCCCTCGCCCCGCCCGATGTTCACCGTCAGATCGCCGCTCGCCCCCCGCGTCAGCCGCCGGGCCGCGGCGAGATGCGCCTCGGCGAGGTCGGCGACATGGATGTAGTCCCGTACGCAGGTGCCGTCGGGGGTCGGGTAGTCGTCGCCGAAGATCCGCGGGGCCTCGCCCCGGGTGAGCCGGTCGAACACCATCGGGACGATGTTGAAGATCCCGGTGTCGGCGAGCTCCGGCGAGGCCGCTCCGGCCACGTTGAAGTAGCGCAGGCACACCGTGGAGATGCCGTGCGCCCGGCCCGCCGCCCGCACCAGCCACTCGCCGGCGAGCTTCGTCTCGCCGTACGGGCTCATCGGGGCGCAGGGGGTGTCCTCCGTGATGAGGTCCACGTCGGGGTTGCCGTACACGGCCGCCGACGAGGAGAAGACGAACCGCTCGACGCCCGCCCCCGCCACGGCCTCCAGCAGGGTCGCGAGGCCGCCCACGTTCTCCTGGTAGTAGCGCGTCGGCTCGGCCACGGACTCGCCGACCTGCTTGCGGGCGGCGAGGTGCACCACCCCGGTGACCGCGTGCTCCGCCAGGACCCGCTTGAGCAGATCACCGTCCAGCGACGACCCCTGGACGAGGGGGATGCTCTCCGGGAGCCGGTTCGGTACCCCCGACGACAGGTCGTCGAGGGCCACGACGCGCTCTCCGGCACCCGCCATCGCCCGTGCCACGTGTGCCCCGATGTATCCGGCTCCGCCTGTGATCAGCCATGTCATGGACGACCACCCTATGCGGGCCGGCGACCGTGTCCGGTGTGCCCCGCTTTCGGGGAACCATGGCGTGCGGCACACCCTGCCGGGAATGTTCCGCTCCGTGCAGCGGTGCTTGTGACCCGGGCCCGGGATCCCTGATGATGATCGCGGCATGCGCCGGACAAAATCGGCTGATCGGGCCGTGAACGGCTGATGAACGCCCCCTTCCGTTCATCCGATAGCCTCTGCCGACATGCCGCCGGGGCCCCAGCCATGAGCCGGGGGCCGTCCCATCACGCACACGCCGGCCGCCAGGCCGTGCCGGCACCCAGGGAGTGAGTTCGCTGCCGACCGCCATCCTCACCGGTCAACCGGTCCCCGGATCGTCGCTCGAAGGCGATCTGCGGTCGCTCGGCTTCGACGTGCGCCTCGCGTCCGACGCGGGCGAGACCGAGACCCTGCTCGCCGCCGTCCCGGCGGACCAGCGGGTCGCCGTCGTGGACGCCCGCTTCGTCGGGCACGTGCACGCCCTGCGTCTCGGTCTCACCGACCCCCGCTTCGCGGCCTCCGCGCTTCCGGGCGCCGTCACCGTGCAGCCCGAGGCCCGGCGGGCCCTGGCCCGCGCCCTGACCCGCGAGACCGTGGCCGCCGGCAACGGCGTCGCGGCCCCCGAAAACCTCCCCGAGCGCCTCGGCGAGGCGCTGGAGGCGGACGACCTCACCGTCCACCGCCCGGAGCTCGGCACCCTCGTCGCCGAGGTCCCCGCCGATCCGCAGGAGCGCAACGGCGTCCGCCAGGCCGTCCTGGCCGTCGACGACGAGGCCGTACGGCTGCGCGGTGCCGTCAAGGCCCGCGACGGGTTCTTCACCACGTACTGCATCAGCCCGTACTCGCGCTACATCGCCCGCTGGTGCGCCCGCCGCGGCCTGACCCCGAACCAGGTCACCACCGCGTCGCTGATCACCGCGCTGATCGCCGCGGGCTGCGCCGCCACCGGCACCCGCGTCGGCTTCGTCGCCGCCGGTGTGCTGCTGCTGTGCTCCTTCGTCCTGGACTGCACGGACGGACAGCTCGCCCGCTACTCCCTGCAGTACTCGACGCTGGGCGCCTGGCTGGACGCGACCTTCGACCGCGCCAAGGAGTACGCCTACTACGCGGGACTCGCGCTCGGCGCGGCCCGCGGCGGCGACGACGTGTGGGCGCTCGCGCTCGGCGCGATGATCCTCCAGACCTGCCGGCACGTCGTGGACTTCTCCTTCAACGAGGCGAACCACGACGCCACCGCCAACACCAGCCCCACCGCCGCCCTCTCCGACAAGCTCGACAGCGTCGGCTGGACGGTCTGGGTGCGCCGGATGATAGTCCTGCCCATCGGCGAACGATGGGCGATGATCGCCGTGCTGACGGCGCTGACGACCCCCCGCATCACCTTCTACGCGCTGATCGCCGGCTGTGCCTTCGCGGCCACCTACACCACGGCGGGCCGGGTGCTGCGCTCGCTCACCCGCAAGGCCCGGCGCACCGACAGGGCCGCCCAGGCCCTGGTGGACCTCACCGACTCCGGCCCGCTCGCCGAGTACCTGACCCGCTACACGGGCCGCCTCGCGCGCGTCGCCCCGGCCGTCGTCGCCCTCGTCGCCGGCGCCGTCGTCGTGACATCCGCCGCACTCGCCCCGTACGGCGGCTGGCTGCCCGTGCTCGGTGCCCTCGTGTACGTGCTGCTGTCGCCCGCAGCCCTGCTCAGGCCCCTCAAGGGCCCCCTCGACTGGCTGGTCCCGCCGTTCTTCCGCGCGGCCGAATACCTCACCGTTCTGGCACTGGCGGTCAACGCCGGCATGAACGGGGTGCTTCCGGCGGCTTTCGGCCTGGTGGCCGCCGTCGCCTACCATCACTACGACACGGTGTACCGCATTCGCGGAAACGCCGCGGCTCCCCCGCACTGGCTGGTGCGGGCGATCGGGGGGCACGAAGGCAGGACGCTGCTGGTCACCGTCCTGGCCGCGCTGCTCACCGCCTCACAGTTCAAGGTCGCGCTCACGGCACTCGCCGTGGCCGTCGCCCTGCTGGTGCTCGCCGAGAGCATCCGCTTCTGGGTGTCCTCCGGGGCCCCCGCCGTACACGATGAAGGAGAACCCGCATGATCGGCCTCGTGCTGGCGGCCGGCGCCGGCCGGCGTCTGCGCCCCTACACCGACACCCTCCCGAAGGCGCTCGTGCCGGTCGGCCCCGAGGGCGCGGAGGACTCCCTCACGGTCCTGGACCTGACCCTCGGCAACTTCGCCGAGATCGGTCTGACCGAGGTCGGCATCATCGTCGGCTACCGCAAGGAGGCCGTCTACGACCGCAAGGCGGCCCTTGAGGAGAAGTACGGCCTCAAGATCACGCTGATCGACAACGACAAGGCCGAGGAGTGGAACAACGCCTACTCCCTGTGGTGCGGACGTGACGCCCTCAAGGACGGCGTGATCCTCGCCAACGGCGACACCGTGCACCCGGTCTCCGTCGAGCGCACGCTGCTCGCCGCCCGCGGCGAGGGCAAGAAGATCATCCTCGCGCTGGACACGGTGAAGAAGCTCGCCGACGAGGAGATGAAGGTCGTCGTGGACCCCGAGCAGGGCGTCCGGAAGATCACCAAGCTCATGGACCCGGCCGAGGCCACCGGCGAGTACATCGGTGTGACCCTCATCGAGGGCGCCGCCGCCGACGAGCTCGCCGACGCGCTGAAGACCGTGTGGGAGACCGACCCGCAGCAGTTCTACGAGCACGGCTACCAGGAGCTCGTCAACCGCGGTTTCACGATCGACGTCGCGCCCATCGGCGACGTCAAGTGGGTCGAGATCGACAACCACGACGACCTCGCCAAGGGACGTGAGATCGCGTGCCAGTACTGACGAGGCTCATCCCCTCGCCGGTCGTCGTCGACATCCGTCCGGGTGCCCTGGACGACCTGGCGAGCGTGCTCAGCGACGAGCGCATCTCGCACTCGGGCAAACTGGCGATAGCCGTCAGCAACGGCTCCGGGGCACGGCTGCGCGAGCGGCTCGCCCCGGCGCTGCCGGGAGCCACCTGGTACGAGGTCGGCGGTGGCACGCTCGACGACGCCATCCGCCTGGCCGGTGCCATGCGGGCCGGGCACTACGACGCGGTCGTGGGCCTGGGCGGCGGCAAGATCATCGACTGTGCCAAGTTCGCCGCCGCGCGCGTCGGGCTTCCCCTGGTCGCGGTGCCCACGAACCTCGCGCACGACGGTCTGTGCTCACCGGTCGCCACCCTCGACAACGACGCGGGCCGCGGCTCCTACGGTGTGCCCAACCCGATCGCCGTGGTGATCGACCTCGACGTGATCCGGGAGGCGCCGGTCCGGTTCGTCCGGGCGGGCATCGGGGACGCCGTCTCCAACATCAACGCGATCGCGGACTGGGAACTGTCCAACCGCGTCAAGGGCGAGAAGATCGACGGGCTGGCCGCCGCCATGGCGCGCCAGGCGGGCGAGGCCGTGCTCAGGCACCCCGGGGGTGTCGGAGACAACGACTTCCTCCAGGTCCTCGCCGAGGCGCTGGTCCTGACCGGCGTCGCGATGTCGATCTCGGGCGACTCCCGGCCGGCCTCCGGCTCCTGCCACGAGATCAACCACGCCTTCGACCTCCTCTTCCCCGAGCGCGCGGCGAGCCACGGCGAGCAGTGCGGCCTGGGCGCGGCCTTCGCGATGCATCTGCGCGGCGCCCACGAGGAGGCCGCGTTCATGGCCGAGGTGCTGCGGCGGCACGGACTGCCGGTGCTGCCCGAGGAGATCGGCTTCACCGTGGACGAGTTCGTGGAGGTCGTGGAGTTCGCTCCGCAGACCCGGCCCGGCCGCTACACGATCCTCGAACACCTCGACCTGAAAACCCACCAGATCAAGGACATCTACTCCGACTATGCCAAGGCCATCGGTAGCTGAACTTCGCCCCGTCGTTCATCCCCCAGGGGTGAAGGACCGGCGCAGCGGTGAGCACTGGGCGGGACGCCTGTACATGCGAGAGATCTCGCTGCGCTGCGACCGCTACCTGGTGAACACCAGGATCACGCCCAACCAGCTCACGTACCTGATGACCCTCTGCGGCGTGCTCGCGGCCCCGGCCCTGCTGGTGCCGGGGATCGCGGGCGCGGTGCTCGGCGTGGTGATGGTCCAGCTCTATCTGCTGCTCGACTGCGTCGACGGCGAGATAGCGCGCTGGAAGAAGCAGTACTCGCTCGGCGGGGTCTACCTCGACCGCGTCGGCGCCTATCTCACCGACGCCGCCGTCCTCGTCGGTCTCGGCCTGCGCGCCGCGGACCTGTGGGGCGGCGGCCGCGTCGACTGGCTGTGGGCCTTCCTCGGCACGCTGGCCGCCCTCGGCGCGATTCTGGTCAAGGCGGAGACCGACCTCGTCGGCGTCGCCCGTCACCAGGGCGGGCTGCCGCCGGTCAAGGAGGCGGCGTCCGAGCCCCGCTCGTCGGGCGTGGCGCTGGCCCGCAGGGCCGCCGCGGCGCTCAAGTTCCACCGGCTGATCCTCGGCATCGAGGCGTCCCTGCTGATCCTGCTGCTGGCCGTAGCGGACCAGGTCAGGGGCGACCTGTTCTTCACCCGGCTCGGCACCGCCGTGCTCGCCGGCATCGCGCTGCTCCAGACCGTGCTGCACCTGGTGTCCATCCTCGCTTCGAGCAGGCTCAAGTGAGTACGGGCACGAAGGTCGGCGCGGTGATCATCACCATGGGCAACCGCCCCGACGAGCTCAGGGCCCTGCTCGACTCCGTCGCCAAGCAGGACGGCGAGCGCGTCGAGGTGGTCGTGGTCGGCAACGGCTCACCCGTCCCGGACGTCCCCGCGGGCGTACGGACGGTCGAGCTGCCCGAGAACCTCGGCATCCCCGGCGGCCGCAACGTCGGCATCGAGGCCTTCGGCCCCGGCGGCACCGACGTGGACGTCCTGCTCTTCCTGGACGACGACGGCCTGCTGGCCCGGCACGACACGGCCGAGCTGTGCCGCCGTGCCTTCGCCGACGACCCCGAGCTCGGCATCATCAGCTTCCGCATAGCCGACCCCGAGACCGGCGAGACCCAGCGCCGCCACGTCCCGAGGCTGCGCGCCGCCGACCCGATGCGCTCCTCGCGCGTCACCACGTTCCTCGGCGGCGCCAACGCGGTCCGTACGAAGGTCCTCGCCGAGGTCGGCGGCCTCCCGGACGCGTTCTTCTACGCCCATGAGGAGACCGACCTGGCCTGGCGGGCCCTCGACGCCGGCTGGATGATCGACTACCGCTCCGACATGGTGCTGTACCACCCGACGACGGCTCCGTCGCGGCACGCGGTCTACCACCGGATGGTGGCCCGCAACCGTGTCTGGCTGGCGCGCAGGAACCTTCCCGCGCCCCTCGTCCCGGTCTACCTCGGCGTCTGGATGCTCCTGACGCTGCTGCGCCGGCCCTCGCGGGCCGCGCTGCGGGCCTGGTTCGGCGGATTCGGGGAAGGCTGGAGGAGTCCGTGCGGGCCGCGGCGTCCCATGAGGTGGCGCACGGTATGGCGGCTGACCCGGCTCGGCCGGCCTCCCGTCATCTGACACCACCGACCGGACCGGCTCCATCGGCCGGCAACCGACCGGACCGGCAGTGCCTCCGGTCGGCCGAAGGCCCGACTGGGCCGGTCACCGGTCATCTGACAAGCTCGATCCTGAGAGCACCCGGGCACACCACGGGCCCGGCTCGTGCCGGTGCCCGGCCGGCCGTGCGCCTCTCGAAAACGAAGGTTTCCCCTTGTGAGTACGACCCATGACGGCGGAATCGCGGTGAGCGACCGACCCTCGCCCGACGACGACGGACTGTCCGCGGCCGACCTGGCCGCCCGCTACGGACTCGCGGTCAGCGGCGCCCGTCCAGGACTGGCCGCCTACATCCGCCAGCTCTGGGGCCGGCGGCACTTCATCCTCGCGTTCTCGCAGGCCAAGCTCACCGCCCAGTACAGCCAGGCCAAGCTCGGCCAGGTGTGGCAGGTGGCGACCCCGCTGCTGAACGCGGCCGTCTACTACTTCATCTTCGGCCTGATCCTGAAGGCCGACCGCGGTATGTCGCACGACGTGTACATCCCGTTCCTGGTGACCGGCGTCTTCGTCTTCACCTTCACGCAGAGCTCCGTCATGGCGGGCGTCCGCGCGATCTCGGGCAACCTGGGACTGGTGCGCGCGCTGCACTTCCCGCGTGCCTCGCTGCCCGTCTCCTTCGCCCTCCAGCAGCTCCAGCAGCTGCTCTTCTCGATGATCGTGCTGTTCGTCGTGGCGATCGGCTTCGGCAGCTACCCGGGCATGTCCTGGCTGCTGATCGTCCCGGTGCTGTTCCTCCAGTTCCTGTTCAACACCGGCCTCGCCCTGATCGTGGCGAGGATGGGCGCCAGGACACCGGACCTCGCCCAGCTGATGCCGTTCATCATGCGCACCTGGATGTACGCCTCCGGTGTCATGTTCTCCATCAGCGCCATGCTCGCCGGCCGCCCCGAGTGGATCGCCCGGGTGCTCCAGGCCAACCCGGCCGCCGTCTACATGGACCTGATGCGCTTCGCGCTCATCGACGGGTACGGCGCCTCCAGCCTGCCCCCGCACGTGTGGGCCATCGCCGTGTTCTGGGCCGTGGTCACGTTCGTCGGCGGATTCGTCTATTTCTGGAAGGCTGAGGAGAGGTACGGCCGTGGCTGAGCCCGAGAAGAGGTCGCACATCCCGACCGTCATCGCGGACGAACTGCACATCGTCTACCGCGTGAACGGCGCCAAGACCGGCAAGGGCAGCGCCACCGCCGCCCTCAGCCGCATCGTCAAGCGCGGCGAGGAGCGCGGTGTGCGCAAGGTGCACGCCGTGAAGGGCGTCTCCTTCACCGCCTACCGGGGCGAGGCCATCGGCCTGATCGGCACCAACGGCTCCGGCAAGTCCACGCTGCTGCGCGCCATCGCCGGCCTGCTCCCGGCGGAGAAGGGCCACGTCTACACCGACGGCCAGCCCTCGCTGCTGGGCGTGAACGCGGCCCTGATGAACGACCTGACCGGCGAGCGGAACGTCATTCTCGGCGGCCTCGCCATGGGCATGTCCCGCGAGCAGATCAAGGAGCGCTACCAGCAGATCGTCGACTTCTCGGGCATCAACGAGAAGGGCGACTTCATCACCCTGCCGATGCGCACCTACTCCTCCGGCATGGCGGCCCGGCTCCGGTTCTCCATCGCGGCGGCCAAGGACCACGACGTCCTGATGATCGACGAGGCCCTCGCCACCGGTGACCGCTCCTTCCAGAAGCGGTCCGAGGAGCGCATCCGCGAGCTGCGCAAGACCGCGGGCACGGTGTTCCTGGTCAGCCACAACAACAAGTCCATCCGCGACACCTGCGACCGCGTGCTGTGGCTGGAGCGCGGCGAGCTGCGCATGGACGGCCCGACCGAGGACGTCCTCAAGGAGTACGAGAAGTTCACGGCGAAGTAGCCGCCGCACGGGCGGGTAGCCCGTTTCGCCCAGGTCCCCGCCGGAACTCTCCGGCGGGGACCTGCGTTTGCGAAGGAAACGCCAACTCCGGTCGGCGTGGGGAATCTTGACGCCAATCGGTGTGTTGTTGTGATGTGCAGGACACCCCGGCGGAGTGTGCCGCGTTGTACAACGTAAGCTGTACCGGTGCTGAAAGGCGTCAAGTGGGGCGATAATACGCGACACCCGGCACCGTCACGCCGAGCGGATTTCCGGGCGGCGTGTCCGAAATGGGCAGGGTTGGGTCGGCAGTGTAGAACGGGAGATGTGACGGCAATGGCTACGGTGACTCTCCAGCTCCGCGATGCGTGTGCCGTCCTCGCGCCGGGCGGCGAGCGGTGATCGAAGCCGGGACGGCCCGCACCGGCGATCCGGTGCGCGGCACCCTCGACAAGGCCGCGGACGAGAACTTTCCCGTGGCCCCGTTCTTCCTGCCCAGGGCCTGGCGCGACGACCTGATGGCCGTGTACGGCTTCGCCCGTCTCGTGGACGACATCGGTGACGGCGATCTCGCCCCCGGCGGCGCCGACGCCCGGCTGCTCGGCGTGTCCGACGCGGACGCCGACGACCGTCTCGTCCTCCTCGACGCGCTCGAAACCGATCTTCACCGGGTGTTCGACTCCGCCCCGCGCCACCCGCTGCTGCGCCGGCTCCTGCCCACGGTCCGCCGCGCGGAGCTGACCCCTGAGCCCTTCCTCGGCCTGATCGCGGCCAACCGCCAGGACCAGCTCGTCAAGCGGTACGAGACCTACGACGATCTGCTCGCCTACTGTGAACTCTCCGCGAACCCCGTCGGCCGCCTCGTCCTCTCCGTCACCGGTACGTCCACGCCCGAGCGGGTCCGCCGCTCCGACGCGGTGTGCACGGGGCTCCAGATCGTCGAGCACCTCCAGGACGTCGCCGAGGACCTCGGCCGCGACCGCGTCTACCTGCCCGCCGAGGACATGAAACGCTTCCACGTCACCGAAGCCGATCTCGCCGCCCCCACGGCAGGCGCATCGGTGCGAGCACTGGTTGCATACGAAGCAGAACGCGCTTTGAACCTCCTGAATGAAGGCACCCCCCTCGTGGGTAGCGTCCACGGCAGGCTGAAACTGCTGCTCGCGGGGTTCGTGGCGGGGGGAAAGGCGGCGGTCCGTGCGATCGCGGCCGCCGAATACGACGTACTACCCGGCCCGCCCAAGCCCGGCAAGCTCCAGCTGCTGCGCGAGGTGGGAGTGACTCTGCGAGGAGAGGGGTGATCCGGACCGTGGAGTCGGAACAGCACGTGTCCGCACCGGTACTCGCCGCGTACAGCTACTGCGAGGCGGTGACCGGTCAGCAGGCCCGCAATTTCGCGTACGGCATCAGGCTGCTGCCGACGTCCAAGCGCCGTGCGATGTCGGCGCTCTACGCGTTCTCCCGGCGCGTGGACGACATCGGCGACGGCACGCTGGCGCCGGACGTGAAGGCGGTGCGCCTGGAGGAGACCCGGGCGCTGCTCGCCCGGGTCCGCGCGGGCGACGTCGCCGAGGACGACACCGACCCGGTCGCGGTCGCCCTCAGCCACACCGCCGAGTACTTCCCGGTGCCCCTCGGGGGCCTGGACGAACTCATCGACGGCGTGCTGATGGACGTGCGCGGCGAGACGTACGAGACCTGGGACGACCTGAAGGTCTACTGCCGGTGCGTGGCGGGAGCGATCGGGCGGCTCTCGCTCGGGGTCTTCGGCACCGAACCGGGAGCGCGTGGCATCGAGCGCGCGCCGGAGTACGCCGACACGCTCGGGCTCGCGCTCCAGCTCACCAACATCCTGCGGGACGTCCGCGAGGACGCCGAGGGCGGCCGCACCTATCTGCCCGCCGACGACCTGGCCAAGTTCGGCTGCTCGGCCGGATTCGCCGGGCCGACCCCGCCCGAGGGCTCCGACTTCGCGGGCCTGGTGCACTTCGAGGTCCGCCGGGCGCGGGCCCTGTTCGCGGAGGGCTACCGGCTGCTGCCGATGCTGGACCGGCGCAGCGGCGCCTGCGTCGCGGCCATGGCGGGGATCTACCGGCGTCTGCTCGACCGGATCGAGCGCGAGCCGGAGGCCGTCCTGCGCGGCCGGGTGTCCCTGCCGGGCCGCGAGAAGGCGTACGTCGCCGTGCGCGGCCTCTCCGGACTCGACGCCCGGCACGTCTCCCGCCGTACGGTCCGGAGGCGTGTCTGAATGGACGCGTGTTTGATGGATGAAATGGTCCAAGGTGATACGGCCGACGAAAAACGGCAGGCAACCCTCCGGAGCCCGGTGGCGTCCCTGACTGCGACGGCCTGCCGTGAATCGTTCAACCATCACGGGGATGCCGCAGGGGAGGGTGCGCGATGAGCGAGGACGAGTCCACGGACCACTCCGGCCGGGCCACCGCCGTGGTGATCGGCGGCGGTCTCGCCGGCGTCACCGCCGCGCTCGCGCTGGCCGACGCCGGGGTCTCGGTGACGCTGCTCGAAGGCAGACCGCGCCTCGGCGGTCTCGCGTTCTCCTTCCAGCGCGGCGACCTCACCGTGGACAACGGACAGCACGTCTTCCTACGCTGCTGCACCGCCTACCGCTGGTTCCTCGACCGCGTCGACGCGACCGCGCTCGCGCCCCTGCAGGATCGTCTCGACGTGCCCGTTCTCGATCTGGACGCGCCGCCGGGACGACGGCTCGGCAGGATCGGCCGCGACGCGCTGCCGGTGCCGCTGCATCTGGCGCGCAGCCTCGCGACGTATCCGCACCTCTCGCTCGCCGAGCGTGCCAAGGTGGGCCGTGCCGCACTCGCGCTCAAGGGCCTGGATCTCACCGACCCGGCACTCGACGCGCAGAACTTCGGCGACTGGCTCGCCGGGCACGGTCAGTCACGACGTGCCGTCGAGGCACTGTGGGACCTCGTGGGGGTCGCCACCCTCAACGCGGTGGCCCGGGAATCCTCGCTCGGGCTCGCCGCGATGGTGTTCAAGACAGGTCTGCTGTCCGACCCGGGCGCGGCCGACATCGGCTGGGCACGCGTCCCGCTGGGCGAACTGCACGACACTCTGGCCCGCAAGGCGCTCGACTCCGCGGGCGTACGTACCGAGATCCGTACACGCGTCACCTCCGTCTCCCCTTACGGGAACGGACGCTGGAGGGTTCAGGTTCCCGGCGAGCTGATCGAGGCCGACGCCGTGGTGCTCGCCGTACCCCAGCGCGAGGCCCACGACCTGCTGCCCGAAGGGGCGCTCGACGACCCCGGGCGGCTCCTGGACATCGGCACCGCGCCGATCCTCAACATCCACGTCGTCTACGACCGCAAGGTCCTCACCGCCCCGTTCTTCGCGGCCCTCGGCTCCCCGGTGCAGTGGGTCTTCGACCGCACCGAGGCCTCGGGGCTCAAGGACGGGCAGTACCTCGCGCTGTCGCAGTCGGCCGCGCAGGACGAGATCGACGAACCCGTCGCCGTGCTCCGGGAGCGGTATCTGCCGGAGCTGGAGCGGCTGCTGCCCGGTGCGCGCGGCGCCGGGATCAAGGACTTCTTCGTGACCCGGGAGCGAACCGCGACGTTCGCCCCCGCCCCGGGCGTCGGGCGGCTGCGGCCCGGTGCCCGTACCAAGGCCCCCGGCCTGTACCTGGCCGGAGCGTGGACCGCCACAGGGTGGCCCGCGACCATGGAGAGTGCGGTTCGCAGTGGAGTCGGTGCGGCGGACGCCGCGCTGCACGCCCTGGGCCGGCCCCGCGACCACCTCCTCGGACTCTTCGAGGAGGCGGCATGACGCTCGACCGGAGCTTGGCAGGCCCCCGCACCCCCGGTACCGCAACAAGAGGAGAGATTGTGCCCACTGTGCCCCCGGCCGAAACGGCTGCCGACGCGGTGGACGTGACCGCGCTCCTGGAGCGCGGCCGGACCCTGGCCACACCGGTGCTCAAGGCGGCCGTCGACCGCCTGGCGCCGCCCATGGACACCGTCGCCGCCTACCACTTCGGCTGGATCGACGCCGAGGGCAACCCCGCGGACGGCGACGGCGGCAAGGCGGTGCGCCCCGCGCTCGCCGTGCTCTCCGCACAGGCCGCCGGCGCCTCCCCCGAGGTGGGCGTCCCCGGAGCGGTCGCCGTCGAACTGGTGCACAACTTCTCGCTGCTGCACGACGACCTGATGGACGGCGACGAGCAGCGCCGCCACCGCGACACCGTCTGGAAGGTGCACGGCCCCGCCCAGGCGATCCTCGTCGGCGACGCCCTGTTCGCGCTGGCCAACGAGGTCCTCCTCGAACTCGGCAGCGTCGAGGCGGGCCGGGCCACCCGCCGTCTGACCACCGCCACCCGGGCCCTGATCGACGGTCAGGCCCAGGACATCTCCTACGAGCACCGCGACCGCGTCAGCGTCGAGGAGTGCCTGGAGATGGAGGGCAACAAGACCGGCGCCCTGCTCGCCTGCGCCTGCTCGATCGGCGCGGTCCTCGGCGGCGCCGACGACCTGACGGCCGACACGCTGGAGCGCTACGGCTACCACCTCGGCCTCGCCTTCCAGGCCGTCGACGACCTGCTCGGCATCTGGGGCGACCCCGAGGCCACCGGCAAGCAGACCTGGAGCGATCTGCGTCAGCGCAAGAAGTCCCTGCCGGTCGTGGCCGCGCTCGCCGCGGGCGGCCCGGCCTCCGAGCGGCTCGGCGAGCTGCTCGCCGAGGACGCCAAGGCCAGCGACTTCGAGAACTTCTCCGAGGAGGAGTTCGCCGCGCGCGCCGCGCTCATCGAGGAGGCGGGCGGCCGCGAGTGGACCGCCCAGGAGGCACGCCGCCAGCACGCGATCGCCATCGAGGCGCTGGACGCCGTACCGATGCCCGAACAGGTCCGCGCGCAGCTCGTGGCGCTGGCCGACTTCGTCGTCGTGCGGAAGAGATGATCGTTATCGGTCGAATAAACCTCGCGTAGTCGCCGGCCGGTGCCTACCCCAAGCGTCGAACCTTGTTCGAGCGGGGGGATGTCCAACCGAACGAACGCACCGGCCGACGGCGGACCCACAGCAGAGACACACCACTGCACGAAGGGGAAGCCATGACAGCGACGACCGACGGAAGCACCGGGGCACTTCCTCCCCGCGCTGCCTCGGCCAACGAGACCGTACGCGAGACGACTCCCGAGGCGGCCGGGACAGTCGAGACCCGAGACGCCGCCACGCGCGCCATGGAGCGCGCCACGGACTTCCTGCTCGCGCGCCAGGACGCCCAGGGCTGGTGGAAGGGCGACCTGGAGACGAACGTCACCATGGACGCCGAGGACCTGCTGCTCCGCCAGTTCCTGGGCATCCGCGACGAGCCGACCACCCGCGGCGCGGCGCTGTTCATCCGCGGCGAGCAGCGCGAGGACGGCACCTGGGCCTCGTTCTACGGCGGACCGGGCGAACTCTCCACCACCATCGAGGCGTACGTCGCCCTGCGGCTCGCCGGGGACGCCCCGGACGAGGCCCACATGGCGAAGGCGTCCGCGTGGATCCGCGCCCGCGGCGGCATCGCCGCGGCCCGTGTCTTCACCCGGATCTGGCTCGCCCTCTTCGGCTGGTGGAAGTGGGACGACCTGCCCGAACTCCCGCCTGAGCTCATCTACCTGCCCAAGTGGATGCCGCTGAACATCTACGACTTCGGGTGCTGGGCGCGCCAGACGATCGTGCCGCTCACCATCGTCTCGGCGAAGCGTCCGGTGCGGCCCGCGCCGTTCCCGCTGGACGAACTGCACACCGACCCCCGTGACCCCAATCCGGTCAGACCCCTTGCCCGCGTGACCAGTTGGGACGGCGCCTTCCAGCGTCTGGACAAGGCGCTGCACCAGTACCGCAGGGTCGCGCCGCGCGCGCTGCGCAGAGCGGCGATGAACACGGCCGGCCGCTGGATCATCGAGCGTCAGGAGAACGACGGCTGCTGGGGCGGCATCCAGCCGCCCGCCGTCTACTCGGTCATCGCGCTGCATCTGCTCGGCTACGACCTCGAACACCCGGTGATGCGCGAGGGACTGGCCTCGCTAAACCGTTTCGCCGTGTGGCGCGACGACGGCGCGCGGATGATCGAGGCCTGCCAGTCCCCGGTCTGGGACACCTGCCTCGCCACCATCGCCCTGGCCGACGCGGGAGTTCCCGCCGATCACCCCCAACTCGTCAAGGCCGTGGACTGGATGCTCGGGGAGGAGATCGTCAGGCCCGGCGACTGGTCCGTGAAGCGGCCCCAACTCCCGCCGGGAGGCTGGGCATTCGAGTTCCACAACGACAACTACCCCGACATCGACGACACCGCGGAGGTCGTCCTCGCACTGCGCCGCGTCCGGCACCACGACCCGGACCGCGTCGAGAACGCCATCGGACGCGGGGTCCGCTGGAATCTCGGCATGCAGTCCAAGGACGGCGGCTGGGGCGCGTTCGACGTCGACAACACCAGCGCCTTCCCCAACCGGCTGCCGTTCTGCGACTTCGGGGAGGTCATCGACCCGCCCTCCGCGGACGTCACCGCGCACGTGGTGGAGATGCTGGCGGTCGAGGGGCTCACCCAGGACCCGCGCACCCGCCGGGGCATCCGGTGGCTCCTGTCCCACCAGGAGCCCAACGGCTCCTGGTTCGGCCGCTGGGGCGTCAACTACGTGTACGGCACGGGGTCGGTGGTCCCGGCCCTGGTCGCGGCGGGGCTGCCGGGATCGCACCCGGCGATCCGTCGCGCGGTCGCCTGGCTGGAGACGGTCCAGAACGACGACGGCGGCTGGGGCGAGGACCTGCGCTCCTACGACGACCCCGGCTGGGGCGGACGCGGCGCCTCGACCGCCTCGCAGACCGGCTGGGCCCTGCTCGCCCTGCTCGCCGCGGGGGAGTGCGACTCCAAGGCCACCGAGCGCGGGGTGCTCTGGCTCACGGAGACCCAGCTCCCCGACGGCACCTGGGACGAGCCGTACTTCACGGGGACCGGCTTCCCGTGGGACTTCTCGATCAACTACCACCTCTACCGGCAGGTCTTCCCGCTCACCGCGCTGGGCCGCTACGTCCACGGCGACCCCTTCTCCGCGACCGAGGGGGGCTGATGGACAGGCTGCCCGCCCCGGACCCGCTCCTGATCGCCTGCGCGCTCGGCATCGAGCACCTCGCCCTGCGCAGCGGCGACCGGAGCGGTGCCGGCGGGCCGGTCACCGTGCTGCGTACGGGCATGGGACCCAAGGCCGCGGACCGGTCGGTCACCCGGGTCCTCGCCGACCCGGTCCTGGCCACCGCGTCCGTGCTGGCCACCGGATTCTGCGCGGGGCTCGCCCCGGGCATGCACCCCGGCGACCTGGTCGTCGCCGAGGAGACCCGCGACCCGGTCGGCACCACACCGTGCGTGGGCACCGATCTGCTGGTCAAGGAACTGGCCCGCGCCGTCCCCGGCCGGACCGTGCACACCGGGCCGCTCACCGGCTCCGACCACGTGGTCCGCGGTCACGAGCGCTCCGATCTGCTGGCCACCGGCGCCATCGCCGTCGACATGGAGTCGGCGGCCACGCTCCTCGGCGCCGTCCGCGCGGGCACCCGTCCCGTTGCGGCCGTCCGGGTGGTCGTGGATGCTCCGGAACATGAACTCGTCCGAATCGGCACGTTCCGCGGTGGAATATCAGCCTTCCGCGTTCTTCGTGCCGTGCTTCCCGCTTTTTTCGAATGGCACCGTTCTTTGTCGCTCCCTCGGAGGTGAGCCGTATGGCCATGCCGCTTCGGCAGTCCATGAAGGTCGCTGCATACCTGTTTGAACAGAAGCTCCGGAAGCGGGACAAGTTCGCCCTGCTCGTCGAACTGGAGCCGCTCTTCGCGTGCAACCTCGCGTGCGAGGGCTGCGGCAAGATCCAGCACCCCGCCGGTGTGCTCAAGCAGCGCATGCCGGTCGCCCAGGCCGTGGGCGCGGTCCTCGAATCCGGCGCGCCGATGGTGTCCATCGCCGGCGGCGAGCCGCTGATGCACCCTCAGATCGACGAGATCGTCCGGCAGTTGGTGGCGAAGAAGAAGTTCGTCTTCCTCTGCACCAACGCGATGCTGATGCGCAAGAAGATGGACAAGTTCACGCCCTCGCCGTATTTCGCGTGGGCCGTGCACATCGACGGGCTGCGCGAGCGGCACGACGAGTCCGTCGCCAAGGAAGGCGTCTTCGACGAGGCCGTCGAGGCGATCAAGGAGGCCAAGCGGCGCGGCTTCCGGGTCACGACGAACTCGACGTTCTTCAACACCGACACCCCGCAGACCGTCATCGAGGTGCTGAACTACCTCAACGACGACCTGAAGGTCGACGAGATGATGCTCTCGCCCGCCTACGCCTATGAGAAGGCCCCCGACCAGGAGCACTTCCTCGGCGTCCAGCAGACCCGGGAACTGTTCAAGAAGGCCTTCGCGGGCGGCAACCGGCGCCGCTGGAGGCTCAACCAGAGCCCGCTCTTCCTGGACTTCCTGGAGGGCAAGGTCGACTTCCCGTGCACCGCCTGGGCGATCCCGAGCTACTCGCTCTTCGGCTGGCAGCGGCCCTGCTACCTGATGAGCGACGGGTACGTGCAGACGTACAAGCAGCTCCTGGAGGAGACCGACTGGGACTCCTACGGCCGGGGCAAGGACGACCGGTGCGCGAACTGCATGGCGCACTGCGGCTACGAGCCGACCGCGGTCCTCGCCACCATGGGCTCGCTCAAGGAGTCGATCCGGGCCGCCCGCGAGACCTTCACGGAAAGCCGCGGGTGAGGTCATGACCGCCGTTTCCCTGGGCCTGCCCGAGGTGCCGGTCCGGCCGATCGCGGAGCGCCGCGTCTCGCGGCGGATCCAGGTCGGACCGGTGGCGGTCGGCGGCGGGGCCCCCGTGTCCGTCCAGTCGATGACCACGACCCGTACGTCGGACATCGGCGCGACGCTCCAGCAGATCGCGGAGCTGACCGCGTCCGGCTGCCAGATCGTGCGGGTCGCCTGTCCCACCCAGGACGACGCCGACGCGCTCGCCACGATCGCCAAGAAGTCGCAGATCCCCGTCATCGCGGACATCCACTTCCAGCCGAAGTACGTGTTCGCCGCGATCGACGCGGGCTGCGCGGCGGTGCGGGTGAACCCCGGCAACATCAAGCAGTTCGACGACAAGGTGAGGGAGATCGCGCGGGCCGCCAAGGACGCCGGCACCCCGATCCGGATCGGCGTCAACGCGGGTTCGCTCGACCGGCGGCTGCTGGAGAAGTACGGCAGGGCCACGCCCGAGGCGCTCGTGGAGTCCGCGCTGTGGGAGGCCTCCCTCTTCGAGGAGCACGGCTTCCGGGACATCAAGATCTCGGTCAAGCACAACGACCCGGTCGTCATGGTGAACGCCTACCGCCAGCTCGCCGCGGCCTGCGACTACCCGCTGCACCTCGGCGTCACCGAGGCGGGACCCGCGTTCCAGGGCACCATCAAGTCGGCCGTGGCCTTCGGCGCCCTGCTCTCCGAGGGCATCGGCGACACCATCCGGGTCTCGCTGAGCGCGCCGCCCGCCGAGGAGTGCAAGGTCGGCATCCAGATCCTGGAGTCGCTCGGACTGCGGCAGCGGCGGCTGGAGATCGTCTCCTGCCCGTCCTGCGGGCGGGCCCAGGTGGACGTGTACAAGCTGGCCGACGAGGTCACGGCCGGCCTGGAGGGCATGGAGGTCCCGTTGCGCGTGGCCGTCATGGGCTGTGTCGTCAACGGCCCCGGCGAGGCGCGGGAGGCGGACCTGGGGGTCGCCTCCGGCAACGGCAAGGGGCAGATCTTCGTCAAGGGCGAGGTCATCAAGACCGTCCCTGAGTCGAAGATCGTCGAGACCCTCATCGACGAGGCGATGAAGATCGCCCAGCAGATGGAGAACGACGGCGTCGCGTCCGGGGAACCGGCCGTCACCGTGAGCTGATCAGCACGGACCGAGAGGGGGCCCGACGTGACGATTCTGGAGAACATCCGGGGACCACGCGACCTGAAGGCGCTGTCCGAGGCGGAAGTCGGCGAACTGGCCGAAGAGGTGAGGGAGTTCCTGGTGCACGCGGTCGCCAGGACCGGTGGTCACCTCGGACCCAACCTGGGCGTGGTGGAGCTGTCCATCGCCCTCCACCGGGTCTTCGAGTCGCCGGTCGACCGCATCCTGTGGGACACCGGTCACCAGAGCTATGTGCACAAATTGCTGACAGGACGTCAGGACTTCTCCAAGCTGCGCGGCAAGGGCGGCCTCTCCGGCTATCCCTCCCGCGAGGAGTCCGAGCACGACGTCATCGAGAACAGCCACGCCTCCACGGCGCTCGGCTGGGCCGACGGGCTCGCCAAGGCCCGCCAGGTACAGGGCGGGAAGGGCCACGTCGTCGCGGTCATCGGCGACGGCGCGCTGACCGGCGGCATGGCGTGGGAGTCGCTCAACAACATCGCCGCGGCCAAGGACCGCCCCCTGATCATCGTCGTCAACGACAACGAACGCTCGTACGCCCCCACGATCGGCGGGCTCGCCAACCACCTGGCCACCCTGCGCACGACCGACAGCTACGAGCAGGTACTCGCCTGGGGCAAGAAGGTCCTGCTGCGCACGCCCCTCGTCGGCAACACCATCTACGAGTCGCTGCACGGAGCCAAGAAGGGCTTCAAGGACGCCTTCGCGCCGCAGGGCATGTTCGAGGACCTCGGGCTCAAGTACGTCGGCCCGATCGACGGCCACGACGTGAGAGCCGTGGAGTCCGCCCTGCGCCGCGCGAAACGCTTCCACGGGCCCGTCCTCATCCACTGTCTGACGGAGAAGGGGCGCGGCTACGAACCGGCGATCGCGCACGAGGAGGACCACTTCCACACCGTCGGCGTGATGAACCCGCTCACCTGCGAACCCCTCGCGCCGTCCAACGGCCCTTCCTGGACCTCGGTGTTCGGCGACGAGATCGTCAGGATCGGCGAGGAGCGCGCCGACGTCGTGGCCATCACGGCGGCCATGCTGCATCCCGTCGGTCTCGGCAAGTTCGCCGAGCGGTTCCCCGACCGGGTGTGGGACGTCGGCATCGCCGAGCAGCACGCCGCCGTGTCCGCGGCCGGACTCGCCACCGGCGGTCTGCATCCCGTCGTCGCCGTGTACGCGACCTTCCTCAACCGGGCCTTCGACCAGCTCCTCATGGACGTGGCGCTGCACCGCTGCGGGGTGACCTTCGTCCTCGACCGGGCCGGGGTCACCGGCGTCGACGGGGCCTCGCACAACGGCATGTGGGACATGTCGATCCTCCAGGTCGTGCCCGGCCTCAGGATCGCCGCGCCGCGCGACGCCGACCAGCTCAAGGCCCAGCTGCGGGAGGCGGTCGCCGTGGACGACGCGCCGACCCTGATCCGCTTCCCGAAGGAGTCCGTCGGACCGGTGGTCCCGGCGGTGGACCGGGTGGGCGGCCTCGACGTCCTGCACCGGGGCGAGCACCCCGAGGTCCTGCTCGTCGCCGTCGGCGTGATGGCCCCGGTCTGCCTCCAGACCGCCGACCTGCTGGAGTCCCGCGGCATCTCCTGCACCGTCGTCGACCCGCGCTGGGTCAAGCCCGTCGACCCGGAGCTGCCCCGCCTCGCCGCCGGTCACCGGCTCGTCGCCGTCGTCGAGGACAACAGCCGGGCCTCGGGCGTCGGCGCCGCCGTCGCACTGGCCCTCGGGGACGCCGAAGTCGACGTACCCGTACGGCGGTTCGGCATTCCCGAGCAGTTCCTGGCGCACGCCAAGCGGTCCGAGGTGCTCGCCGACATCGGGCTCACGCCCGTGGAGATCGCCGGACGGATCAGCGCCGGCCTGGCCGTCAGGGACGAGCGGGCCAAGGCCCTACCCGAGCTGACCCCGGCCGCCGACCGGCCGGCCGAGGACGAGCCGTCCAAGGAGAAGAAGGAATGAACGACCCTGCCCACAAGGGCGAGTTCGACCTCGGCGCACTCCTCGCCGAACGGGGCGCCGAGCGCTATGACCTGCACACCAGGTACCTGAACCACCAGCTCCCGCGCATGCTGCACACCATCGGCTTCGACAAGGTCTACGAGCGGGCCGAGGGCGCGCACTTCTGGGACGCCGACGGCAACGACTACCTGGACATGCTCGCCGGCTTCGGGGTGATGGGACTCGGCCGCCATCACCCCGTGGTCCGGCGGGCGCTCCACGACGTCCTCGACGCCTCGCTCGCCGACCTCACCCGCTTCGACTGCCAGCCGCTTCCCGGCCTCCTCGCGGAGCGGCTGCTCACCCACAGCCCGCACCTGGACCGGGTGTTCTTCGGCAACAGCGGCACGGAGGCCGTCGAGACCGCGCTGAAGTTCGCCCGGTACGCCACCGGCAGGCCGAGGATCCTGTACTGCTCGCACGCCTTCCACGGGCTGACCACCGGCTCCCTCTCGGTCAACGGCGAGGACGGGTTCCGCGACGGCTTCGCCCCGCTGCTGCCCGACACCGCCGTCCCGCTCGGCGATCTCGACGCCCTGGCCCGCGAGCTGAGGAAGGGAGACGTCGCCGCGCTGATCGTGGAGCCGATCCAGGGCAAGGGCGTCCACGAGTCCCCGCCCGGATATCTGCGCGCCGCCCAGGAACTGCTGCACCGGCACAAGGCCCTGCTGGTCGCGGACGAGGTGCAGACCGGCCTCGGACGGACCGGGGACTTCTACGCCTACCAGCACGAGGAGGGTGTCGAACCGGACCTGGTGTGCGTGGCCAAGGCCCTCTCCGGCGGCTATGTCCCGGTGGGCGCGACCCTCGGAAAGGACTGGATCTTCAAGAAGGTCTACTCCTCCATGGACCGGGTCCTCGTGCACTCGGCCAGCTTCGGCTCCAACGCGCAGGCCATGGCGGCGGGCCTCGCCGTGCTCTCCGTGATGGAGAACGAGCAGACAGTCGCCCACGCGCGGATCACCGGCGAGCTGCTGAAGTCCCGGCTGGCGGCCCTGGTCGACCGGTACGAACTGCTCAGCGAGGTGCGCGGACGAGGCCTGATGATCGGCATCGAGTTCGGCCGGCCCCGGTCGCTCAAGCTGCGCAGCCGCTGGACCATGCTCCAGGCCGCGCGCAAGGGCCTGTTCGCGCAGATGGTCGTCGTGCCGCTGCTCCAGCGGCACCGCATCCTCACCCAGGTCTCCGGCGACCACCTGGAGGTGATCAAACTGATCCCGCCGCTGGTGATCGACGAGAAGGACGTCGACCGGTTCGTGGAGGCCTTCACGGCCGTGATGGAGGACGCCCACAGCGGTGGCGGGCTGATGTGGGACTTCGGGAGGACGCTGGTGAAGCAGGCCGTGGCCAACCGCTGAGACCCGGCCGTCCCTCCTGGCCGCCCGACGGTCACCGGCGGGGGCGGCCGGGGCACGATCAGGGGGTGCGAGCAGGGGTGCGGCCGGGCTCTTTGCCTCTGGGGCAAGAAAATTGCCCCGGAGGTAATTGTTTGGCTCAATGGTCCTATGAGCCCCGCCGATCCAGGGGCGGCCCAAGAGCCGTCCGCCGAGCTGCACGCCGTGGCACCCCGGCTGCGCGCCCTGCGCCGCGCCGCCTCCCTCACGCTGGAGGCCGCGGCCCGTGCCGCCGGGCTCTCACCCGCTCATCTCTCCCGGCTGGAGACCGGGCAGCGCCAGCCCTCGCTGCCGATGCTGCTCACGCTCGCACGGGTCTACGGTACGACGGTCTCGGAGCTGCTCGGCGAGGCGGTCCCCGAACGTGACGCGGTCGTCAGGGCCGCCGACATGGAGCCGGCCCCGGCGGGCGGCTGGACCTACTGGCAGGCGGGCTCCGCGGGCCGCGGCATGCAGGCGCTGCGCGTGCATGTCCCGTACGGCTCGCAGGGCGACATCGTGCGCGTCCACCCGGGCGAGGAATGGCTGTACGTCCTCCAGGGGCGGCTCAGTCTGCGGCTCGGGGACACCGCGCACGTCCTCGCGCCGGGGGACAGCGCCCACTTCGACTCGCTGACCCCGCACCGCATCGCCGCCGCCGAGCGCGACGGGGCCGAGCTCCTCTTCGTACACACCCTGCTGCAGAGCCCCGTCGCCGCGCTGTGCCTCGGCGCGGCGGCGGGCCACCCCACCCCGGGAGAGACGTCATGACCGAACCCACGGAACCCCGCCGGTCCATGGAGGACAGGTTCCCCCGCGCCCTGTGGGTGCGGCTGATCATCTACGTCGCCGTCGGCCATCTGTTCGCGGCCTTCATCTACCTGCTCTTCACGCTCGGCGCCCAGAACCAGTAGCCGCCCGGCCCGCGCGCGGCTCAGTCCAGGAGCCGCGCGCGCAGGCGCTCCCGCAGCTCCGGCGTCAGCCCCAGGCCCTGCTCCAGATAGGCCTCGACGCCGCCCCAGGTCTCCTCGATCGTCTCGAACGCGGCCGTCAGGTACTCGGCGCGCGCGTCGAACAGGGGGCTGAGCAGTTCCATCACCTCGGGGGAGTAGGCGCCGGCCGAGGAATTGGTGCGGTGCACCTTGTAGCGGCGGTGCGTGGCGTTCGACTCCAGGTAGTCGGCCACGATCGCCTCGCGCTCGACGCCGAGGGCGAGCAGGGTGACGGCGATGGACAGCCCGGCACGGTCCTTGCCCGCCGCGCAGTGCATCAGCGCGGGCACACTGTCGTCGGCCAGGGCGTGCAGCACCTGGGAGTGCTCGGCCGTCCGGTCCCGGATGATCGCGCGGTACGAGCCGATCATGCGGTTCGCGGCCTTGCCGTCGCCGAGGAGGCCGCGGAGCTGGTCGATGTCGCCGTCGCGGACCATCTTCCAGAACTCGCTGCCGTCCGCCGGGTCGCTCAGCGGGAGGTTCACGTTCCGCACGCCCGGCAGCTCGACGTCCGGGCCCTCCAGCTTCTGGTCGGCGGCGTTGCGGAAGTCGAAGATCGTGTGGAGCCCGAGGGAGGAGAGGAACGCGGCGTCCTCCTCCGTGGCGTGCGCGAGGTGGCCGCTGCGGAAGAGCTGCCCGTGGCGCACGCGTCGGCCGTCCTCGGTGGGCAGCCCGCCCACGTCGCGGAAGTTGCGCACTCCGCCGAGCTCGGGCTCGGTCGACGGGATCTGCTGCGTCACGGGGGCTCCTTCTCTTCGGCCTCCGGCGTCGCCGGGCTGGACTCGGCGCCGCTCGTCGGCAGTTGTACCTGCTCGCGCTCTCGACGATACGACATGGGTTCCTCAGGCAATGAGTTATTCATTCGCATGCATGTTCGAATCAAAAGCGCGTTTCGGATCTCTCTTTCCGGAGGGAAGGTCGAATGTGCCGGATATCCACGCACAGCGCATTTGACCGCTCTGTCCGAATAAGCACCTTCATGACAACTGGCCCTGGAATAGGGGGTGCTGGGGCGAGTCGCGTGAGGAGGGTCATATTCGTGACGATGCGTTGCCGTCGCCGTTTCTCAAGAGGTCCGTGTTTCCAGGCGGGTTGAGATGTCCGGAAGATCGTCATTCCACGGAGGGTGACGGCGAATTCCGCATGGATCAAGAAGGGCGAGCGTGCGGAAACCGGACCTGGTTGTCGACGCGCTCTCATGTCGCTTACGTTCTGCCTCAATCCGGACGGACGCCCAATCCTGCCGCCGCCCGGAATCCGCACACTCACCCGCACACGGCAGGAGCGGGGGACCCACAGGTTCCGTGCCTGGTCCGGTTCCCGGAACAGGCTAGGGGTACAGCCGCGCAGCGACGCGGCCGGGCATCTCCAGCCCGCACCCGACAGCTCACCCCGCAGGCGACGGAGAGGAATCCGCCATGCCCGCCAAGGGTAAGCACCGCCGTCCCAAGTCCCTGCGATTCACCCGCACCATGGCCGCGGCCGGAACCGGTGGCGCCGCGCTCGCGCTGCCCCTGATGGGAGCCACGGGCGCCCACGCCGCGACCCAGGCCACCGTCGCCCAGCACGTCGAGAAGGCCCCGGCCGTCGCCCACGCCGACAAGGCCGCCGAGGCCCCCACGACGAAGACGTACGCGGTGAAGTCCGGCGACTACCTCTCGAAGATCGCCGACGAGCAGAACGTCACCGGCGGCTGGAAGAAGATCTACTCCGACAACCGCTCCGCCATCGGCAGCGACCCGTCGCTGATCCACCCCGGGCTGAAGCTGTCGCTCGGCCACAGGGCCGCCTCCGTCGCCCACACGGCCACCCGGACGTCGGCCCCGGCGAAGTCCGCGGCGACCCCGGCCGCCGACACGGCCGCGTCCGCCCCCGCCTCCACGGGCAGCTCCACCAGCAGCTCCTCCGGCTACACCCTGCCGGTCGACAGCAGCACCATCGGCACCGGCTACAAGGTGGCGGGCAGCATGTGGTCCAGCGGCTACCACACCGGTGTGGACTTCGTGGTCCCGACCGGCACCACCATCAAGTCCGTCGCGGCGGGCACCGTCGTCTCCGCGGGCTGGGGCGGCGCCTACGGCAACCAGGTCGTCATCCAGCACGCCGACGGCAAGTACTCCCAGTACGCCCACATGTCGTCGCTGTCCGTCTCCGCGGGGCAGACCGTGACCGAGGGCCAGCAGATCGGCCTCTCCGGCGCGACCGGCAACGTGACCGGACCGCACCTGCACTTCGAGATCCGCACCACGCCCGACTACGGCTCCGACGTCGACCCGGTGGCGTACCTGCGCTCGCACGGTGTCGCCGTGGGCTGACGCCCCACCTCCTGCTCCTGACGGCAGGGCCATCGACGGAGGCCGGACCCGTGATCCCCTGGGTCCGGCCTTCGCCGTACGAGCGGGACCGCTTTCCGGGGTATCCGGGTGATCGCTGCTTCAACATCCTTGATGCGGGCCTTATTCCGGAGTTGACCAACGTTTGGCGCGTGGCTTATCTCACCGCCCGTCAACCCTTCCCTACGGTCGCGTAGCTCACATCGAAAGGTGAATCATGCTCGATGTGGCAGACGATTCGAAGAATGACAACAGATCAGTGATCGGGTCGTACGTGGCGGTGGGGGACAGCTTCACCGAGGGCGTCGGCGACCCTGGGCCCGACGGGGCGTTCGTCGGCTGGGCCGACCGGTTCGCGGTCCTTCTCGCGGACCGCAGGCCCGAGGGCGACTTCGACTACACCAATCTCGCGGTGCGCGGGAAACTGCTCGACCAGATCGTCGAGACCCAGCTCCAGCGGGCCAAGGAACTCGGCCCGGACCTGGTCTCGTTCTGCGCCGGCGGGAACGACATCATCCGTCCCGGCACCGACCCCGACGAGGTCGCGGAGCGCTTCGAGCGCGCGGTCGCGGACCTCACCTCCGCCGTGGGCACCGTGATGGTGACCACCGGCTTCGACACCCGTGGCGTTCCCGTGCTCAAGCATCTGCGCGGCAAGATCGCCACCTACAACGGTCATGTGCGGGCCATCGCGGACCGCTACGGCTGTCCCGTCCTCGACCTCTGGTCCCTGAAGACGATCCAGGACCGCCGCGCGTGGGACGGCGACCGGCTGCACCTCTCTCCCGAGGGGCACACCCGGGTGGCGCTCCGGGCCGGACAGCTCCTCGGCTACGAGGTGCCGGCCGACCCCGACCAGCCCTGGCCGCCCCTCCCGCCGCGCGGCACGCTGGAGATGCGCCGCGACAACATCCAGTGGGCGCGCGAGTACCTGGTCCCCTGGATCGGACGACGGCTCCGCGGGGAGTCCTCCGGCGACCACGTGGCCGCCAAGGGAGCCCTGTCACCGGACGACATCAAGCTCCGCATCGAATCGGTGGCCTGACCCGAACGGCCCCGACGGGGCACCCTTTCCCGGACCGGCGTCGGTGGGCACCCCGGGCGGGGCCGATGGGGGGCGGCACCCTGGGCGCAGCCGGTGATCGGCGGCACTCGGGGTGGAGCCGACAGGGCTGCCCCCCGGCGGAGCCGGCATTCCGGGCGGGGGCCGGATCGTACGTACGGGCACCGGACTCCGCGTGGGGCTCCGGGCCCCCGGCCGGGATCCGGGCCTCGGGTCGGACCTCCGGGTGCCTGGTCGGACCCCACGCCCCGGGCCGGGCCCCGGATCCGGGTGAAGTCCGCGTCCCGGCTCCGGCTTCGCGCGCGGGCCCGGCCCCCGCGCTCCGAGCCGGACTCAACGGCTCTGTCGGGTTCCCGGCCCCGGGCCGCCGTCCCCACCGGGGCGGGACCCCGGACCTTGGTCGGCCCCGGGACACCTGATGGTGCCCCGAGCCTGGGTCGGACCCCGGACCCCTGGGACGACCTCGGACCCCTGGTGTGACCCCGGACCCTTGGTCGGCCCCGGCACGCCTGATGGTGCCCTGAGCCTGGGTCGGACCCCGGACCCCTGGTGGGACCCTGGACCCTTGGTGGGACCCCCGACCCTTGGTCGGCCCCGGGACGCCTGGTGGTGCCCCGAGCCTGGGTCGGACCCCGGACCCCTGGAACGACCCCGGACCCCTGGTGGGCCCCCGAGCCCAAGTCGGACCACGGGGCCCTCGTAGCACCCCGGCCGGGGTCAGGCCTGCGAACCGCGCGGCTAGCGCACTGCTGCCATCAACGCCGCGCGTTCCAGGCCCAGTTCGCGGGCGAGGGCCTCGTCCACCCATTCCTGGGTGCGGGCCCGTGACACCGCGCCGGAGTACGCCGTCATCTGGACCGCGAGCCCGTCCAGCAGGGCCGTGAGCCTGAGGGCCGCGCCGACGGGGTCCGGGCAGCGGAACTCGCCCGCGGCCACGCCCTCCGCGATCACCTCGGTCATCGCGGCCTTCCACTGCCGGTCGAGATCACGGGTGACCTCGCGCAGCGCGGGCTCGCGCAGGGCGACCGCCCAGCCCTCGATCCACAGGCGCCAGCCCTTGGCCTGCCCGGTCGGCGCGTACCACCGCACGGCGGCCCGAAGGCGTCGCAGTGCCGTCGTACGGCGCCCGAGCAGCTTGCGCAGACGGGCGAGGTCGTCCTCGGCGGCATAGGTGAACGCGGCGGCGACCAGCTTCTCCTTCGTCGAGAAGTGGTACAGCACCAGCGCGTTGCTCACGCCCAGGGCCGAGGCCACGTCGGCGATCCGTACCGCCGCCACGCCCCGCGCCTCGATCTGTTCGACGGCGGCCCGCAGCAACTCCTCGCGCCGCTCCGCCACGCTCAACCGAACTCTCGCCACGCGGCAACCCTACACAGCCCGCACGGGGGAGACCCCGACAGGAGTTGGCGCCTTCCCGCCGCCCCGCCGGGCGCCGGCCTCAGCGGTACCAGCCGAACCGCTCCGCGATGACCGGCAGCCGGTCGGTGACGATGGCGTGGGCGGCGGCCCGCGGGGTCGTCCCGTCGGCCTCTGCGCGCGCGAGCGTCCGGTCGATCAGGGCGCGCATCGAGCGCCGGGTGTGGGCGAACGCCTCGTCCGCGTCGGCGCCGATGTCGCCGAACAGGGTCCACCACCACCAGGCGTTCGTACCGGAGTTGACCACGACGTCCGGCAGGACCGTGACCCCGCGCGCGGCCAGCAGCCGCTCCGCGTCGGCCAGGACGGGCATGTTGGCCGCCTCGACGATCCACCGGGCCGTGATCTCCCCCTGGTTCGCCGTGTCGATCGCGTACGAGACGGCGGCAGGCACCAGCACCTCCGCGTCGGCGGACAGCCAGGCGTCACCGGGGAGTTCACGGTCCGCCGGGCGCAGCACCCCGCGGTCGACCGTGCCGTAGGCGTCCCGGGCCGCGAGCAGGGACTCGACGTCGAGGCCGTCCGGGTTCGCGATGGTCCCCTTGACGTCGGCGACGGCCACGATCCTGAGCCCCGCGCGCGCGAGGAACCGCGCGGTCGCCCCGCCCATGGTGCCGAGCCCCTGCACGGCGACACGCGTTCCCGCGTACGGCGTTCCGGCCCGGTCCAGGGCGGCGAGCACCGACTCGGCGACCCCGCAGCCCCCGACCAGTTCGTCGAGGCCGATGCCGTCCACCTCGACCGCGAAGGCGTCCGCGAGCCGTTCGCGGGCCGCCGCCTCGTCGTCGAGCAGCGGGTACACGGCCTGGATGGACGAGACGAGGCCGGCCTCGGCGGCGGCCCGGTCGACCAGGTCCTGGCTGAGCCCGAGGTCCTCGCCGGTGGTCCAGAAGGACTCGATGTAGGGGCGCATGGCGCGCAGGTAGCGCACCAGCAGGCCGTACGCCGCCGGATCCTGGGGATCGCAGTCGATGCCGCCCTTGGCGCCGCCCAGCGGGATGTAGCGGCCTTCGGGGTTGTAGTGCAGCGCCTCTTTCATGGTCATGCCACGGGCGAGTCCGGCGACCTCCTCCAGCGTGCAGCCGGGCCGCATCCGCAGGCCGCCGCTGGAGACACCCCGTACGAGCCGGTCGACGACGAGGAAGCCCGCGCGGCCGGTGACGTGGTCCGTCCAGGTGAGCGTCATCAGGGGGGCGGCGGTCATCGGGTCTCCTCGGGGACGACGATCAGGGTGGGGCCGGGGGTGCGCAGGGCCTCGGCGAGCGCGGCGCTCAGCTCGTCCGGGCCGTACGCGTGCGTGCCCTGTCCTCCGTAGGCGCGGGCCAGGGCGGGCAGGTCGACCGGGGCGAGGTCGACGGCCGTGGGCGTGTCGCCCCGGGCCGTCATCTCGTCGCGGATCTCCCCGTAGCCGCCGTTGTCGAACACCACGACGGGCAGCGGAAGGCGGAGCTGTACCGCGGTCGCCAGTTCCTGCACGGTGAACTGGAGCCCGCCGTCCCCGCTGAGCGCCACGACCTCGCGGCCGGGGCACGCCGCCTTGGCTCCGATCGCCGCGGGCAGAGCGTAGCCGAGCGTGCCGTAGCCGGTCGGGTGAAGATAGCGGCCGGCGGGGCCGAGCGCGAGGTGGGGGAGCGCTCCGTAGTAGCAGCACTGGGCGCTGTCGGAGGTGATCACGGCGTCGTCGGGGAGCACGGAGCGGACGGCCCGCAGGTACGGGATCCAGCGGGCGTCGCGTTCCGCCGTCTCGGCGTTCCGGGCGGCACGCAGCGCTTCCGCCTGCCGGGCGGGTTCCGGGTCGGCCACGCGCGCGTGCGGCCGCGAGCCGTCCGGTTGCCCGACGGCGGCGAGCAGGGCCGTCAGGCTGAGCCGTGCGTCGCCGACGACCGCGATGTCGGCGGCGAGGCCCGCGTACATCTGGCCGGGGTCCACGTCGACGCGGATCAGGGTGCCGTCGAGGGAGGGCGGCGCGGACCAGAAGTCGGACTCGGCGAGCTCGGTGCCCACGGCGAGCACGGCGTCCCGGCCCGCGAGCCAGCTCCGTACCGAGGGACTGTGCAGGGACACGCCGAGGGCCAGCGGATGGGTCTCCGGGACGGTCCCCTTGCCGTTGGCCGTGGTGACGACGGGTGCGCCCAGCGCCTCGGCGAGGGCCAGTGCGGGGACGGCCGCGCCGCGCGCCCCGCCGCCGAGGACCACGGCCGGCCGGCGGGCCTCGCGCAGGGCCTCGGCGGCCCGTTCCACCGCCTCCGGGAGCGGGGCTGGGTGTGCGACGGGCGGACTGACCCGAATGGGACCGGTCTCCTCGGCCGCCTCCAGCAGATCGAGGGGGATCTCGATGTGCGCGGGCCTGGGCCTGCCGGTGCGGAAGAGGGTGAAGGCGCGTGCCACCGCCGCGTCGATCTCGGCGACCGAGGACACGCGGTGGCTGAACGCCGCCACTCCCCGCAGCGCCTCGGTCTGACTGCGGGTCTCGTGCAGCAGTCCGGTGGCGAGCCGCGGGTGGCGCAGGGGCACACCGGGCGAGATCACGAGGAGCGGCACGCTGTCGGAGTAGGCCTGGCCGACGGCCGCCGCGGCGTTCAGCAGGGCCGGCCCGGTCGTGGTGATCACGACGCCGGGACGGCCGGTCACGCGCGCGTAGCCGTCGGCGGCGTATCCGGCGCCCTGCTCGTGGCGCGTCAGGACGTGCCGGATCCCGTAGGCGGACAGATGGCGGTAGATCTCCAGGTTGTGGGTCCCGGGGATGCCGAAGGCCCGGGTCACCGCGTGTCCGGACAGAGCGCGGACGAGGGCCTCGCCGCCGGTGAGGATCTCGCCCATCACAGGCTCCGCGCGGCGGCGCGGCGCCCGGTGCGGGCGGTGCCCGTGGCCGGGTCGGCGGTGAGGTCGGACACGGTGTCTCCAGACGTGGAAGGGCCGGCGCGGCCCGCGGGTGCGGTGAGCGCGGCGGGGCGGTCGGACCGGACGCGCGCACACTGACTACTGAACCATGAGTCAGTATCGGAACGAGTGCCGGGTCATGTCAACGCGCCGGACCGGCGTCCGCCGGAGGCGCGGGGCGAAGGTGCGGGCACTGGCGCGGGGCGGGGCGCGCGGCGGGGTGCGGCGCGGACACGCGGACGGAGGGCGCGGTGGCCCGTGGGACCGGTCCGCACTCCCGCAGGGGCGGCTCGCGGGACCTGCACGCACACCCCCCGGGCCGGCCCCGGCGGGGTCCGGTTGGTGTGATCGCCCCCGGAACGCGTCCCGGGGGCGGAAGAAGAGCGGGTGCGACGGGGTTGAGGACATACGGACCCGGGGTCACGGACATCGCGCAGTGACCGGGGTGACCCGGCGCTGTCAGAGGCGACGACCATAATGAAAGCCTGACCGACTCCATCTGGAGGTATCCGTGACCGGTTTCCGTACCCTGAGCTCCGGGCTCCGCGCGCTGCGGCCCGCCGCCTTCGGCGCGGATCCGGCTGGTGCGCGCCTGCGCCGCATCCGCAGTTCGCCGAATTTCGCGGACGGAGTGTTCCAGAACCCGGAGACCGCCCGCACCCGCCCCGACGGCTCGATGACCGAGTTCGCCAAGGTCTACTTCCGCAGCGAGGAGCGTGCCCACCGCTCCCCGGCCGGGACCGTGCCGGTGCACCCGACCACCCTCGCCGACCTGGCCAGGCCCGCCGCCACCGGGCTGCGGCTCACCTGGATGGGGCACTCCAGCGTCCTCGCCGAGATCGACGGCCACCGGGTCCTGTTCGACCCCGTCTGGGGCGAGCGCTGTTCGCCGTTCGCCTTCGCCGGCCCCAAGCGGCTGCACCCGGTCCCGCTGCCGCTCGCCGCGCTCGGTCCGGTCGACGTCGTGGTGATCTCGCACGACCACTACGACCACCTCGACATGCCCACGATCAAGGCGCTGGGCGGCACGGACACCGTGTTCGCCGTGCCGCTGGGCGTGGGAGCCCACCTGGAGCACTGGGGCATCGCCGCCGAGCGGATCCGCGAGCTGGACTGGAACGAGTCGGTCAAGGTCGGCGGGATCACCCTCACGGCGACGCCGGCGCGCCACTTCTGCGGGCGCGGCCTGCGCAACACCCAGCACACCCTCTGGGCGTCCTGGGTCGCCGAGGGCGAGGCGCACCGGATCTACCACAGCGGCGACACCGGCTACTTCCAGGGCTTCAAGGAGATCGGCGCGGCCCACGGCCCCTTCGACGCCACGATGATCCAGATCGGCGCCTACAGCGACTTCTGGCCCGACATCCACATGACCCCGCAGGAGGGGATGCGGTCCCATCTGGACCTCCAGGGCGGGAAGCCCTCCGGAGTGATGCTGCCGATCCACTGGGGCACGTTCAACCTTTCCACCCACGCCTGGGCCGACCCGGGCGAGGGCACGCTGGCCGCCGCCCGCGCGGTGGGCGCCCGCGTCGCGCTGCCCCGCCCGGGTGAGCCCTTCGAGCCGACGGCCGAGAGCGTCCCGTCCGAGCCGTGGTGGCGGGGCGTGGCACGCGTGCCCGCGGGCGGCTGGCCCGCCGTCGAGGAACCGGCCACGGACAACACGGCGGGTGACGTCGCGGACGGCTCGACGGAGGGCACCGGAGAGCCCGAGACGGTGCCCGCGGGCTGATCCACCGACCGACGGCGAGGGCCGGGGAGCGTCATGCTCCCCGGCCCTCGCTGTTTGCTTGCGACCGCTTCTGACCAGCTCTGATCGGATCCGCGGGGCCGCGCGAACGGGTGTCCGATCGCCTTATCGGTCAGCCGTGCGAGGGCTCATACCAGAGCGGGAAGCCACCTGGGGGACTTTGTCAACAGCCCACCGCACATGATGGGTTGGCGACTACTGTCAGTTGCCGACGGGCGACGCAGGGCCGATTTTTTCGGCTCTCTCGACCGGCACCGCGACGGCGACGCCCGAGTCGCGGAACCGAGGGAGCTCCACGCCCCCGACGCATCCAGTACGAGGACGCCGATGTCTCACCTCCGCGCACCGGCCGTACGCGCAGACCGCCGCGAGGGCGGGCGGCACGGCCGCCCGGCCGCCCGCGCCACCGCCGCGCCTCCCGAGACGCACCTGCGGCCCCAGCTGCTGCGCCTGGCGGTCCTGCCGCCGACCGCCGTGGCCCTCAGCGCCTGCGCCGCCGTACTGTTCACCGTCCGCTCCACCGGAGCCCGGCCGGGACTCGTCCTGTGGACCGTCCTCGCCGGAGCCGCGGGCGTGGCCCTCGCCGGCGTCCTGATCGCCGCCGTGGCCGCGAACCGCACCGCCACCTCCGTGCGCGAACGCATAGGAGCCCTCCGCCGCACGAGCGCCCGCACCGAGACCGAACTGGCCGCCGTGGTCGAGGGGCTGCGCCGCGGCGAGGACCCGCCCGCGCGCAGGAAGCGCCGCCGCCCGCCCGCCGACGCCGACGACTTCGAGCTGCTCGCCGCCGACCTCTCCCGCGCCCACGACGGCGCCGTGACGGCCGTCGTGCAGGCCTCCCGGCTCTCGAGCCGGGCGGACAGCGACCAGAAGGTCGAGGTCTTCGTCAATCTGGCCCGGCGTCTTCAGTCCCTCGTGCACCGCGAGATCTCCCTCCTCGACGAGCTGGAGAACGAGATCGAGGACCCGGACCTGCTCAAGGGCCTCTTCCACGTCGACCACCTCGCCACCCGCATCCGGCGCCACGCCGAGAACCTCGCCGTGCTCGGCGGCGCCGTCTCGCGCCGTCAGTGGAGCAACCCGGTCTCCATGACCGAGGTGCTGCGCTCGGCGATCGCGGAGGTCGAGCAGTACTCGCGGGTCAAGCTGGTGCCCCCGACCGACGGCACCCTGCGCGGCCACGCCGTCGCCGACGTCATCCACCTGCTCGCCGAACTCGTCGAGAACGCCACCCTGTTCTCCGCCCCGCACACCCAGGTGCTGCTGCGCGTCGACCACGTCACCTCGGGCCTGGCCATCGAGGTGGAGGACCGCGGGCTCGGCATGCAGGCGGCCGAACAGGACAGGATGAACGCCCTGCTCGCCGACCCCGACCAGGTCAACGTCGACGGTCTGCTCCAGGACGGGCGCATCGGCCTGTTCGTGGTCTCGCAGCTCGCCCGCCGGCACGGCATCCACGTACGGCTCCAGAGCAACATCTACGGCGGTGTCCAGGCCGTACTCGTGGTTCCGCAGGGCCTGTTGGGCGCGGCGCCGGACGCGGGCGAGGGCGCAGGGGCCGAAGCCGTCGGTGTGGCACAGGCACAGGCGCCGGCACAGGCACCCGCCCCGGTGACCGGGACGGACGGCGCGGCGAACGGGAGCCGGAGGCCCGCCCTCGGCCCCGGGCCCGCGCACACGCCGCCGGCGCAGGTCCCGGCCCTTCCCGGCGGGGGACACCGGATGTCCCCCGTGGTGCCGCGGCAGGGTCCGCGCGAGCCGGTGCCCGGGCCCGCGCGCGCGGAGCGGACGTCCCCGGGCGTCGCGGGCGCGCCGGCCGGAGCGCGCGGCGCGGCACCGCTGCCGGTGCGCGGTGCCAGGGACGGGCGGCCCAACCCCGCCGAGGCCGTCCCCGGAATCCGCCCGGAGGACCGGCTCACCGCCGCCGGGAACGCGGCCATGCCGCCCACACCGCGCACCGGAGTCGTGCGCGGCACCATGGACAAGCCCAACCTGCCCAAGCGGCGCGCCCAGGAGCACCTCGTTCCGCAGCTGCGCGAAGGACAGGCGCCCCGCCCGGCGGCCCCGGAGAACCCCGTCGGGCACGACCCGGGGCTCATGGCGGCGTTCCAGCGCGGGATCTGGCTGGCGGAGGCGGCCGCCCACGCCGACCCGGCGGCCGGGGAGCTCCCGGAGCCGTTCCCGGGCCCGTCGCCCGCCACCGGACCGGCCGCCCCGGCGTCGTTCCCGGACCGGGCCCGCCCTGACGGGCTCCACCTGGACGCACCGCACCTGGACGCACCGCACCTGGAGACGCCGCTCCCAGAGGCGGCGCTCCGCGAGGCGGTGCGCGCGGAGGGCACGGTCAGGGCCCGCCGTGAGCCGCCCACGGGCACCGTCGCCCCCGACGGCGACCCCCTGGACGTACCCCTGCCGGACACGTCCTCGGACGCGCGCCTCGGCCCACGCCCGGACGCACCCCCGGAGTTCCTTGAGGACGGCACACCGGCCGTTCGCACGGGTCCGCAGCCCGCCCCGCACACCCGCACACCGTCCGGAGCCCACGACATCGCCTCCGGCCACGACCGCACCGCCCGGCACGACGGGAGCACACCGGCCGGATGACGACCTCCCCCTCCACCCCCACCGCTCCCGCAGACCTTCGTACCTCAAGGAGTCGATCCCCCATGGCGAGCGATGTGCCGACCGGTCACGTGTCCGACCTCGACTGGCTGATGAGCGGCCTCGTCCAGCGCGTACCCCACACCACGAGCGCCGTACTGCTCTCCAGCGACGGGCTCGTCAAGGCCGTCCACGGCCTCGCCCCGGACAGCGCCGACCACATGGCGGCGCTCGCCTGCGGCCTGTACGCCCTCGGGCGCAGCGCCGGCGTGCGCTTCGGGGACGGCGGCGAGGTGCGCCAGGTCGTCGTCGAACTCGCCTCGACGCTGCTGTTCGTCTCCACCGCGGGCTCCGGGACCTGTCTCGCCGTGCTCGCGGGCCGCGAGGCCGACGCGGCCGTCCTCGGCTACGAGATGGCGATGCTGGTCAAGAGCGTCCGGCCCTATCTGGTCACCGCGCCCCGGCAGCACGCCGTCGAACCCTCGGCGATGAGGTCTTGAGGGGGGCCGCGGCCGGCGACGGGCCCTGGCTCGACGACGCGGCGGGACGCCTGGTGCGCCCCTACACCGTCAGCGGCGGACGGACCCGGCCGAGCACCGCGCTCGACCTCCTCTCGCAGGTCATGGCCACGGGAGCCACACCGCTCGGCCATCTCGGACCCGAGCACAACCAGGCGCTCGAACGCTGCCGGGCACCCGTCTCGGTCGCGGAGGTCGCCGCCCATCTGAAGCTGCCGGCCGCGGTCACCAAGGTGCTGCTGTCGGACCTCGTCGACTGCGGGGCGCTGACCACGAAGCCCCCGCGGTTCCACCACAACCCCACTGACCGATCCCTTCTGGAGGCAGTGCTCGATGGACTACGACGACAGCTCTGACCCCTTCCCCACCGCGCTGAAGATCCTGGTGGCGGGAGGGTTCGGGGTCGGCAAGACGACGTTCGTCGGCGCGGTGAGCGAGATCGCGCCGCTCAGTACGGAGGAACTGCTGACCACGGTCAGCGCCTCGACCGACCGGCTCGACGGGATCGAGAACAAGGTCGAGACGACCGTCGCCATGGACTTCGGCCGCATAACCCTGGACCCGGAACACGTGCTCTATCTCTTCGGCACACCCGGGCAGGAGCGGTTCTGGTTCATGTGGGACGAGCTCTCCGACGGCGCTCTCGGCGCGGTGGTCCTCGCCGACACCCGGCGCCTGGAGGACTGCTTCGCGGCCGTCGACTTCTTCGAACAGCGCGGTCTCGCGTTCATCGTCGCGGTCAACGAGTTCGACGGCTCCTACCGCTACGACCCGGCCGAGGTCCGCGCGGCCATCGACCTCGACCCCGCCATCCCCGTGGTGTGCTGCGACGCCCGGATCTCCAGCTCGGGCGTGCAGACCCTGCTCACCCTGGTCCGCCACCTCCTCGCCCACGCGCCCGCCCCCACCCCGAGCCATGGAGCCCGCGCATGACGTACGACCCGCCCGGGACGGCCGGTCGCCTGCTGCTGACACCGCAGGACAAGGACGCTCCGGCCCGGGTGCGACGGCTGCGCAGGCTGGGCCTCGGGGAGCGCTCCGAGCCCGGCCTCGACGCCTTCGCCGACCGCCTGGCGCAGATCGCGGCCGCGCCGTACTCGATGGTCAACTTCATCGACGAGCAGCAGCAGTTCTTCGCCGGTCTGCACACCCCCGACGACGGCGCCGGGGGCGGCCGCCGCGCCGTCCTCCCGGACGGCGACGGGCTCGAACTGGGCCGCTACATGGCCCGGGACCACGGCTTCTGCCCGCACGTCGTGGTGCGCCGCAAGGCCCTCGTCCTGGAAGACGTCTGCGACTACCCGCGCTTCGCCGGGAACCCGGTCGTCGACGAGTTCGGCGTCCGCTCCTACCTCGGTGCCCCGCTGCTCGACCGCAGCGGCATCGCGCTCGGCACGATCTGCGTCGTCGACGTCGAGCCGCGGCCCTGGGGGAGGGCGGGTCTGGAGACCATCAAGGCGATGGCGGCCGAGCTGGCCGGACAGCTCGGCCGGCGGGAAGAGGTGCACGGGATCTGACGACGCGCCGGGGCCCGGGTCCGGCCCTGTCGGCCGCTCGGGACCCATCCTGTGACGTATGCCGGACCCCGAGCCAGACGCAGGTGGCGGGCCCCCGTGGAACGGGGGTGACGCATGGCCACGTAGCCATGGCTGACCTCACCGACCCCCACGTCCTCCGCCCGCCTCCCCGCCGCCGCGGCGGCCCGGCGGCCGTTCCCGGCCGGTCCGGGAGAACACGGGCGTGAAGGAAAGCTGGGGCCGCGCTTAAGAAATCCTCGATGGACCCGGGGCACCGTCGTACGGCAGATTCCTGGGTGAACCCACCTCTCTCCCCGGTACGGGCCGCTTCGGCGTGCCCTTTCCCGGGACCTCACGCACAGGAGCCGTACGAGTGAAGGCGCTGGTCAAGGAGAAGGCGGAGCCCGGACTCCGGCTCATGGACGTCCCGGAGCCGCAGGCCGGCCCCGGCGACGTACTGATCAAGGTCCTCAGGACCGGGATCTGCGGCACCGACCTGCACATCCGCAACTGGGACGGCTGGGCCCAGCAGACCATCAAGACGCCCCTCGTGCTCGGCCACGAGTTCGTCGGCGAGGTCGTCGAGACCGGCCGCGACGTCAGCGACATCAACGTCGGCGACCGCGTCAGCGGCGAGGGCCACCTCGTCTGCGGCAAGTGCCGCAACTGTCTCGCCGGACGCCGTCACCTCTGCCGCGCCACCGTCGGCCTCGGCGTGGGCCGCGACGGAGCGTTCGCCGAGTACGTCGTGCTGCCCGCCACCAACGTGTGGGTGCACCGCGTCCCGGTCGACCTCGACGTCGCCGCGATCTTCGACCCGTTCGGCAACGCCGTCCACACCGCGCTGTCCTTCCCGCTGGTCGGCGAGGACGTCCTGATCACCGGTGCCGGCCCGATCGGTCTGATGGCCGCCGCCGTGGCCCGCCACGCGGGCGCCCGCAACGTCGTCATCACCGACGTGAGCGAGGAGCGCCTGGAGCTGGCCCGCAAGATCGGCGTCAGCCTCGCCCTCAACGTCGGGAGCTCGACCATCGCCGACGGGCAGCGCACGCTGAACCTGCGCGAGGGATTCGACATCGGCCTGGAGATGTCCGGCCGCCCCGAGGCGATGCGCGACATGATCGCCAACATGACCCACGGCGGGCGGATCGCCATGCTGGGTCTGCCGTCCCAGGAGTTCCCGGTCGACTGGGCCCGGATCGTGACCTCGATGATCACGATCAAGGGCATCTACGGCCGCGAGATGTTCGAGACCTGGTACGCGATGTCGGTCCTCCTGGAGAGCGGCCTCGACCTCATGCCCGTGATCACCGGCCGTTACGGGTTCCGGGACTACGAGGCGGCGTTCGACGACGCGGCCGGCGGCCGTGGCGGCAAGGTCATTCTCGACTGGACCCTCTGAGGACTTAAGGAACTGATGATGTTCGACTCCGTCCGTGACGACCTGCGCACCACCCTCGACGAGATCCGCGCCGCCGGGCTGCACAAGCCCGAGCGGGTCATCGGCACCCCGCAGTCCGCGACCGTGAGCGTCACCTCGGGCGGCCGCCCCGGCGAGGTCCTCAACTTCTGCGCGAACAACTACCTCGGCCTCGCCGACCACCCCGAGGTCGTCGCCGCCGCCCACGCGGCGCTCGACCGCTGGGGCTACGGCATGGCCTCCGTGCGCTTCATCTGCGGTACGCAGGAGGTGCACAAGGAGCTGGAGGCGCGGCTGTCCGCGTTCCTCGGCCAGGAGGACACGATCCTCTACTCCTCCTGCTTCGACGCCAACGGCGGTGTCTTCGAGACCCTCCTCGGCGCCGAGGACGCGGTCATCTCCGACGCCCTCAACCACGCCTCGATCATCGACGGCATCCGGCTGTCCAAGGCGCGCCGCTTCCGGTACGCCAACCGTGACATGGCCGACCTGGAGGCCCAGCTCAAGGAGGCCTCCGGCGCGCGCCGGAAGCTGATCGTCACCGACGGCGTCTTCTCGATGGACGGCTACGTGGCCCCGCTCCAGGAGATCTGCGACCTCGCCGAGCGGTACGACGCGATGGTCATGGTCGACGACTCGCACGCGGTCGGCTTCGTCGGTCCCGGCGGCCGGGGCACCCCCGAGCTGCACGGGGTCATGGACCGCGTCGACATCATCACGGGCACGCTCGGCAAGGCCCTCGGCGGCGCCTCCGGCGGCTACGTCGCCGCCCGCGCCGAGATCGTCGCCCTGCTGCGCCAGCGGTCCCGCCCGTACCTCTTCTCGAACACGCTCGCCCCGGTGATCGCCGCCGCCTCCCTGAAGGTCCTCGACCTGCTGGAGTCGGCCGACGACCTGCGGGTGCGGCTGCGGGAGAACACGGCGCTGTTCCGCTCGCGGATGACCGAGGAGGGCTTCGACATCCTCCCCGGCGACCACGCGATCGCCCCCGTCATGATCGGTGACGCGTCCGTCGCCGGCCGCATGGCGGAGCTGCTCCTGGAGCGCGGCGTGTACGTGATCGGCTTCTCGTACCCGGTCGTCCCGCAGGGGCAGGCCCGTATCCGGGTGCAGCTGTCGGCGGGGCACTCCACCGAGGACGTGAACCGGGCCGTGGACGCCTTCGTGGCGGCGCGGGCGGAACTCGACGCCTGACGGCCGGGCGCGCCCCCTTCGCCGGGGGCGCCCACCGGTCCGATGGCCGGAAAACGCGTGTGACCTGAGAGAATCGGTCGCATGATCGAAGCGCGGCGGCTCCACATCCTCCGTGCGGTGGCGGACCACCGCACGGTCACGGCGGCGGCCGCCGCGCTGTATCTCACCCCCTCGGCGGTCTCGCAGCAGCTGACCGCCCTGGAGCAGGAGACGGGCCACCGGCTCGTCGAGCGCGGCGCCAAGGGCGTACGGCTCACCCCGGCCGGCGAGATCCTGCTCGGCCACACCAATGCCGTTCTCGCTCAACTGGAGCGCGCGGAGGCCGAGTTGGCCGCGTACAGCGCGGGTTCCGCCGGTACGGTCACGGTGGCCTCCTTCGCCACCGGCATCGGCCTGGTCGTGGCCCCCGCGCTGGCCAGGCTCGCCGTCACCTCGCCCGGCATCCTCGTGCGCGTCCAGGACGCCGAGGGCGACGCCAGCCTGCCGATGGTGCTCGACCGGCAGGTCGACATCGCGGTGGCCGTCGAGTACCGGGGTGCCCCGGACGCGGACGACCCGCGCCTGACCCACGTCCCGCTCTACGCGGAGCCCTTCGACGCGGTCGTGCCGGTGACCCACCGCCTGGCCGACGCCGAGGAGGTGCCGCTCGCCGAGCTGGCCAAGGACCCCTGGATCGGCCCCTACCCGGGCAACCCCTGCCATGACGTGGTCGTCCTGGCCTGCGAGAACGCCGGGTTCCAGCCGCGCCTCGAACACTCCTCGGACGACTTCCGGGCCGTCGTCGCCCTGGCCTCCGCCGACGCCGGCGTGGCCCTCGTACCGCGCTCGGCGCTGCGGGGGATGGAACTCACCGGCGTGGTCGTGCGCCCCGTGGACGGCGTCGCCCCCACCCGCCGCGTCTTCGCCGCCGTACGCCGCGGCGCCGAGGACCACCCCCTGATCCGCCCGGTCCTGGACGCGCTGACGCGGGCGGCCACGGTCGACTGATCCCGGAGGGTCCCGTATCTGGGATAGCATCCCGGATATGGGAATCGAGGACGAGGGTGCCGTCGACGTCCGGCTCGGGGCGCGGCTGGCCGAGCTGAGGGCCGAACGGGACTGGACCCTGGGGGAACTGGCGGAGCGCAGCGGGATCAGCCGATCGACCCTCTCCCGAGCGGAGCGCGCCGAGATCAGCCCCACGGCCTCGCTCCTGAACCGCCTGTGCCATGTGTACGGGCGGACCATGTCGCAGCTGCTCAGCGAGGTCGAGCGGGAGTCCGCCCTGCTGGTGCGCGCCGGGGACCAGACGGTCTGGACGGACCGGGCCTCCGGATTCGTCCGGCGCTCGGTGTCGCCGCCCCATCCGGGGCTGCGCGGGGAGCTCGTCGAGGGGCGGCTCGCGGCCGGCGCGGACATCGCGTACGACCGGCCCCCCGTGCCCGGCCTTGAGCAGCACGTCTGGGTCCTCGACGGCCGCCTCGACGTGACCGCGCAGGACACGGAGCACCGCCTCGGTACCGGTGACTGCCTCCGGCTGCGCGTCTGGGGGCCGACCCGCTTCCACTGCCCCGGCCCCGAGGACGTGCGGTACGCCTTGGCGGTGGTCCTGCCGTGATCACCACGACCCGTCTCGACGCGGCCGAACTCAGTTCCGCTACAGCCGAGTTGGCTGACCTGCTCATCGACACCGTGGACAGTGGCGCCTCGATCGGGTTCCTCGCCCCGCTGGACCGCGCGGACGCCGTCGCCCATTGGCGGGAGCGCGCGGACGCCGTCGCCGCCGGGCGCCACACGGTCTGGGTGGCCCGCCGCGGCGACCGGTTGCTCGGCACGGTAGCCCTCGCCTTCCCCGACAAGCCCAACAGCCGCCACCGCGCCGAACTCGTCAAGCTCATGGTCCACCGGGACGGCCGCGGACAGGGCGTCGGCCGTACGCTCCTCACGACCGCGGAGACGGGAGCCGCCGCCGCGGGGATCACCCTCCTCCACCTGGACACCGAGACCGGCAGTCCCGCCGAGTCGCTGTACCTCTCGGCCGGCTGGACCCGGATCGGGGCGATACCGGACTACGCGGCGACGCCCTCGGGCGCGCTGCACCCGACGACGATCTTCTACAAGCGGCTGGGAACGGCCACCGAACCTCCGGACCCGGCCGAACCTCCGGACCCGGCTGAACCTCTGGGCGCGGCCGAGCCCCCGCGCTCCGCCGCTCCCCGGCACTCTGCCTCGCCCCCGCGCCCGGCCCGCTGACGTCGTGCTTCGTCGCGTCGATGTCAGTGGCATTGGCTAGCGTGCTTCTCATGCCGGATGCCGAAGACGTACGCCGTATCGCCCTCTCCCTGCCGGACACCACGGAGAAGATCGCCTGGAGCATGCCCACCTTCCGGGTCGCCGGAAAGATGTTCGCCACGCTGCCCGAGGCCGAGACCTCCATCGCCGTGCGGTGCCCGAAGGAGGAGCGCGACGAACTGGTGCTGGCCGAACCGGAGAAGTTCTGGATCGCCGACCACGAGGCCGGCTTCGCCTGGGTCAGGGCCCGCCTCGCGGCCCTGGAGGACGACGACGAACTCCACGCCATCCTCGCCGACTCCTGGCGCCAGGCGGCCCCGCCCCGACTCGTCGACGCCCACCCCGAGTTGGGCCTGCCGTCCGACGGCTGAAACGCCCTCTGCACCGCCGTCGCCGCGTGGCATGATCCGCATCGCGGAGTGATCCGGGGGGACGGACACGCCGCAGGGGCGGGCCGCTTCGTGGGGGAGCGGCCGGGGCGTGGGGAGGGCACGAGCGGGATGTCCATGACGTCATCGGGCGAGGAGCCGCGGAGAGCAGGGCCGTCGGACCGCGCGGCGGGGATGCGCGCACAGGACGGCGGCGCCGACGCCGGGGGCGGTCCGCCCGGCCACGGGCCCGGGGCGCCGGGCCCGGAGCGCTCCCGGGCCGACCCCCTTCAGGACAGGGCACAACGGCCGGTCTGGTCACGGGACTTCGCCCTGTTCTTCGTCGCGCGCGCCCTCGCCCGGCTCGGCGAGAGCATGCTGCCGGTCGCCCTCGCCGCGGGACTCCTCCGGTACGGATACGGCGCCGGTGCCGTAGGCCTCGCCATGGCCGCGTCGGCCGCGCCCTTCGCCGCACTGGTGATCTTCGGCGGGGTGATCGCCGACCGGTTCAGCACCCGCAGACTGATGATCGGCGCCGACCTGGTGCGGCTCGCCGCCCAGTCGGCCGCCGCCGCCCTCTTCTTCACCGGCCACGTGGTGCTGTGGCAGATCTGCCTGATCGGCGCGGTCAACGGCGTGGCCGGTGCCGTCTTCCAGCCCGGTGTCGCCAGCACCGTGCCCCGCCTGGCCACCGACATCCAGGGAGCCAACGGCGCCATCCGGATCGCCGAGTCCGCCGCCCAGCTCGCCGGCCCGGCCCTCGCGGGCATGCTGGTCGCGTTCTCCTCCGCCGGAGGGGTCTTCGTGGCCCACGCCGCGACCTACGCGCTCAGCGCCCTGTGCCTGCTGCTGCTCCGGCTGCCCCCGGCCGCCCCCGGAAGCCCGGCCCACGGCGGGACCTTCAGGGCCGACCTCGCCGAAGGATGGCGGGAGTTCAGCTCCCGCACCTGGCTGTGGGGGGTCATCGTGATCTGGTGCGTCTACATGATCTCGGTGTGGGGCCCGACCGTCCCCCTGGTGGCGACCGAGGTCGTGCAGCGGCACGGCCCGCGGGCCTACGGCCTGATCAACTCCGCCCTCGGCGCGGGTACGGTCGTCGGCGGGCTCCTCGCCCTGCGCCTGCGCCCGCGCCGCATGCTGCGCGCCGGTTCCTTCGCCCTCCTGGCCTTCGCCTGCTTCCCCGCGGCCGTCGGGGCGGGGTACGGCGTTGCGGTCATCTCGGCAGGCGCCGTGGCGGCCGGAGCGGGCATGTCGCTGTGGGGGGTGATGTGGGCGACGAGCGTGCAGACCCAGGTCGCCCCCGACGTCCTCAACCGCATCCACGCCTACGACGTCGCCGGGTCCCTGGCGATGATGCCCGTCGGCCAGGCCCTCGCGGGGCCCGCCGCCGCGGCCCTCGGCGCGGACCACGTCCTGCTCACCGCCGGCGTGATGTCGCTCGTCGTCCCGGTGGCCCTGCTCTCGGTGCCCGCGATCCGTGACCTGGTACGGGTCGACGGCTCCGCGCCCCGGCCGGCGAACGCCCTCGCGGGACCGCCCGGACCGGCCCGCCGCCCACCCGGCCCGCGCAAAACGGGTGCGCGACCACCGGCGTGAGTGCGGTATTGTTTCCGTGCACGTCCAGCCAGGGGAAACCCCAGGTCAGACGGGCATCGGGACGTGGCGCAGCTTGGTAGCGCACTTGACTGGGGGTCAAGGGGTCGCAGGTTCAAATCCTGTCGTCCCGACTGGAGTCTTCTCCGTAGTCGCAGGTCTGAGGCCGTTCTCTCGTAGGCGAGAGGACGGCCTCAGTCGTTTCCGGTCCCGGCCCACACGGGTCTCCCGGTCCCGGCCCGGATGGGGTCCTCCGGTTTCCGCTCACGCGGGTGCGAGGTTCTCCGGCCTCGTCTGCGCGGACGACGGGGTGAGGTCCTGTTCGGCCCAGATCGCCTTGCCCCGGCTGACGCCCCGGACACCCCAGCGGCGGGTGAGCTGCGCGGTGATGAAGAGCCCGCGCCCGTGCTCGTCCATGTCCAGCGCCCGGCGCAGATGCGGGGCGGTGCTGCTGTCGTCGGCGACTTCGCAGGTGAGGGTGTCGCCGAGGATCAGACGCAGCCGGATCGGGCCCTCGGCGTACCGGACGGCGTTGGTCACGAGCTCGCTGACGATGAGCGCGGTGTTGTCGGCGAGGTCGGGGCCGATGCCCCAGCCGGCCAGTTGAGCGGTCGCGGCCCTGCGGGCCCGGGAGACGATCGCGGGGTCGTTGGGGAACGTCCAGGTGTTGGTCCGGTCCGGGCCGAGTGCGCGGGTACGGGCCAGGAGCAGGAAGGCGTCGTGTTCGAGCCGGTCGGGACTGAGATCGCGGGCCAGCGAGTCGCACAGCGCCTGGAGGGAAGGGCCGGGCGCGACATCGGAGATCCGGGCCGGCAGCGACCGCGTCATGCCCGCGGGATCGGCCGTGAGGGCCGTGTTGTGGAGCACCAGGGTGCTGCCCGGGGGCAGGGCGCGTTCGGTGGCCCGGTACTGGGCGACGCCCTGGCCCAGCGCGGGGCCCGGGTCGACGTCGAGGTTCTCGACCTGTCCGCCCGGGTGGACCAGGACGGGCGGCGGATGCCCCGCGCTCGCCGCGGTGCAGAGGCGGGTGACCGGGTCGTAGACGACGTAGAGACAGCTCGCCGGGGCGGTGCCGGACACGGCGAGGCCGGGATCGCCTGCCGGAACCGGCTGAGGGGGGCTGGCGAGGTCGTGCAGGCGCTCCAGGATCTCGTCGGGCGGCAGGTCGAGGCCGGACAGCGCCTCGATCGCGGCCCGCAGTTCGCCCATGGCCGTGGGATCGGCCGCGTCCGCCCCTCCGGCGCTGTCCCCGGTGACGAGCGCGATCCTGGCGCCGGACAGGGGAATGACGTCGAACCAGGCGCCGCCCGTCCCGGCGGGCAGGTAGGTGTGGGCGAGGTCGACCGCGGCGGCTCCTGGCGTTCCGGGCTGGGTGAGCCGTCCGGTGAGGATCCGGGCCGTGGAGCGCTCGCGTCCGTACTGGCGTGCGTTGTCCAGGCAGAGGGCCGCGTGCGTGGTGAGCTGCTCCGCCACGGCCAGGTCCTTCTCGTCGAACGGGGTCGGATTGCTCCACCGGTAGAAACAGGCCAGCCCGAGCACGAGGCCCCGGGCCCGGATGGGGACGAGCAGCATCGAGTGCACTCCGGCGGACAGGATGCGGGCGTCGCGCCGCCGGTCCGGGTCGAGCCAGACGGCGTCCGGGCGCAGCCCGCTGATCAGCCGGGGGGCCAGGGTGTCCAGGGCGGCCCGGTAGGGCGTGGCGGGCGGGTAGGCGGTGATCTCGCCCGTCCTGGGCACGCCCTGGTGTTCGGGACCGGCCACGGAGCGGAAGCCCGCGCGCCGCAGGACCGCCCCCCGGTCGCGGGACTCCGGGGTGGGCGCGTGACCGCGCACGACGGAGTCGTAGACGTCGACGGTCACGGTGTCGGCCAGACGGGGGACGGCGAGGTCGCCGAACTCCGCGGCGGTACGGAACACGTCCAGCGTGGTGCCGACCCGGGTGGCCGCCTCGTTCAGCAGGCGCAGGTTCGCCTCGGCCCGCACCCGGGCGGTCACGTCGGTCAGCGCGGCGGCGACCCCGAGCACGGTGCCGTCGGCGCGCTGGAGCCGGAGGACGTTGGCCGAGACGACCGCCTCGGCCGCGGGCTCCCGACGGCTGCGGAGCCGGACGGTCAGGTCGAACACCGGGTTCCCGGACTCCAGCACCTGCCGGGCGGCCCGCTCGACGACTCCACGGGCCGAGACCTCGAAGGCCTGGAGCACCTCGGACAGGGAGGACCCGACCATGCGGTCGATCGGGAAGTCGCGCAGCATGCGCGCGGCGGTGTTCACCCGTACGAGCCGCAGGCCCCGGTCGTAGACGTGCAGGCCGGCCGGAGACCGGGAGAACAGCGCGTCCAGGAGCGCGCCCTCCAGCTCCTCGCCCGTCGAGTCGGCTGTCGAACCGTATCCATCCGTCACGACGGAACACCTCGATGAGTCGGCAACGATCCGTCGCACCGATCCAACCTCCGACCCCGGGCTCCTGCCACCGGAGCGGGCCGACGGCCGTCCGGAAGCCCGCAGCCCCCGCCGCGCCGCCCGGTTCCGGCGGCGCGTGCAGGGTTCCGCCGGGGTCCTGGCCCGGAGCCGCCGGTGGCCGAGAAAAACGCGTGGACCGGGTGGCCCCCGTCACGGGACCATGGACCTTCTCGCCCGCCCGCCATGTCCGGACATCGGCATGCCGCGAACCGTGGACGGCGTGACCCATGGACGGCCCGGCGGGCAGCCGTACGACGACACAGGACTGTGATGGCCTCTCCTGAATCGCCCAAGGCCTTACCGCGCAAGGGTTCGGTGCTCCTCGCACTCCGCTACTACGGAAGGGAGCTGCGCAGGCTCCGACGACTGACCGTGCCCGGCATGCTGCTGCCGGCGCTGGGCAACATCGGCATCAGCTACGTCGCGCCGCTCGTCGTGGCGAAGCTGGTCGGCCGGATCGCGGGCGACGGCGCCGTCTCCGCCGGCGACGCCCTGCCGTACGTCCTCGCCTTCGGCGCCGTCCTGCTCCTCTCGGAGGCGTTCTGGCGCCTCGGCCTGCACTGCCTGAACCGACTGGACGCCCTCGGCATCGAGCGGCTGTACGTGATCGGCATGGACGAACTGTTCGCCAAGGACGCCGCGTTCTTCCACGACAACTTCGCCGGCTCGCTGACCAAGCGGGTGCTGAGCTTCGCCTCCCGCTACGAGGAGTTCGTCGACACCATGACCTTCCAGGTCGTGGGCAGCCTCGTGCCGCTGCTCTTCGGCTCGGTGGTCCTGTGGCGCTACGAACCGCTGCTCGTCGTCGGCCTCCTCGTGATGATCGCCGTGACGGGGGTGTGCGTGGTGCCGCTCATCCGCCGCCGTCAGGCACTCGTCGACGAACGCGAGGAGGCGATCGCCCGGGTCTCGGGCCATGTCGCCGACAGCCTGATGAACATGGACACCGTCCGGGCCTTCGCGGCCGAGGAGCGCGAGGCGGCGGAGCACCGCTCCCGGGTGGCGGCGTCACGGCGGCTCACCCTGCGCTCCTGGGACTACGGCAATCTGCGCATCGACACGTTCGTCGCGCCGATGTCCGTCCTGACCAACGCGCTCGGCCTGCTGCTCGCCGTCACCCTCGGAGGGGGCGCGCACGGGGTGGAGGCGGTCGTGGTGGCCTTCACGTACTACGCCAACGCCACGAGGATCATGTTCGAGTTCAACCAGATCTACCGGCGGCTGGAGAGCTCGATGACGGAGGCGGCCCAGTTCACCGAACTGCTGCTGAGGCCGCCGACCGTGCTCGACCCGGTCGCCCCGGAGCCGCTGCGTCCCGGCGGCGCCGACGTCCGCTTCGAGCGGGTGGACTTCACCCACGGCGGCGCCGAGCCGCTGTTCACCGGCCTCGAACTGGACGTTCCCAGCGGCGCGAAGGTCGGTCTGGTCGGCCGGTCGGGCGGCGGCAAGACCACGCTCACCCGGCTGCTGCTGCGGATGACGGACATCGAGGGCGGCCGCATCCTGATCGGCGGCCAGGACATCAGCAAGCTGCGCCAGGCCGATCTGCGCAGCCAGATCGCGTACGTGCCGCAGGACCCGGCGATGTTCCACCGCACGCTCCGGGACAACATCGCCTTCGCCCGTCCGGACGCCACCGAGGCGGAGATCCGGCGCGCGGCCGAGGCGGCCCACGTCACGGAGTTCGCCGACGCGCTGCCCGAGGGGTTCGCCACCATGGTCGGGGAGCGTGGCATCAAGCTGTCCGGCGGCCAGCGCCAGCGGGTCGCCCTCGCCCGCGCGATCCTGCGCGACGCGCCGATCCTGCTGCTCGACGAGGCGACCAGCGCCCTGGACTCCGAGAGCGAGATCCTGGTCCAGTCGGCGCTGTGGCGGCTCATGGAGCGGCGTACGGCGCTGGTGGTCGCCCACCGGCTGAGCACGGTGGCCGGCATGGACCGGCTCGTCGTCCTCGACCGCGGACGGATCGTCGAGCAGGGCACGCACCAGGAGCTGCTCGCGTCGGACGGCGCGTACGCGAAGCTGTGGCGCCACCAGTCCGGCGGCTTCATAGACGACAGCCCCGCCACGGCCGACCGCCACTGACCCGCGGCGGCCCGTCGCGGGCCGGGTGGCCGGTCCGGCCCGCGTGAGCGCGCTGTGGCGCGGCCCGGGTGGCCGGTCCGGTGCGGGTCGGTCAGGACGGGTCGGCGCGGGTCGGTCAGGACGGGTCGGCGTGGTGCAGCGGTACCGTCCACTCCAGGACGGTACCGCTCGGCTCGTTGGCCGTCAGGGTGCAGCCGCCGCCCAGGTGCTCGGCCCGGGTGCCGATGTTGCCCAGGCCGCTGCGACGGGTGACGTCGGGCCCGATCCCGCGCCCGTTGTCCGCCACCCGCAGCCGCAGCGCGGTGGCGGTGGCCTCGGCGGTGACCTCCACCGCGGTGGCCTCCGCGTGCCGGGCGACGTTGGACAGGGCCTCGCGCAGCACCGCGACCACGTGTTCCCGCTGCTCGTCGGACACGTCGGTGTCCAGCAGGCCGCTCATCCGCAGGGCGGGGGCGAAGCCCAGGGTCTCGGCCGCGCGGCCCACCTCGTTGACGAGCCGGGTGCGCAGACCGGCGCTGGCGTCGGACCGGTCGCTCTCCCGCAGGGCGTAGATCGTGGACCGTACGACCTTGATCGTGTCGTCGAGGTCGTCGACCACCCGCTGGACGCGTTCGGCGACGTCGGGCCGGTCGGCGAGACGGTTGAGGACCGACTGGAGGCTGAGCCCGCCCGCGAAGAGCCGCTGGATGGCCAGGTCGTGCAGGTCCCGCGCGATCCGGTCACGGTCGTTGAGGATGAGGAGCTGTTCCGCGTCGCGCCGGTGCTCGGCGATCTCCAGGGCCAGCGCGGCATGGCCCGCGAAGCCGGCGATCATGTCGACGGTGGCGTCGGGGAACGCGGTGCCGCCCTGCCGGTTCGCGACCTGGAGCACGCCCCGCACCCGCTCGTGGGTGCCGAGCGGGATCACGAACGCCGGGCCGAGGTCGAGGACCGAGGCGCTGCCCGTCCCGGTGCGCGGGTCCTGGCTGAGCGAGGGACTGACGATCCGCTCGCCCGAGGCGTACACCTTGGCCGCCAGACTCGTCCCGTCGGGCAGGGTCAGCCCCCGCACCTGATCGGCGTCGCGCCCTTCGGCCGACTCGATGACCAGGTCCGTGGTCCCGCTCAGCGGCAGCGCCAGCGTGACGAGATCGGCGTCGGACAGCTCCCGGACCGTGGCCGTGAACGCGTGCAGGACGTCGACAGGGTCGGCGCCCGACAGCAGGGTGCGGGTCAGATCGCTGCTCGCGGCCAGCCAGCGCTCCCGGCGCCTGGCGTCGTCGTACAGCCGGGCGTTGTCGATGGCCACACCGGCCGCCGCGCCGAGCGTGCGCAGCACCGCCTCGTCCTCGGCGTCGAACTCGGCCCCGCCGTGCTTCTCCGTCAGATACAGATTGCCGAAGATCTTGTCGCGGACCTGCACCGGGGTGCCGAGGAACGTGGTCATCGGGGGGTGGCCGGGCGGGAAGCCGACCGAGTCCGGGTGGTCGCTCAGGACGGGGAGCCGCAGGGCGTGCGGCTCGCGGATCAGCAGGCCGAGGATGCCCTCCCCGCGGGGGTAGTGACCGATGCGGGCGATGGTCTCCTCGTCGATCCCCACCGTGATGAACTGCTTGATGCCGCCCTCGTCGCCGAGGACGCCGAGCGCGCCGTAGCGGCAGTCGACGAGCTGCACCGCGGACTCCACGATCTGCCGCAGTACGACGTCGAGGTCCAGGTCGCTGCCTATCGCGAGGACGGCTTCGAGGAGGGTGTGCACCCGGTTCTGGGTGCCGCGCACACGCTGTACCTGCTCCTGGAGGTCCTCCAGAAGGGCGTCGAGCCGGAACTGCGGGGCCGACGGCTCCTCCGGAAGGTGTGCGCTCCGGTCCATTCGACATCCCCTCCACGTACCGCCCGTCGAAGCCATGATGCCCGACCGTCAGCGCCCGTGGTCGGGCACCCGCACGGAACGGGACGGGGGCTTCGGGGGCGGAACGGGGAGGAACGCGCGCGAATCGTCCAGGAGCGGTGCGCGGGGCCGCCGGCCGCGGGGGCACGACGCGCACATCACGTCCGCCGAGGGCCGCCCGGTGTTCGGCGTTCGGGCAGCCGGTGGTGCTCGATCCGGTGTGGGGGACGGGGCTCGGCCGAGTGCGTGTCGTCGACGCGGAAGGTCAGGCCGTTCATCACCCCGACCACGCCGTCGACGCGCCAGGCCAGTCCGACGGCCTCCGGGATCTCGCCGCGGCGCTCCAGCCGGCCCTCCAGCCGCACCACCCCGTCACCGACCGAGACGATCACGGAGCCCGGCGGCACGGACAGGGCCCGGCCCAGTACGTCGGTGACCTCCCGGCGGATCTCCTCGTCCGTCCGCAGGAAGACCCGCAGCAGGTCACGGCGGGTGGCGATCCCGATCAGCCGGTCCTCCTCGTCCACCACCGGGAGCCGTTCGACGCCATGGCGCTCCATGACCCGGGCGGCGTCGGCCACGCGCTGCTCGGGATGCACGGTGATCGCGGGAGTCGACATCAGCTGCTCCGCGGTCCCGCGACGCGCTGCCCCGGCCTCCGCGGCCCCGGCACCCGCGGTCGCCGTCCGCCGCGGGCCGGACGACTGCCACGGCCACGGCCACGGCAGCGCGCGGCGCAGCGAGCGCGGACGGCGGCGCGGTTCCCGTCCGCGGCCGGACCGGGCGGTCCCCGACCGCAGCAGATCGGTCTCCGAGATCACGCCCACGACCTTGTCGTCGTCGTCCACGACCGGCAGCCCGCTGATCCGGTACCGGTCCAGCAGCCGGGCCACGTCCTTGAAGGACATCTCCCGGCGCGCCCCGACCACCTCGCTGGTCATCACCTGCCCGACGATGAGGGTCATCTCGCCATCTCGCTTCCTGCTCGGACGGCTTCCCAGCCTGCCCCCGCGGGGCCCGCGCGGGCAGGGGCCGACCGTCCCCGGCCGGGGGCCGGACCGTCCCGGGACCCGGGTCCAAGGCCCCGGGCCGGTCAGGACGCCGTCCGCGGCCCCGCTCACCCGCGCTTCAGGCCGACCCCGCCGTACAGGGACACCGGGCCGTCGCCGATCGGGGTCTCGTCCTCCGCGAGCCCGGGGCGCCAGTCCTTCACCTGGACGACACCGGGCTCGACCAGGTCCAAGCCCTCGAAGAAGCGGCTCACCTCGGCGTGGGAGCGTCCCACCAGGGTGACGCCGCCGCGCGCGTACGCCTCGATGCCCCGCCGGACCTCCTCCGGCTCGAAGTCGGCGGTCATCGCCGACAGCACCAGGAAGCTGCCCGGCGCCAGCGCGTCGACCAGGGCGCCGACCAGCTCGTACGCCCCGCCGTCGTCGGCGATGAAGTGCATCAGCGCGATCAGCGACAGGCCCACGGGCCGGTCGAGGTCGAGCACGCGCCCGGCCTCGGCGAGGATCTTCCCGGGCTCGCGGACGTCGGCCTGGACGTACTCCGTCAGGCCCTCCGGGGTGCCGCGCAGCAGCGCCTCCGCGTGGGCGAGGACGATCGGGTCGTTGTCGACGTACACCACCCGTGCCTCCGGGGCGGTGCGCTGGGCGATCTGGTGCAGATTGGGCTCGGTGGGGATGCCGGTGCCGATGTCCAGGAACTGGCGGATTCCCGCCGTACGGACGAGGTGACGGGTGGCCCGCTGCATGAACCAGCGGTTGCTGCGCGCGGCCCGCTTGGCTCCGGGATCACGCGCCGTGATCTGCTGCCCGAGCCGCTCGTCGACCGGGTAGTTGTCCTTGCCGCCGAGATACCAGTCGTACACCCGTGCAGGATGCGGCCTGGTGGTGTCGATCCCGTCCGCGGCGGACTCGGTCCCCGTCATACGACAACTCCCCGTTCAGCTCGGTCGGTTCACCCCGTCGGCCCGGCTGCGGCGGGGTGCGCGAGCAGTCTGCCACCCGGGCCGGGAGCGGAGCGGCCGACGGTCGATCCCCGGCCACGGTCCCGGCGGGGGATCTTCCCAAGCGTCCGGCGCGGGACTATAGTCCAAAACTAGCAGTGCTAATTAATGCTGGCGCCGGCCCGGACCCGTCGAACTCCGATGCCGGTCGCCGGTGTCCGTCGGGTCCGGTGGATCGTCCGCCGGTGCCCGTCACGACCGGTGGGATCGTCCGCCGGTGTCCGTCACCTCCGGTGGGCCGTCCGCCGGTGTCCGTCAGGAGTCCTGCCGTGCGTCCCGTCCACTTCGCGGCCGCCCGCCGCACCCCCATCGGCAAGCTGCGCGGTTCCCTGTCCTCCGTGCGGCCCGACGACCTCGCCGCGCACGTCGTCCGCGGCCTGGTCGCCGAGGTGCCCACGCTGGACCCGGCCCGTGTCGACGACGTCTACTGGGGCGCCGCCAACCAGGCGGGCGAGGACAACCGCAACGTCGCCAGGATGGCCGCGCTGCTCGCCGGACTGCCCGACAGCGTGCCCGGCGCCACCGTCAACCGGCTCTGTGCCTCCGGCCTCGAAGCCATCACCACGGCGGCCCGCGCCATCGCCTCCGGCGAGGCCGACATCGTGCTCGCCGGCGGCTCCGAGTCGATGAGCCGGGCCCCCTTCGTGCTGCCCCGCCCGGACGAGGCGCTGCCGCACCGCATCGAGACCGTCGACACCCGGCTCGGCTGGCGGCTGGTCAACCCGGCGATGAGGGACCTGCACGGCGTCCTGTCCATGGGGGAGACCGCGGAGGAGGTCGCCGAGCGGTACGGCGTCTCGCGCGAACGGCAGGACGCGTTCGCGCTCCGCAGCCACCAGCGGGCCGCGGACGCCCGCAAGAACGGGTACTTCGCCTCCGAGCTGCTTCCGTTCGAGCGCCCCGACGGCGTGATCGTCGACAGCGACGAATGCGTGCGGGAGGACACCTCGCTCGACAAGCTGGCCCGCCTCAAGCCGGTGTTCCGCGCCGGGGGCTCGGTCACCGCGGGCAACGCCTCGCCGATGAACGACGGCGCCGCCGGTGTGCTGCTCGTCAGCGAGGAGGCCCTGAACGACCTCGGCCTCGAATCCCTCGGCCGCTACGTCGCCGGTGCCTCGGCCGGTGTCGACCCCGACGTCATGGGCATCGGCCCGGTGCCCGCGACCCGCAAGGCGCTCGCACGCGTCGGCTGGAGCGTCGCCGACATCCAGGAGGCCGAGTTCAACGAGGCGTTCGCCGCCCAGGCCCTCGCCTGTGTGGACCAGCTCGGCATCGACCCCGACCTCGTCAACCCGACCGGCGGCGCCATCGCGCTGGGCCACCCGCTCGGTGCCTCGGGCGCCCGCATCCTGACCACCCTGCTGCACCGGATGCGCCGCACGGGCGCCGGGCGCGGGCTGGCCACGATGTGCGTCGGCGTGGGACAGGGCAGCGCGGTCCTGGTCGAACGCCACTGACCCACCCGGGGAGCGGGCCGGAGGCGCCGGGCGGGTCCGGTGTCCCGGCCGGCCCGGGAAACCCCCGGTGGGACCCCTCGCCCCCGGGGGCGAGAAGCGTGGGCATAGCATCGGCCCCCGCATGAACACCATGAACCTCTGGCACATATCCGTCGGCGAGTTCACGGCGCTCGCCGCCGCGGCGCTCCTCGTCGGCTTCTCCAAGACCGCCGTCAGCGGCGCCAACACCGTCAGCCTGGCGGTCTTCGCCGCCGTGCTGCCGGCCCGCGCCTCGACGGGCGTCCTGCTGCCCCTGCTGATCGTCGGGGACGTCCTCGCCGTCGCCACCTACCGGCGCCACGCCCACTGGCCCACGCTGTGGCGGCTGTTCCCCGCGGTCGCCGCCGGTGTCGTCCTCGGCACCCTGTTCCTGGTGTGGGCCGACGACGCCGTCGTACGGGCGTCCATCGGCGCGACCCTGCTGCTGATGACCGCGATCACGCTGTGGCGCCGCCGGGCCGCCGTCCGGGACGAGGAACCCGACGCCGTCGTGACCCGCGCGGGCCGCGTCAGGGCGCGTTCCTACGGTGTCCTCGGCGGCTTCACCACCATGGTCGCCAACGCGGGCGGCCCGGTCATGTCGATGTACCTCCTCTCGGCGGGCTTCCGCAAGCTCGGCTTCCTCGGCACCTCCGCCTTCTTCTTCCTGATCGTCAACGTCTCCAAGCTGCCGTTCAGCGCGGGTCTCGGCCTGATCGACGGCCGCTCGCTGCTGCTGGACGCGGCGCTCGCCGTCTTCGTTGTTCCGGGCGCCCTCATCGGGAAGTGGGCCGTCCAGCGCATCAACCAACTCCTCTTCGAGCGGCTGGTGATCGCGGCGACCGTGATCGGCGGAGTGCAACTCCTGCTCCGCTGAACCGCGTTCGCGGCTCAGCCGCCCCCGGCCGGGGGCGGGGAGGGCGCGGCCCGGGTCAACTCGTCGTGGCCGACGTCAGTTCCGGGGTCCGGTCGGGCAGGCCCTGTGTCAGGTCCTCGACCAGCAGCCGTTTGGCGATCGTGTCGACGGCGGCGCGCAGCTCCGCCCCGGACGGCCCGCCGAGGTCCTGTTCGACCCGCCCGGCGAGCCAGCGGCCCCAGGCCTCGCCGACCACCCGCGCCTCCCGCTCACCCGCCGCGGTGTGTGAGAACAGCGAACCGTGCCGGGTCAGATACCCCTCGTCGACCATGCGCTCGAAGACCGGCACGAGCACCTCGGGCGGCAGCCGGCGCCGGGCGGCGATCAGCGCGAGATTGGCGTGGCCGACCATGCGGGTGAACAGCTCCACCTGCATCACGGCCCAGGCGCCGGCCACGTCGAGCCGGGTGTCGGAGTCCAGCACGATCCGGCGCGCGGTGTTCATCTCCGTGGTACCGATGATCTTCCCGACGGCGGCCTCCAGCAGCCGCTGGGAGTCGGCGGTGGACGGTGACGCGAATCCCTCGCCCATGTCCGTCGACCCCAGCCGCGCGCTGTCGCGCAGCTCCACCTGCTTGAGGAACAGCGCCACGAAGAAGCCGATCACCGCGACCGGAACCGTCCACAGGAACACCGTGTGAATGGTGTCGGCGTACGCGTCGACGATGGGCGCGGCCGCCGCTTCCGGCAGTCTGTGCAGCCCCTCCGGGCTCTGGGCCGCCCGGGCGATGACGGCGGGCGGGGCGGCACCCGTCGCCGCGGCGGCCCTGACCCCGTCCGTCAGGTTGGGCTTCAGCGCGTTGGTGTAGATCGTGCCGAACACGGCCGTGCCGAACGAGCTGCCCAGCGTACGGAAGAAGGTGACCCCGGAGGTCGCGGTGCCGAGGTCGGTGTACTCGACGGTGTTCTGCACGGCGATCGTCAGCACCTGCATGCACAGCCCGATCCCGGTGCCGAGCACGAACATGTACAGCGACTCCCGCCACGCACCGGTCCCCGGCCCCATGCGTGACATCAGATAGAGCCCGACCGCCATCACGAGGGAGCCGACGATGGGGAAGATCCGGTACTGCCCGGTCTTGCTGACCACGTTGCCGCTGAAGACCGAAGCGATGAGCAGCCCCATGACGAGCGGCAGCGTGCGCACTCCGGAGACCGTGGCCGAGTCCCCGTCGACGTACTGGAGATAGGTCGGCAGATAGGTCATCGCGCCGAGCATCGCGAAACCCACGATGAAGCTGAGGATCGAGCAGACCGTGAAGACCGGGTTGGAGAACAGCCGCATCGGCAGCATCGGTTCGGCCGCACGGGTCTCGACCCAGCAGAACAGCGCGAGCGCGATCACGCCGCCGACGAACAGGCCGATGATGGTGGGCGATCCCCACGCGTACTCGTTGCCGCCCCAACTCGTGGCCAGGATCAGGGCGCTGGCGCCGACCGCGACCAGGGCGATGCCCAGATAGTCGATGACGGGCCGGGTCACCGACTTCACCACGGGAATGGTGCGCGCCGCCGCGACCACCACGAGGATCGCCAGGGGCACGTTGATGTAGAACGCCCAGCGCCAGGTCAGATGGTCCGTGAACAGACCGCCGAGCAGCGGTCCGATGAGGGTGGCCACGCCGAAGACGGCGCCGATCGCGCCCTGGTACTTGCCCCGTTCGCGCAGCGGGATGACATCCGCGATCAGCGCCATGGACGTCACCATCAGACCGCCGGCGCCGACGCCCTGGAGGCCGCGCCAGGCGATCAGCAGCGACATGTTGGTGGCGAGCCCGCACAGGAACGACCCCGTGATGAAGATGATCGCCGACGCCTGGAAGACGATCTTGCGGCCGAACAGGTCGCCGAACTTGCCGACGAGCACGGTCGCCACGGTCTCCGCCAGCAGATACGCGGTCACCACCCAGGACATGTGCGCGGCGCCGCCCAGGTCCGAGACGATCGTCGGCAGCGCGGTGCCCACGATCGTCTGGTCCAGGGCGGCGAGCAGCAGGCCGAGCGCGATCGTCGCGAAGACGATGTTGCGGCGGCGGCCGTCCAGCACCGGCGGTCCGGGTGCCCCCGCCGGGGCCGGGGCGGTGTCCTCCGTGATCGTCACAATCGCCACCCTCACACCGGTCGGCTCCCGGTGCATGCGGGGCGACCCGCCCGGCGTACGGGCCTGTGCCCTACGTCGCCGGATTCCTGCGCAGCAGATACGTGTCCATGATCCAGCCCTTGCGTTCCCGGGCCTCGGCGCGCAACCGCTCGATACGGGGGGCGGCTTCGGCCAGCGGACCGGAGACCAGGATCTCGTCGGGTGTGCCGATGTAGGCGCCCCAGTAGATGTCGATGTCCTCGTCCGTGTACTTCCCGAAGGCCTGGTGGGCGTCGAGCATCACCACCACGTCGTCCACCCCGTCCGGGAAGCCCTCCGCGAGGCGCCGCCCGGTGGTGATCTGCACGGGCCGCGCGACCCGGTTCAGCCCGGTGCGGTGCCGGGCGACGAGTGCCGAGACACTGCTGATGCCGGGCACCACGTCGTACGAGAACGTCACCGCGCCCCGGTCCAGGATCTCCTCCAGGATGCCGAGCGTGCTGTCGTACAGGGCGGGATCGCCCCAGACCAGGAAGGCGCCGCTCTCCTCCTCGCCCAGTTCCTCGGTGATCAGCCGCTCGTAGATCGCGGCCCGGGCGCTGCGCCAGTCCCCGACGGCCGGGGAGTACGCCGAGCCGCCGGCGCTCCGGTCCCGGTCCGGGTCGCGCGCCTCGACCAGGCGGTAGGACCCCTCGGGTATGTGCGCGTCGAGGATGTCGTGACGCAGCCGGACGAGGTCCGACTTCACCTCGCCCTTGTCCAGGATGAAGAACACGTCCGTGCTCCGCAGCGCCTTGACCGCCTGAAGCGTGAGCTGATCGGGGTCGCCCGCGCCGATGCCGATGACATGAATCTTTCGCACACCGAGAGTCTGCCGCACGCCACCGACCGTGGACACACCGGCCGTGACCCCGCCTCTCCGCCCGCCCGGGCGCCGCCCGCGCACCCACCTCGACCGGCCCCGCCGCGTCCCCCTGTCAGCCGTCTCCGCCTCGTCCCCCTGCCAGCGGGCCCGCCGCGCGCCACCTCAGCCGGCTCCGCCGCGCCCCCGCGACACCGGTCCCCGCCGCGCTCCCCGTCAGCCGGTCCCACCGCGCAGCCGCGGTGCCTCCCGTGCCGCGTCGACCGGGCCGCCGCCCCGTTCCACGAGCGTCGCCAACCCCCTTGCCCAGCCTGCGACTTCGGTGAGGTCCAGCTCGTACGGCCGCGGTCGTCCCGTCTCCGCCGTCCACTCCTCGACCGCCCCGGCTCCGCGCCGCAGCAGCCGGGCGCCGCCCGTGACGTTCCCCCGTGCCGCGTGGGTCAGTCCCACGGCGAGCTGCGCCAGCCCGCGCCAGAGCCCGCGTTCGTCCTCGGGGCCGGACTTCCAGGCGTCCTCGAAGACCTCGTGCGCGTGGAACGGCCGCCCCGCGTCCAGCAGTGCCTGGGCCTCGGCGACCGTCTCCCCGGGAGCGCGCAGCAGCCCCTCCGGCTGCCGCTCCACCCCGTCGGTGCCGTACGGCAGCGGGCGCCCCAGTCCGTCACGGGGCCGGGCGTTGCGCGCCCGCCCCTCGGCGTCCCGGTCGCGTGCGCCCGGCCCTCGTGTCTCGGATGTCCCGGTCATACGCCGATTGTCGCGCGCCCCGTCCCCCTGCGGAGCGGCCCCCCGGCGTGGGGTAAAGTTCTGTTCGCACGATCACGCGGGGCACCGCGGGTGAGGGCACCGGGACGTGGCGCAGCTTGGTAGCGCACTTGACTGGGGGTCAAGGGGTCGCAGGTTCAAATCCTGTCGTCCCGACTTGCATCGACGCAGGTCGCAGGCCGTTTCCGCAGACGCGGGAACGGCCTTTTCCGTTGTCCCGGGTGCGGGCCGCCGTTCCTCCCGGCCGCGCCGGGGGCCGCGGCGGTCCGGCCGCCGGCGAGGGCCACGCCGGTCGGCCGGTCCGCCCGGCGCGTGCCGTTTTCGTCAGCCGATCCGTCCCACGTACGCCAGCGCCTGCCGCAGCAGCACGCCGTGGCCGCCCGGCATGTCGTCCGTGACCACGGGGGACGCGGCCTCCTCCGGGCTGAACCAGACCAGGTCGAGGGCGTCCTGGCGGGGGCGGCAGTCGCCGGTGACCGGCACGATGTACGCCAGGGACACGGCGTGCTGGCGCGGGTCGTGGAACGGTGTGACCCCCAGCGTCGGGAAGTACTCGGCGACCGTGAAGGGCTGGAGCGAGGCCGGGATCCGGGGGAGGGCCACCGGGCCGAGGTCCTTCTCCAGATGGCGCAGCAGGGCGTCGCGGACCCGCTCGTGGTGCAGCACCCGGCCGGAGACGAGGGTGCGGCTGACCGTCCCGTCCGGACCGATCCGGAGCAGGAGCCCGATGTGGGTGACCTCGCCGTTGTCGTCGACGCGTACCGGTACGGCCTCGACGTACAGGATCGGCATGCGGGCGCGGGCCGATTCCAGTTCGTCGCGGGACAGCCAGCCGGGCGTGGTTTCGGTCAAGTCAGACATTGCTTGATCATACTTTCCGTGCGTCCGGTGCGGGCGTGATGCTCCAGGTCAACGATGCCCCACGGAAAGGGTCATTGTGTGTTCTTCGGCGCCGGACGTGGTGTTCAGGCCGCCGCGCCGGACACGGAACGGCCGTGCGCCGGCCGGGGCCCGCACGCCCGCGCGGACTCGTAGCCTGGTGCACGCCCGGCAGCGCGGCCGGCGGGACCAGGGGAGCGGCATGGCCATGGATTTCACCACGGAGATCACCGACGCCGTCGTCGAGAGCTTCGCGGGCACGCCCGATCCGAGGCTGCGTGAACTGCTCGGCGCGCTCACCCGCCATCTGCACGCCTTCGTCCGTGAGACCCGGCCGGCCATGGAGGAGTGGGAGAGCGCCATAGCCTTCCTCACGGAGACCGGGCGGATGTGCACGGACACCCGGCAGGAGTTCATCCTGCTGTCGGACGTGCTCGGCGTCTCCATGCTGGTCGAGACGCTGAACGGCCACGACGACCCGGGCGCGACCGAGTCGACGGTCCTCGGGCCGTTCCACCTGACGCGCTCGCCGGTGAGGGAACTCGGCGAGAGCATCGACCTGGTGGGCACCGGGGAGCCCTGCGTGGTCAGCGGCCGGGTGCTGTCCCGGGACGGCACCCCGCTGCCCGGCGCGGTCCTCGACGTGTGGCAGGCCGACGGCGAGGGCTTCTACGACGTGCAGCGGCCCGACCTCCAGCCGCCCGGCAACGGACGCGGGCTGTTCACCACGGACACCGAGGGCCGTTTCCGGTTCCGGACCTGTGTGCCGAGCCCGTACCCGATCCCCGTCGACGGTCCGGTCGGCGCCCTGCTCGGGGCCACCGGACGCCATCCCTGGCGCCCCGCCCACATCCACTTCATCGCCTCCGCCGAGGGCCACGCCCCCGTCACCACGCACATCTTCGTGGCGGGCAGCCCCTACCTGGACTCCGACGCCGTCTTCGCCGTGAAGCGCAGCCTCGTCCAGGACTTCGCCGAGACCGACGACCCCTCGCTGGCACGGGAGTTCGGCGTCGCGAACCCCTTCCGGCACGCCCGCTTCGACCTCGTACTGGAGCCCGTATGACCACCCCGCCGAGCGCCCCGCTCGACTTCACCCACGAGACCCGGCCCGCCCGGGTCGTGTTCCGGTCCGGCGCCTCGGTGACCGCCACACCGGGGGAGGTCGCGCGGCTGGGGCTGCACCGGGTGCTGGTGGTGTGCGGGAGCCGGGGCACGGAGACCGCCCACGCGGTCGCGGACGCCCTCGGCGACAGCTGCGCGGGGGTTCACACCGGCGCCCGGATGCACGTCCCGGCCGAGGTCGCCGACGAGGCCGTCGAGGTGGCGCGGGCGAAGGGGGCCGACGGGTGCGTCGCCGTGGGCGGCGGGTCCGCGATCGGCCTGGGCAAGGCGATCGCGCTGCGCACCGGTCTGCCGCTGATCGCCGTGCCCTCCACCTACTCGGGCTCCGAGATGACGTCCGTGTGGGGACTGACCGAGGGGGGCGTCAAACGCACCGGCCGCGACTCCTCCGTACAGCCGCGCTGTGTCGTCTACGACCCCGACCTGACCCTCGGCCTCCCGGTCCCCCTCTCGGTGACCAGCGGTGTCAACGCCATCGCCCACGCCGTCGAGGCGCTGTACGCCCCCGACGCCTCCCCGCTGGTCTCGCTGATGGCGGAGGAGGGCGTCCGGGCGATGGCCGGCGCGCTTCCCGGCGTGGCCGCCGACCCCGGCGATCCGCGGGCGCGCGGCCGGGCCCTGTACGGCGCCTGGCTCTGCGGTTCCTGTCTCGGCGCGACGACCATGGGCCTGCACCACAAGCTGTGCCACGTCCTCGGCGGCACCTTCGGTCTGCCGCACGCCGAGACCCACACCGTGGTCCTCCCGTACGCCCTCGCCCACAACGCGCCCGCCGCCCCGGAGGCGGTCGCCGTCCTGGCGCGGGCCCTGGACACCGACGACGTCCCGCGTGCCCTGCGGGACCTCGCGGGGGGCCTCGGCGCTCCCCGTACCCTGGCCGAACTGGGCTTGAGGGAAGCCGACTTGGCGCGTGCGGCGGCGATGGTCGCCGCCGAGTCGTACCCCAACCCCCGTGAGGTCACGGCGAACGGCGTGCTCGGCCTGCTGACGGCCGCCTACGAGGGCTGGGAACCGCGCAGCGAGGCCTCGTAGCGAACCCGGCCGGCCCCGCTCCGTGTCCGGTCGGGAATCCTGGCCAGCGCTGCTCCGCGTCCGGCCGGGAACCCCGGCCGGCCCTGCTCCGGGTCCGGCCGGGCATCCGTCATCGCTCCGACACCCACGGCCTCTGGTGTTTTCCCGGCACGCCCGGGAGGCTGACCCGGGCATGCCAAAATGACCGCCCGGTCTGCCCCGCCCCCACGCCGCGGTCGATCTGGAGGAAGCAGTGACAACAAGCTCGCGGGCCCGCAGGGCCGCGCTCGTCCTCGGCAGCGCCGTCGCGCTGGTCGTCGCCCTGCCGGGCAGCGCCCTCGCCGACCCGCCCACGGCCCTGCCCGGGAACGCGGACGCGCTGGAGAGCACGTTCCAGCCGGCCTTCGACTACGACACCGACGGCTGCTACCCGACCCCCGCCATCGGCCCCGACGGGACCATCAACCCCGGCCTCAAGCCCTCAGGGGCGCTCAACGGCCACTGTCACGACCCCTGGGACCTCGACAACACCAACGGGTACTCCCGCGAGAAGTGCAACAACGGCTGGTGCGCCGTCATCTACGGCCTCTACATGGAGAAGGACCAGGCCGTCGTCGGCAGCGGGCTCGGCGGGCACCGCAACGACTGGGAGCACGTCGTGGTGTGGATCCAGGACGGCGAGGCCAAGTACGTCTCCACCTCGGCGCACGGCGACTTCAACGTCTACAGCCGGGACCGGATCCGCTGGGACGGCACGCATCCCAAGGTCGTCTACCACAAGGACGGCATCGGCACCCACTGCTTCCGGCCCGCGAACACCAACGACGAACCGCCGGAGAACAGCTACCACACCTGGCAGTTCCCGACCCTGGTCGGCTGGAACGGCTACCCCGCCGGACTGCGCGACAAGCTGACCTCGTACGACTTCGGCAGCGCCCACTTCGGCCTCAGGGACGACAGCTTCAGCTCCCACCTGGCGAAGGCCGAGCCCGCGGGCATCCCCTTCGACCCCAACGCCTGACCGGCCCCGGGACACCGGCCCCCTCCGTCGCCGACCGTGCTGCGCTGCGGCGATGACCCTGTGTGTGCGGACGTCCACCGAGGTGCGGTAGGGTTCGGGTGCGCGAACACGCGGGTCACCGTGTGCGAGACGCATCGGGACGTGGCGCAGCTTGGTAGCGCACTTGACTGGGGGTCAAGGGGTCGCAGGTTCAAATCCTGTCGTCCCGACTGAAGAAGTCGTGGCCGGAGGCCGTATCGGACATCCGATACGGCCTCCGGGCGTTCCCGGGGCGTTCTCCGCGCCCCGGGAGTGAGGGTGTACGCGCCGACCGCCCCCGGGGGGCGGGTCAGGCCTGGTCCAGCAGGGCGACCAGGGCCTTGCGCAGTGTCGTCCGGGGGTCCTTGGACGGTCCCTCGGAGCGCCAGGCGACGAAGCCGTCGGGGCGGACCAGCACCGCGCCCTCCGCGCCCACCCCGTGGACCTGCGCCCAGTCCGTCTCGCCCGCGGGCACCAGGTCCGCCTCTGGACCGTCGCCGATCCGGTACGAGTCGAGCGGGACGGACAGCTGCCGGGCCGTGTCCTGCGCCGCCTCGTGCCAGGCACCCGCCCCGTCGGCCGAGCTCAGCAGCACCATCGAGCGCTCGTACAGATCGAGAGTGGAGATCCGGGCGCCGGCCCGGGTCAGCCACAGGTGCGGCGCCCGGGTGCCCGGCTCGCCCGTCAGCCGTACGCCCTCGGGCACCACCGGAGCGGCCGGGTCGGCGCCGAGGATCGCACCCCGCGGGTAGCGGTACGCAAGCGCCACGTTGAGGATGCCGCCCTTCCTGCCGCCCGGGCCGCCCTGCCCGGCCGCGCCCGGCTCCGGGGTGTACCCGGGGTGGCTGTGCTCGACCGACCGCGACGAGGCACGCGCGCTCGTCGCCTCCGCGACCGGCCTGCGCTCGGCGTCGTAGGACTTCAGCAGCCCGGGACCCGCCCAGCCCGCCAGCACCGCGGACAGCTTCCAGGCGAGGTTGTGGGCGTCCTGGATACCGGTGTTGGAGCCGAACGCCCCCGTCGGGGACATCTCGTGGGCCGAGTCGCCGGCCAGGAACACCCGCCCCTGCGCGTACCGTTCGGCGACCCGCTCCGCCGCGTGCCAGGCCGCCCGGCCGGTGATCTCCACATCCAGATCCGGGACGCCGACGGCCCGCCGGATGTGCTCCACGCAGCGCTCGTCCGTGAACTCCTCCAGGGTTTCCCCGTGTTCGGGGTGCCAGGGAGCGTGGAAAACCCAGTGCTCCTTGTTGTCCACCGGCAGCAGGGCGCCGTCCGCCTCCGGGTTCGTCAGATAGCAGACGATGAACCGGCGGTCGCCGACCACCTCCGCGAGACCGCGCGAGGTGAACGTGAGGCTCACGTTGTGGAACAGGTCGCCGGGCCCGGTCCTGCCGATGCGCAGTGTGTCCCTGATGGGGCTGCGCGGACCGTCCGCCGCGACGAGATAGTCCGCGCGGATCGTCGTGTGCTCGCCGGTCTCCCGGCTCTTGACCTTCGCCGTCACCCCCTCGGCGTCCTGCTCGAAGGACATCAGCTCGGTCGAGAACCGCAGATCGCCGCCCAGCTCCCGCGCGGTCCTCAGCAGCACCGGTTCGAGGTCGTTCTGGCTGCACAGGCACCACGCGCCCGGGCTGAAGCGCGCCAGTCCGCCGCCGGGGTCGATCTCCTTGAACAGCCACTCCCCGGCATCACCCACCAGGGTCGGCGTCTGCAGGATGCCGTGGTTGTCCGCGAGGACGGACGCGGCCTCCTCGATGCGCCGCTGCACCCCGGCCACCCGGAAGATCTCCATGGTGCGCACGTTGTTGCCGCGCCCCCGCGGATGGTGCGACGTGCCCGCGTGCCGCTCGACCAGGATGTGCGGCACCCCGAGGCGCCCCAGGAACAGCGACGTCGAGAGGCCCACCAGTGAGCCGCCGACGATGAGGACGGGCGTGTGCGGACCGTTCTCGCCGGCCTCTTCGGATCGGTTCATCGATTGCCTCCAGCGCCGCCAGGGACGCGAGTCAGGGATGGGGATGCAGATTCCATGCCCGGTGCGGGCCGGTTCGCACGGCAGCGGCACCCGGATGGCGCGCGGTTCACTCGCCTGACCCGCGGGGCTCGCGGAGTCCGCGACACGCGGCAACGATCAGCTCATGGCGGCCCCGGCGTGTCGGACACCGCGGTCGTTCCGGACCTTCCGTGACGAAAAGGAGAGGTGTGCCGCAATGTCCAACTCCGGACGTATCGCGCAGTCGGCCTTCGACGGCTCGAAGCTGCGGGTGATCCTGCTGCTCGACCTGTACGAAGGGGCCCAGCAGCAGTTCCTCGACGCCTACGAGCTCATGCGCAACCAGGTCGCCTCGGTCCCCGGTCACATCAGTGACCAGCTCTGCCAGTCGATCGAGAACCCCTCGCAGTGGCTCATCACCAGCGAGTGGGAGAGCGCCCCGCCCTTCCTCGCCTGGGTGAACAGCGAGGAGCACGTCGAGACCGTACGCCCCATGCACAGCTGCGTCCGGGACACCCGGTCGATGCGCTACAGCATCCTGCGCGAGACGAGCCCCGCCGAACCGCTCACCCCGGAGTCCGCCAGGTCGGCCCTCCAGGTCGAGGCCCGCGAGGGCAAGGGAGTCGCGCGCCACGCCCTCACCTTCACCGTCAAGCCCGGATCCGAGTCGAAGGTCGCGGAGATCCTGACCGGCTACGAGTCGCCCCAGGCGAAGGTCGACGACACCACCCGGCTGCGCCGCACCTCGCTGTTCATGCACGGCAACCGGGTCGTACGGGCCGTGGAGGTCGAGGGCGACCTCCTCGCGGCGCTGCGCCACGTGTCGCGCCAGCCCGAGGTCCGGGCGGTCGAGGAGGCCATCAACCCCTACCTGGAGCAGGACCGGGACCTCAGCGACCCCGACTCCGCCCGGGTCTTCTTCACCCGTGCCGCGCTCCCCGCCGTGCACCACGTGGTCGCCGGCCGCGAGGAGCCCGCCAAGGTGACCCGGCACGCGCTGTTCTACCCGGCCCGGCCCGGCTGCGGCATGGAACTGGCCCGGCTGCTCGCCCACCAGGACGAGGCCGCGGCCGACGACAGGAACAGCCCCGTGTACAGCAGCACCGTCTTCCAGCGCGACGACATCGTGGTGCGCCTCATCGACATCACCGGCGACCTCGACCTCGACCCCGTCGCCTCCCTCGGCCTCAAGGGCTCCCGGAAGGCCGCCGAGCTGGAGCGTCTCCTCGACGGGGCCGCGATCGGCGTCGAGGGCTCCCTGGAGACGGAACGCAACATCAACCGCCTCCTGTCGCACGCCGACATGCTGCCCATCACCGACCGGAGCTCGGCGGACTCCTGACGGAGCGCCGCAGCCCGCGTCCCCAGGACGTCCCATCCGACGTCCTCGCCACACCCGGAGGTTCAAGCATGATCCAGCACCATCCACGCATCGTGGACCTGAGCGAGACGGAACCCAACCGCAGGCGCGGAGGAGACGTCCGGGCCCTGCTCACACCCGCCACGGCGGGGTCCACCAGCGGCTTCATGGGGCTCGCCATCATCCAGCCAGGCGAGCGCATCGGTGAGCACTACCACCCGTACTCCGAGGAGTTCGTGTACGTGGTCAGCGGCGCCCTCGAAGTGGACCTGGACGGTGAGGCGTTCGCGCTCCGGCCCGACCAGGGCCTGCTGATCCCGATCGACATGCGGCACCGCTTCCGCAACGTGGGCGACGAGGAGGCCCGCATGGTGTTCCACCTCGGCCCGCTCGCACCCCGTCCGAGCCTCGGCCACGTCGACACGGAGGCCACCGACGACTCCGTGCCCAGCCCCGAGTTCATGACCGCCGTGCCCCACCTGTCCGCGCCCGACCACGGACAGCCGTCCGAACGAAGCGGGGCCATAAAGTGACGCGGCGGGTGGCCGTCACCGGCATCGGTGTGGTCGCTCCGGGCGGGACCGGGACGAAGGCGTTCTGGGACCTCCTCGAAGGCGGCCGAACCGCGACCCGGGGGATCACGCTCTTCGACCCGGTGGGCCTGCGCTCGCGCATAGCCGCCGAATGCGACTTCGACCCGCTCGCCCACGGCCTGGACCCCGAGCTGATCGAACACGCCGACCGGTACATCCAGTTCGCCGTGGTCGCGGCCGAGGAGGCCGTCCGCGACTCCGGCCTCGACCCGGGCCGGGAGGACCCCTGGCGCGTCGGAGTCTCCCTGGGCAGCGCCGTCGGCGGCACCACCCGTCTCGAACACGACTACGTCCAGGTCAGCGAGTCGGGCCGGCGCTGGGACGTGGACCACCGCGCGGCCGACCCGAAACTGCACCTCGCGTTCGCGCCCAGCACCCTCGCCTCCGTCGTCGCCGAACAGTTCGGGGCGCAGGGACCGGTGCAGACCGTCTCCACCGGATGCACCTCGGGGCTCGACGCGGTCGGATACGCCTTCCACACCATCGAGGAGGGCCGGGCCGACGTCTGCATAGCCGGGGCGTCCGACTCGCCGATATCCCCGATCACGATGGCCTGCTTCGACGCCATCAAGGCCACGTCGCCCGACAACGACGACCCCGCGCACGCCTCCCGGCCCTTCGACGCCAACCGCAACGGCTTCGTCATGGGCGAGGGCGCCGCCGTCCTGGTCCTGGAGGAGTACGAACACGCCAGGGCCCGCGGCGCGCACATCTACTGCGAGATCGGCGGCTACGCCACCTACGGCAACGCCTACCACATGACCGGTCTCACCAGCGAGGGCCTGGAGATGTCCCGGGCCATCGACAGCACCCTGGACCAGGCCCGGCTCGACCCCACGCTCATCGACTACGTCAACGCGCACGGCTCCGGCACCCGGCAGAACGACCGGCACGAGACCGCCGCGGTCAAACGGTCCCTCGGCGAACACGCCCGCCGGACACCGATGAGCTCCATCAAATCCATGGTCGGCCACTCACTGGGCGCGATCGGCGCCATCGAGGTCGTCGCCTGCGTCCTCGCCATCAAGCACCAGGTGGTGCCGCCCACGGCGAACTACGAGACCCCCGACCCCGAGTGCGACCTGGACTACGTGCCGCGCACCGCCCGCCCGCGGAAGCTCAGGAACGTGCTCTCCGTGGGCAGCGGGTTCGGCGGGTTCCAGTCCGCGGTGCTCCTGACCGGGCCGGCTGGGAGGACACGATGAGCACGCAGCGCCCCCACAACGCGGCCGTCACCGGCATCGGTGTCATCGCCCCCAACGGACTGCGCACCGACGCCTACTGGAAGTCCGTCAGGGAGGGCCTCAGCGTCCTCGACGGCATCACCCGCGAGGGCTGCGGACACCTGCCGCTGCGCGTCGCCGGTGAGGTAAGGGCCTTCGACGCCGCCGACCTCATCGAGGAGCGCTTCCTCGTCCAGACCGACCGCTTCAGCCACTTCGCGCTGGCCGCGACCGTTCTCGCCCTCGACGACGCGGGCCTCGGAACGGGCGCCCCCGACGACGCGTACGACGTCGGCGTCGTCACCGCCGCCGGATCGGGCGGCGGCGAGTTCGGCCAGCGCGAACTCCAGAAACTGTGGGGCCAGGGCTCCAAGTTCGTCGGGCCCTACCAGTCCATCGCCTGGTTCTACGCCGCCAGCACCGGCCAGATCTCCATCCGCGGCGGGTTCAAGGGCCCCTGCGGAGTCGTCGCCAGCGACGAGGCCGGGGGACTGGACGCCGTCGCGCACGCCGCCCGCGGCGTGCGGCGCGGTACCGGCGCCATGGTCGTCGGCGCCGCCGAGGCGCCGCTCGCCCCGTACTCGATGGTCTGCCAGCTCGGCTACCCCGAACTCAGCACCGTCGAGGACCCCGGCCGCGCCTACCGCCCCTTCACCGAGGGAGCCTGCGGCTTCGTGCCCGCCGAGGGCGGCGCCATGCTCGTCGTCGAGGACGAACGGCGCGCTCGCGAACGAGGAGCCGGGATCCGGGCCCTCGTCGCCGGACACGCGGCCACCTTCACCGGGGCCTCGCAGTGGGAACGGTCACGAGAAGGGCTCGCCCACGCGATCCGGGGCGCCCTCGCCGAGGCCGGCTGCGCCCCCGAGGACATCGACGTCGTCTTCGCCGACGCCCTGGGCGTCCCGGCCGCCGACCGCGCCGAAGCCCTGGCCATCGCCGACGCCCTCGGGGCGCACGGCACCCGGGTCCCCGTCACGGCACCCAAGACCGGCATCGGGCGCGCCTACTGCGGGGCACCCCTGCTGGACACCGCCGCCGCGGTCCTCGCCATGGAGCACGGCCAGATCCCTCCCACCCCCAACGTGTTCGACGTCTGCCACGACCTCGACCTGGTGACGTCGAACGCCCGCCCCGCCGAACTGCGCACGGCCCTGGTCCTCAGCAGGGGACTCATGGGGTCCAACGCCGCCCTGGTCGTACGCCGCGGCGACCGCGCCCGCTAGTCCGGGCCGCACGTGAGGAGAACCACCGCATGATCACCACCGAAGTGACCGTCGACGAACTCGCCGCCCTCATGAAGAAGGCGGCCGGCATCACCGTCGACCCCCTCGAACTCGCGCAGTCCTTCGACGCGCCGTTCGGCACCCTCGGACTCGACTCGCTGGGCCTGCTCGGCATCGTCGGCGAACTGGAGAACCGGTACAGCCGGCCCCTGCCGCCCGACGCGGAGCGCTGCAAGACCCCGCGGGAGTTCCTCGACCTCGTCAACGACACCCTCAAGGCTGGAGCCTGAAGTGCCCGGACACACCGAGAACAGCATCGTCATCGACGCCCCGCTCGACCTCGTGTGGGACATCACGAACGACATCGAGAACTGGCCACGGCTGTTCAGCGAGTACGCGGCCCTGGAGATCCTCACCCGGGACGGTGACACGACCACCTTCCGGCTCACCATGCACCCGGACGAGAACGGCAAGGTGTGGAGCTGGGTCTCGCAGCGCACCGTCGACCGCCCCGGGCGGACCGTCCGGGCGCGCCGCGTCGAGACGGGACCGTTCGCGCACATGAACATCCGGTGGGAGTACGAGGAGACGCCGGCCGGCACGCACATGCGCTGGGTGCAGGACTTCGCGATGAAGCCCGACGCCCCGGTCGACGACGCCTGGATGACGGACAACATCAACCGCAACTCCGTCGTCCAGATGGCCCTCATCCGGGACCGGATCGAGCAGGCCGCCCGCGAGCGGCGCAGCCCCGCCGCCATGCCCCGCTGACCGCCCGCACCGGCACAGGAAAGGACACGCGATGCATCACGCCCTGATCGTCGCCCGTATGGCACCCGGTTCGGCCCCGGCGATCTCCGACGTGTTCGCCGCCTCCGACCGGGGCGAGCTCCCGCACCTCATCGGGGTCAGCCGGCGCAGCCTCTTCCAGTTCGGTGACGTGTATCTGCACCTCATCGAATCGGAACGGGACCCGGGCCCCGCCATCGCGAAGGTGGCCGGACACCCCGAGTTCCGCAGCGTCAGCGAGGAACTGTCGGCGTACGTCAGCGCGTACGACCCGAAGACCTGGCGCGGCCCCAAGGACGCCATGGCGCACTGCTTCTACCGCTGGGAGCGGGACACCGCCTCCTGAGGCACCGTGACACAACCCGAGGCCGCCGGCTCCGCGAAGAAGCGGAACCGGCGGCCTCGGGTTGTTCTCCGTACGCAGCCCGGTCAGCCCGGGACGGTGCACTCGAAGGCGTGCAGATAGGGGTTCACCGGGCGGATCTCACCGATGACCAGGCCCGCCGCGGTGAGCCGGTCGATCATGCTCTGCCGGGTGTGCTTGGCACCGCCGACGTTCAGGAGCAGCAGCAGGTCCATGGCCGTCGTGAACCGCATGGACGGGGTGTCGTCCACGAGGTTCTCGATGACGACGACCCGGGCGCCGGGCCGGGCCGCCGCGCGGACGTTCGCGAGCGCCCTGCGGGTGCTCTCGTCGTCCCACTCCAGGATGTTCTTGATGATGTACACGTCCGCCTGGACCGGGATGTCCTCACGGCAGTCCCCGGCCACGATCCGCACCCGGTCGGCCAGCGCCCCGCCCTCGCGCAGCCGCGGATCGGCGTTCTCCACCACGCCCGGCAGGTCGAGCAGGGTGCCGTGCAGCGAGGGGTGCTTCTCCAGCAGACTCGCCACGACGTGCCCCTGGCCGCCGCCGATGTCGGCGACCGACTGCACGCCCCGCAGGTCCAGGAGCTTCGCCACGTCCTGGGCGGACTGCGAACTGGACGTCGTCATGGCCCGGTTGAAGACGTGCGCGGACTCCGGTGCGTCCTCGTTGAGGTACGGGAAGAACTCCTTGCCGTACACGTTCTCGAAGACGCCCCGGCCGGAGCGGACCGCCTCGTCGAGCTGTGGCCAGACGTTCCACGTCCACGGCTCGGTGCACCACAGGGCGATGTAGCGCAGGCTGTTCGGGTCGTCCTCGCGCAGCAGCCGGGACATCTCCGTGTGCGCGAACGTGCCGTCGGGGCGCTCCGTGAAGACGCCCTGGCAGGTCAGGGCGCGCAGCAGCCGGCGCAGGGTCCCCGGCTGGGTCTTCACCGCGGCGGCCAGTTCGTCGGCGCTCATGGGGACGTCGTCGAGGGCGTCCGCCACACCCAGCCGGGCCGCGGCGCGCACGGCGGCGGCGCGGGCCGCACCGAAGACGAGTTCCCGCAGCTGCGAGGACGGCGGGGGACTCTGTTCGACAGTTGTCATTCAATGCCTCGATTCTGGTGGCGTGCGCTCAGCACATGCCGGCGGGCTCGGAGACCTTGCAGGTGTTGCCCCGGAACGTGTTGCCCTTGCCGGCGGTGTCGCGGTTCGCGAGATCGGAGGGCCCGTTGCGCAGGAGCACGTTGTCGCGCACCTCGTTGCGCTCGCTGAGCGCGCCCACGAAGCTCTTGAACAGCACGATGCCGCCGGACAGCGGGGACGTGCCCACGTTGTCCTCGACCCGGTTGTGCGTGATGCGGGTGTCCTCCGCGCCGGTGAGGACGATCCCCGAACCCTGGAGGGCGGGGAGCCGGGCGGTCTTGGGGCAGGACTTGTTGTTGGCGTGGATGTAGTTGCCGCGCACGGACAGGTCGCCGACCCGCGGCTTGTTCTCGTCGCCCACGACGAACACCGCGGTGCAGTTGCCGGTGGCCTCGTTGCGGGCGACGCTCAGGTTCCGCAGCCGCCGCACCGTGACGCCGATCCGGTTGCCGCTCAGCAGGTTGTGGGCGATCACCGTGCCCTGGGTGTCGCGGGCCCCCTCCTCGGTGGCGACCGTGTTGGCCAGGAACACTCCGGCGTCGCCGTTGTCCTTCGCGGTGTTGCGGACGATCCTGGTCCGCACCGACCGCTCCTCGGCGATGCCCCACTGGCCGTTCTTCTCGGCGGTCACCCCGCGCACGGTCAGCCGGTCGGTCCCGGTCGCCCACAGGCCCTGCTTGGAGAAGCCCCTGACGGTCAGTGAGGCGACGGTGACACCGGAGACGCGCTTGGCGTCGGTCCCGGTCACGCAGATGCCGTTGCCCGCCTTGCCGCAGGCGTCGGTGGCGGCCGCGTTCGGCACGATGACGGTGGACCGGGCGCTCGCGCCCCGCAGCGTCAGGTCCTTCACCGTGACGGTGACGCTCTCGTGATAGGTGCCGGGGGCGACGACGACGGTGTCGCCCGCGCGCGCCGCGTCCACGGCCTTCTGGATGGATTCACCCGGGCGTACCAGGTGCACCGACGGGTGGTCGGCGGGCAGGGCTGCGCCCACTCCCGACGCCACGACGACCGCCGTGCAGGCGAGGTAGGCCATCTGTTGTCTGGTCATGGGCCGAAGCTATGAACGGGCGTTGCCCGCCGCCACCGCTGATCCTCCAGGTGGCCCGCTCCGTCACCGTGACGCGCCGCGGGGCGGCTCCGTCACCGTGACGCGCCGGTTCGGCCGCCGGGCGGCCGGATGCCCGTACGACGACGCCGCCCCGGCCGGAGGGATCCGGCCGGGGCGGCGGGTGCGGAGTCGGCTCCGCGAGGTGGTGCGTGGGTGGTGCGGTGGATCAGGCGAGGTTCGCCAGCGTCTCGTTCCAGGTGGCGGACGGACGCATGATCTTCGCGGCCTTGGCGGGGTCGGGCTGGTAGTAGCCGCCGATGTCGGCCGCGTTGCCCTGGACCGCGTTCAGTTCGCCGACGATCGTCTCCTCCTGCGCGGCGAGCGTCTCGGCGAGCTGGGCGAACGCCTTGGCGAGCTCCGCGTCGTCGGTCTGACGGGCCAGCTCCTGCGCCCAGTACAGGGACAGGTAGAAGTGGCTGCCGCGGTTGTCGATGCCGCCGACGCGACGGGTCGGCGACTTGTCCTCCTCGAGGAAGGTCGCCGTGGCGCGGTCGAGGGTGTCGGCGAGGACCTGGGCGCGGGCGTTGCCGGTGGTCTTCGCGAACTGCTCCAGGGACGGCACGAGCGCGAAGAACTCACCGAGCGAGTCCCAGCGCAGGTAGTCCTCCTTGACGAGCTGCTGGACGTGCTTCGGCGCGGAACCGCCGGCGCCCGTCTCGAACAGGCCGCCGCCCGCCATCAGCGGGACGACCGACAGCATCTTGGCGCTGGTGCCCAGCTCCAGGATCGGGAACAGGTCGGTCAGGTAGTCACGCAGCACGTTGCCGGTCACCGAGATGGTGTCCTCGCCGCGGCGGATGCGCTCCACCGACAGCTTGGTGGCCTCGACCGGGGCCAGGATGCGGATGTCCAGGCCCTCGGTGTCGTGCTCCGTCAGGTACTGCTCGACCTTGGCGATCAGGTTGGCGTCGTGGGCGCGGGTCGCGTCCAGCCAGAACACGGCCGGGGAGCCGGTGGCGCGGGCGCGGGTGACGGCGAGCTTCACCCAGTCCTTGATCGGCGCGTCCTTGGTCTGGCAGGCGCGGAAGATGTCGCCGGCGGAGACCGCCTGCTCCAGGACCACGTCGCCGGCCGCGTCGACCAGGCGGACCGTGCCGGTGACCGGGATCTCGAAGGTCTTGTCGTGGCTGCCGTACTCCTCGGCCTTCTGCGCCATGAGGCCGACGTTCGGGACCGAGCCCATGGTCGACGGGTCGTAGGCGCCGTGGGCGCGGCAGTCCTCGATCACGGCCTGGTAGACGCCGGAGTAGGAGGAGTCCGGCAGCACCGCGAGGGTGTCGGCCTCCTCGCCGTCCGGGCCCCACATGTGGCCGGAGGTGCGGATCATGGCCGGCATCGAGGCGTCGACGATGACGTCGGACGGCACGTGCAGGTTGGTGATGCCCTTGTCGGAGTCGACCATCGCGAGGGCCGGGCCCTCGGCGAGCTCGGCGTCGAAGGACGCCTTGATCTCGGCACCCTCGGGCAGGGCCTCCAGGCCCTTGAAGATGCCGCCGAGACCGTCGTTCGGGGTGAGACCGGCGGCGGCGAGCTTCTCGCCGTACTGCGCGAACGTCTTCGGGAAGAAGGCGCGCACCACGTGACCGAAGACGATCGGGTCGGAGACCTTCATCATCGTGGCCTTGAGGTGCACCGAGAACAGCACGTCCTCGGCCTTCGCGCGGGCGATCTGCGCGGTCAGGAACTCGCGCAGCGGCGCGACGTGCATGACGGACGCGTCCACGACCTCGCCCGCGAGGACGGGTACGGACTCGCGCAGCACGGTGGTGGAGCCGTCGTCGCCGACCAGCTCGATGCGCAGCGTGCCGGCCTCGGCGATCACCGCGGACTTCTCCGTGGAGCGGAAGTCGTCGACGCCCATGGTGGCGACGTTCGTCTTCGACTCGGGCGACCACTTGCCCATGCGGTGCGGGTGCGTCTTGGCGTAGTTCTTGACCGACGCGGGGGCGCGGCGGTCGGAGTTGCCCTCGCGCAGGACCGGGTTCACGGCGCTGCCCTTGACCTTGTCGTACCGGGCGCGGATGTCGCGCTCCTCGTCCGACTTCGGGTCGTCCGGGTAGTCCGGAAGGGCGTAGCCCTGAGCCTGGAGCTCGGCGACGGCCGCCTTCAGCTGGGGGATCGACGCCGAGATGTTCGGCAGCTTGATGATGTTCGCGCCGGGCGTCTTGGCCAGCTCACCGAGCTCGGACAGGGCGTCCGCGATGCGCTGGTCCTCCTGGAGGAACTCCGGGAAGAGGGCGATGATGCGCCCGGCCAGCGAGATGTCACGGGTCTCCACAGTGACACCCGCCTGCGAGGCGTACGCCTGGACCACCGGCAGGAACGAATACGTCGCCAGGGCCGGGGCCTCGTCAGTGTGCGTGTAAATGATGGTCGAGTCAGTCACCGGGTGCTCCGCTCCACGTCTGCAACATTGCTCGACATCAAGATATCTCGTGAGCGCCCCCGGCTCGACAGGGGTCCGTCCCGCGTCGGACCGGGCGTGGTGGAAATCCGCCGTCCGCGCCGGAGGCGGCCCGCGGCGGCCGCGGCGGGGGACGCGAGGGCGTCCGTCCGGCCCCGCCTGATGTGAACACGTCGGCCGGAGTGAAATCGGAACCCGCCGCCCGGACGCAACCGGGGCGTCCGGCCGTGCGTACAGGGGGTGATCACGCACCCCATGCCGCGGCGGACCTTCCGGCCCTCCGCCGCCCGAACGAAAGCGAACCATGAGATATCGCACCCGAGTGACGGCCCCGGCCGCCGCGCTGCTCGGCACCGCCGTCGCCCTCGCCGCCGCCCCCACCGCCTCGGCGCGCCCCCTGGACCCGGGGCCCGGTCAGGGCACCCCGGGTGCGGAGACCCTGGGCGACTCCGTCTTCCCGTCCCTCGGCAACGGCGGCTACCGCGTCGAGGCCTACCACCTCGACTTCTCGTACGACGCCACCACCCGCCTGGTCGACGCCAAGGCGGTCCTGATGATCAGGGCGACCCAGGACCTCTCCCGCTTCTCGCTCGACGCCCTCGGCCTCGACGTGCGCGCGGTTCGGGTCGGCGCCGTCGACGCCGCCTTCGAGCAGGTGGGCGAGAAGCTGCGGATCACCCCGGCGCGGGCCCTGCCGGAGCACCGCGCCGTCGCGGTCTGTGTCGAGTACGGCGCGGACCCGGCGAGGAAGCTCACGCACACCGCCTGGGTTCCCACCCCCGACGGCTTCGCGATCTGCCCGCAGCCGGACGCCGCCCACACCGTCTTCCCGTGCAACGACCACCCGACGGACAAGGCGGACTTCAGCTTCCGCATCACCGTGCCGAACACCCTGCGCGGTGTCGCGAACGGCTCGCTGACCTGCACGGAGCACCTGGACGGCGACCGGACCGCGTACACGTACCGCTCGGCCTTCCCGATGGCCACCGAACTGGTGCAGATCACCGTCGGCGACTACACCGTCAAGGACCGGCAGGGGCCCGGCGGGCTGGGCCTGCGGGACGTCGTCCCGACGGCGCGCGCCGCCGCGCTGGAGCCGGCGCTCGCGCTCACCCCCGGCCTCCTCGACTGGCTGGAACAGCGGCTCGGCGCCTACCCGTTCGAGACGTACGGGCTGCTGCCCTGCAACTCCGACGACCCCGACGCGTTCGACTTCACGGGCCTGGAGACCCAGACCCTGACGCTCTACAAGCCGAACTTCCTGCTCCAGGAGGAGAAGAAGATCGGCTCGCACATGATGCACGAGCTGGTCCACTCCTGGTTCGGCAACTGCGTGAGTCCCGCCGACTGGGCCGACCTGTGGCTGAACGAGGGACACGCCGACTTCTACGGGCTGCTGTACCGCTACGAGCGCGGCTGGGCCGACTCGCTCGGGCTGACCACCATGGAAGCCCGGATGCAGGACACGTACGCGCGCGGTGACCAGTGGCGCCAGTCCTCCGGGCCCGTCGCCGCGCCGAACGCCGTCAACCTGTTCGACAACCAGCGCTACCTGGGCGGCGTGCTGGTGCTCTACGCGCTGCGCGAGCTCGTCGGCGAGGACGTCTTCCACGGCATCGAGCGCACGTTCCTGGACCGCCACCGCAATCGTACGGCGACCACCGCCGACTACATCGCGGTCGCCTCCGAGGTCTCCGGACAGGATCAGTCCGGCTTCCTGAACGACTGGCTGTACGGGACGAAGACGCCGCGCATGCCCAACCACCCGGACTGGACGGTCACCCCGGTGGTGTCGAGCCTGGTCGCACCGCGCCACCGCGAGCCCGGCCACTACCCGGACTCGACCGCCACCCTCTGAGCGGACCGGTGAAGGACGGCGGGGGCCGGGCGGTGTGTTCCGCCCGGCCC
>NZ_JBHXDQ010000038.1:28437-87589 GCF_042725875.1 Streptomyces sp. NPDC127038 | reverse complement strand
TGTGCGGGCCGGCGGGTGGGGGGCCTCTTGGGTTCGCGGGTAGTTGGGGGCGTGGGATACGACGCGGGGGCCCCACCTCGCAAGGAGGTGGGACCCCGTCGTCGTACTGCCTGAGGCGTCAGCGCGAGCGCTTGGCGAGCCGCTCCACGTCCAGGAGGATCACCGCGCGGGCCTCCAGGCGGAGCCAGCCGCGGCCCGCGAAGTCGGCGAGCGCCTTGTTGACGGTCTCGCGGGAGGCGCCGACCAGCTGGGCCAGCTCCTCCTGCGTGAGGTCGTGCACGACGTGGATGCCCTCCTCGGACTGCACGCCGAAGCGGCGCGACAGGTCGAGCAGGGCTCGGGCGACACGGCCGGGCACGTCGGAGAAGACCAGGTCGGACATCTGGTCGTTGGTCTTGCGCAGGCGCCGGGCGACGGCGCGCAGCAGGGCGGCGGCCACCTCGGGCCGCGCGTTCAGCCAGGGCTGGAGGTCGCCGTGGCCGAGGCCGAGCAGCTTGACCTCGGTGAGCGCGGTGGCGGTCGCCGTGCGCGGGCCCGGGTCGAACAGCGACAGTTCGCCGATCAGTTCACCGGGGCCGAGGACGGCGAGCATGTTCTCGCGCCCGTCGGGGGAGGTGCGGTGAAGCTTCACCTTGCCCTCGGTGACCACGTAGAGGCGGTCGCCGGGGTCGCCCTCGTGGAAGAGGGCGTCGCCGCGCGCGAGGGTCACCTCACTCATGGAGGCGCGGAGCTCCGCGGCCTGCTCGTCATCGAGCGCCGCGAAGAGCGGGGCGCGCCGCAGAACGTCGTCCACGAGTTCTCTCCTTGTCGACCTGCTCAGGGGACCGTGCTCCCCCTTGGTACCAGGGGACCGTGTTCCCCATCTTGCCGGACGGTCCAAACAGTGTGATCAGTCACAAGTCTGCCGCACCGGCGTCCCGACGAGTGCGGCAGGGGGCCAATTGGGGGCCGATCTTCAGGGTCCGGGGCGGATGTCGGTGCCGGGCTTTAGGCTGGCCGGGTGTCCAAATCGCCGGTGAGAGCACAGGCCAAGGGGGCTGGGCGGGTGGTTGTACGTCGCGATTCCGCTGTGGGCGAACAGGCCCCCGACGGAACCAAAGAACCGACAAATGCGGCGGGGCCGACGCCGGTGAAGGCCGTGTCCGGGGCGGAGTCGAAGGCCGCATCGGCGCCGGCGGGCGGCAGGAGCGCGAAGAAGACGGCGCCTCGGACCGCCAAGAAGGTGACAGCCTCGAAGGAGACCGCCAAGAAGGTGACGTCGGCCAAGAAGACCGCCAAGAAGGTGACGTCGACCAAGAAGACTGCCGACAAGGCGGCTGGGACGACCGCCGGAAGGACCGCTGAGAAGGCTGCGCCCGCGAAAACGGTCGCCAAGAAGACTGCCGCCAAGAAGGCGGCCGCCGGGGAATCCGTCTCCAAGACGGCCGGCGCCCCCGTGCCCCCGCGGAACGAGTCGCACACCGCCCTGGTCCGCCGGGCCCGCCGTATCAACCGCGAGCTCGCCGAGGTGTACCCGTACGCCCATCCGGAGCTGGACTTCGAGAACCCCTTCCAGCTGGTCGTCGCCACGGTCCTGTCGGCCCAGACGACGGACCTGCGGGTGAACCAGACGACGCCGGCGCTGTTCGCCAGGTATCCGACCCCCGAGGACCTCGCCGCGGCCGACCCGGAGGAGGTCGAGGAGATCCTGCGCCCGACCGGGTTCTTCCGGGCCAAGACCAAGTCCGTCATAGGGCTCTCCAGGGCCCTCAGGGACGATTTCGGGGGCGAGGTGCCCGGGCGGCTCGAAGACCTCGTGAAACTGCCCGGAGTGGGCCGCAAGACCGCCTTCGTCGTGCTCGGGAACGCCTTCGGGCGGCCGGGGATCACCGTCGACACCCATTTCCAGCGGCTCGTGCGGCGCTGGAGGTGGACCGAGGAGACCGAGCCCGACAAGATCGAGAAGGCCGTCGGCGGGCTCTTCCCGAAGAGCGACTGGACGATGCTGTCGCACCACGTGATCTTCCACGGCCGCCGTATCTGCCACGCCCGCAAGCCCGCCTGCGGCGCCTGCCCCATCGCCCCGCTCTGCCCGGCGTACGGGGAGGGCGAGACCGACCCCGAGAAGGCGAGAAAGCTCCTGAAGTACGAGAAGGGCGGCTTCCCCGGACAGCGGCTCAACCCCCCGCAGGCCTATCTGGACGCGGGCGGCAGGCCCGCGCCCCCGTTGGGTGCCGGATGACGGAACGAACACGGCCCCGGCGGGCGTTGGGAACAGCAGAACGGGGGTGGCGATGAAGCACGCAGGCAACACACAGGACGCGAGCAACACGCAGGGCGGTCCGGTGCTCAGCAAGGACGGACTGCCGAGCTGGCTGGGCCCGGTCGCCCAGGTCGCCGAGACCGTGGAACCGCTCCAGCTGAGCCGCTTCCTGCCGCCGGCCAACGGCACGGGCCGCCAGTCCGCGGTGCTCATCCTCTTCGGCGAGGGCCCGCGCGGCCCCGAGCTGCTGCTCATGGAACGGGCGGGGACCCTCAGGTCCCACGCCGGACAGCCGTCCTTCCCCGGCGGCGCCCTCGACCCCGAGGACGGCGACCCGGCGACCGACGGGCCGCTGAACGCCGCCCTGCGCGAGGCCGAGGAGGAGACCGGCCTCGACCCGGACGGCGTCCAGCTCTTCGGCGTGCTGCCGAAGCTCTACATCCCGGTCAGCCGTTTCGTGGTCACCCCGGTCCTCGGCTGGTGGCGCCGCCCGACCCCGGTCGGCGTCGTCGACCCGGGCGAGACGGCCCGGGTCTTCACCGTCCCCGTGGTGGATCTCACGGACCCGGCCAACCGCGCGACCACCGTGCACCCCAGCGGTTTCCGAGGTCCGGCATTTCTGGTCGAATCGGCCCTCGTCTGGGGTTTCACCGCCGGCGTGATCGACAAGATCCTGCACTTCGCGGGCTGGGAGCGGCCGTGGGACCGCGAGAAGCAGGTCCCACTCGACTGGCGCGCGTGACAAGGTGACCTTCGTGAATGTGCTGGACATCCTGTTGCTGGTCGCCGCCGTGTGGTTCGCGATCGTGGGCTACCGCCAGGGCTTCGTCGTCGGCATCCTGTCGGTGATCGGATTCCTGGGCGGCGGCCTCGTCGCCGTCTACCTTCTTCCGGTCATCTGGAGCTGGACGACGGACGACAGCAAGGTGAGCACGACCGCGGCCGTCGTCGCCGTGGTCGTCGTGATCGTCTGTGCCTCCGTGGGCCAGGCGCTCACCACCCACCTCGGCAACAAGCTCCGCCGGTACATCACCTGGTCACCGGCCAGAGCCCTGGACGCGACAGGCGGCGCCCTGGTGAACGTCGTGGCGATGCTGCTCGTCGCCTGGCTGATCGGCTCCGCCCTCGCCGGCACCACGCTGCCGACGCTCGGCAAGGAGGTCCGCAACTCCAAGGTGCTGCTGGGGGTTTCGCGCGCGCTGCCGACCCAGGCCAACACCTGGTTCGCCGACTTCTCCTCGGTCCTGGCGCAGAACGGCTTCCCGCAGGTCTTCAGCCCGTTCGCCAACGAGCCCATCACCGAGGTCCAGCCGCCCGACCCCCAGCTCGCCGCCAGCCCCGTCGCCACCCGCTCCCAGAACTCCATCGTCAAGGTCATGGGCACGGCCCAGAGCTGCGGCAAGGTCCTCGAAGGCACCGGTTTCGTCTTCAGCGACCGCCGTGTGATGACCAACGCGCACGTCGTCGGCGGCGTCGACCAGCCCACCGTCCAGATAGGCGGCCGCGGCAAGAAGTACGACGCCACGGTCGTCCTCTACGACTGGGAGCGCGACATCGCCGTACTCGACGTGCCGAACCTGAAGGCGCCCGCGCTGCGGTTCAGCGCCCCTGACGCGAGCAGCGGCGACAGCGCCATCGTCGCCGGGTTCCCGCAGAACGGCTCGTACAACGTCCAGCCCGCGCGCGTGCGTGGCCGCATCACGGCCAACGGCCCCGACATCTACCACCGCAAGACGGTGCGCCGCGACGTCTACTCGCTGTACGCGACGGTCCGTCAGGGCAACTCGGGCGGACCGCTGCTGACACCCGAGGGCAAGGTGTACGGAGTCGTCTTCGCCAAGTCGCTCGACGACGCCGAGACCGGCTACGCGCTCACCGCGGACGAGGTCCGGCAGGACATCGCCAAGGGGCGTACGGCCGACCAGCAGGTGGACAGCGACAGCTGCGCACTCTGACCGCGCCCGCCGGTGCGGAGCGGAGGACGGCCCTGCGTTGCAGGCGGTACGGGTGGAGCTCGGCCTCGGTGTGTGGACCGGGACTCAGCCGCGTGGATGGCGCAGCCGCACGGAGACCCAGCGGGCCCGGCGCCGCAGAATGTGCGGAATCCCTACACGCGGATCCCTGCCCGCCCATTGGGGGGCACCCCCCTGACGAGAGCTCAGACCCGTGGCCGAGCGGCGATTGCGTGCTGCGTCACTGTAGTCGTGCGTCCAGCCCATACCCCGACGTCTGCCCCTGCCCCAAGGTCCATAACCTCGCCCCGGCCCTTCAATTGGCCTATGCGCCGGGCAAGTGGCCGTTCGTAGGACACCTGTTCACGGTCCGCGCCGCGGAGGGGACACCTGGCGCTTTCGAGTGGTCGCGCGAGGGTGACCGAGGTGTCACCGATCGGGTTCGGGATCCTTCAGCCAGTTGATCAGTTCGGTGGAGAAGGTGACCGGATCCTCTTCGTGGGGGAAGTGTCCGAGCCCGTCGAACAGCCGCCAGCGGTACGGAGCTTCGACGTACTCCCCGGAACCCGCCGCGCTCCGCGTCCGCATCACCGGATCGAGTGAGCCGTGCAGATGCAGGGTCGGCACCCGCACCGGCCGCTTCATCCGCCGGTTGAACTGGATGCCGTCCGGTCGCGCCATGGACCGCACCATCCACCGGTACGGCTCGATGGAGCAGTGCGCGGTGGACGGGATGCTCATGGCCCGGCGGTACGTCTCCAGGGTGTCCTCGTCCGGCTGCCGCGGGCCCGACCAGTCGCGCACCAGACGGCCCACCAGGGCGGCGTCGTCGGCGAGGAGTTGCCGCTCGGGGATCCAGGGGCGCTGGAAGCCCCAGATGTAGGAGCCCGCCGTCGTCTGTCGGACGTCGGAGAGCATCGCGGAACGCCAGCGTCGCGGATGCGGCATGGACGACACGGCGAGCCGGCGGACGAGCTTGGGCCGCATGGCCGCCGCCGTCCACGCCAGATAGCCGCCGAGGTCGTGTCCGACCAGCGCCGCGTCGGGCTCGCCGAGGGAGCGCACGACCCCGGTGATGTCGAGCGCGAGGTTGGCGGGGTCGTAGCCGCGCGGGGTGCGGTCGCTGCCGCCGACGCCCCGCAGGTCCATGGCGACGGCCCGGAACCCGGCGTCGGCGAGTGCCACGAGCTGGTGGCGCCAGGCCCACCAGAACTGCGGGAAGCCGTGCAGCAGCAGGACGAGCGGTCCGTCGCCGAGCTCGGCGATGTGGAAGCGCGCGCCGTTGGCGGCCACGTCCCGGTGCGTGACCTTCCGGCCGCCGGGGAGGTCGATCCGTACGACCGAGGTGGGTTGCGCCGATGGTGTGGCGGGGTCCGTCATGAGGATGAGCGTGCCACAGCCTTGACGGCGTCCTCGACCGGTTCGGGCCGGGGGTGCGGCTTGGCGTTCTGCAGGACGCCTGCCGTCTCCTTCATGGACGCGGCCACCTTCTGCGGGCCCTGGCTCTTCTTGGCCTTCTTCGCGAAGATCACGCCGATCAGCGAGAGCACGGCCGCGACCAGCACGTTCGCCGCGAACGACAGCAGGAAGCAGATCGCGAGATTCCAGTGGCTCCAGGTCCGGATCCCGTAGGTGAGGGCGAAGCTGAGCATCGGCAGGGAGAAGATCAGGATGGCGCCGGCCGCCGAGAACGCGCCGCCGCTGACCGCGCCGCGCTTGACGTCCTGCTTGAGCTGAGCCTTCGCCAGCGCGATCTCGTCGTGCACCAGGGCGGACATCTCGGTCGTCGCCGCGGCGACCAGCTGGCCGATGCTGCGTTCGGCGCCGACCGGGGTCCCGTCGGGTGCGCTCATCGCGATCTCCCTCTTCTGCATGTGTTTGTACGGTCCTGTCAGATCATGCCGGACCGTCGTCACGCTCGCTTGCCCCACCCGCCACTTGGGCAATCCTGCGGTGCTCCGCGGCCTTCCGCTCGTAGATCGCGGCCATCCGCAGGTGGTACGCGGGCTTGTCCCGCTCGTAGATGTCGGGGATGCCGTCGAGGTCGTCGTCGCGTTCCTCCGCCTCGCACAGCGCGCGGTACTTGGAGTTGCGTATCTTCAGCAGGACCGTGGCGAGCACGGCCGCGATGAACGAGCCGATCAGCACGGCGGCCTTGGTCTCGTCGGTCAGGCTCGGACTGCCCTCGAAGGCGAGTTCGCCGATGAGCAGCGAGACGGTGAAGCCGATGCCGGCGAGGGTGGCGACGGCGGCTACGTCGGCCCACTCCAGGTCGTCGCTGAGCGAGGCCCTGGTGAAGCGGGCCGTCAGCCACGTACCGCCGAAGATGCCGACCGCCTTGCCGACGACGAGCCCGAGCAGCACCCCGAGCGTCTCGGGCCGGGTGAAGACGTCGTGGATCGCCCCGCCGGAGATCACGACCCCGGCGCTGAACAGGGCGAACAGCGGCACGGCGATGCCCGCCGACACCGGGCGCACCAGATGCTCGATGTGCTCGCCGGGGGAGTGCTCCTCGCCCTCGAGCGGATGGCAGCGCAGCATCAGGCCCATGGCGACACCGGCGATGGTGGCGTGGATGCCGCTGTTGTACATCAGGGCCCAGATCACCAGCGCGAGAGGGACGTACACGTACCAGCCGTGGACGCCCCAGCGCAGCAGCAGCCAGAAGACGACGAGGCCCGCGACGGCCCCGCCCAGCGCCGCGAAGTTGATGGAGTCGGTGAAGAAGACCGCGATGATCAGGATCGCGAACAGGTCGTCGACGACGGCGAGAGTGAGCAGGAAGGCGCGCAGCGCGGACGGCAGCGACGTCCCGATGACGGCGAGCACGGCGAGCGCGAAGGCGATGTCGGTGGCCGTGGGGACGGCCCAGCCCTGCAGCGAGCCGTCGCCGAGCGCGTTGGTCAGGACGTAGACGATCGCGGGAACGGCCATGCCGCAGACCGCCGCCGCCACGGGCAGCACCGCGGCCTTCGGGTCCCGCAGGTCCCCGGCCACCAGTTCGCGCTTCAGCTCGATGCCGGCCACGAAGAAGAAGATGGCGAGCAGTCCGTCGGCAGCCCAGTGCTCCACGGACAGGTCGAGCCCGAGAGCGGCCGGTCCGAAGTGGTGGTGCGAGACGGCCTCATAACCGTGCGGCAGGGTGTTCGCCCAGATCAGTGCCGCGACCGCCGCGATGAGCAGCAGGACTCCGCCCACGGTCTCGGTGCGCAGCGCGTCCGCCACGAAGTTCCGCTCGGGCAGGGACAACAGGCCCAGGAACTTGCGCGGTGTGGTGCTGCTGCGGTTGCTGGGGGGCGTGGCCACGGTGAGGACCTCCGGTCGGGCAGGCAGGGCGGAGTACTCGCCGACCAGACTTCCCGGCACACCATGAACGATCCTGTCGCGTCTTTGACGCTTTGCTTACCTTATCCACGATGCGGCCGGTTCGATGGGGGATCTTCACCGTACGACCGAACCGGCGGCGGGGCCCGCCCGATTGGGCCGACGGGGCAATGGGTCGAGAGGCCGAGGGGCCGACGGGGCAATGCGGCGACCGGGTAGCCGGGTAGCCGGGTAATGGGGCAGCCGGGCCGATGGGGCGGGCGGGCCGATGGGGCGGGCGGTGGCGGGCGCGGGGGACGGTGTGCGGATGTGCGCGAGGGGCGCGGGCGCGTGTGCCGAGCAGTGCGGGTGCGTGAGGGGCGCGGGCACATGGGGGATGCGCGGGCGTGCGTGAGCGGTGCGGGGCGCGCGAGAGGTGCGGGCGCGTGTGAGGGGCCGGGAGCATGGCGTGAGGGGCGCGGGAGCACGGTGGGTGTGCTCCCACGCCCCTCAGGGCCGGGCCGGCGGGGTGGGCCCGCCTCAGTCCTCGCTGGGCGCTGCCGGCAGCTTCGCCTGGATCAGGTCCATCACCGTGGAGTCGGTCAGCGTGGTGACGTCACCGAGCTCCCGGTTCTCGGCCACGTCACGCAGCAGACGGCGCATGATCTTCCCGGAACGGGTCTTCGGCAGCTCGGCCACCGGCAGGACCCGCTTGGGCTTGGCGATGGGACCGAGCGTGGTGCCGACGTGGTTGCGCAGCTCCGCCACCAGTCCCTCGTCCTCGGCGGAAGCCGTCCCGCGCAGGATGACGAAGGCGACGATCGCCTGCCCCGTGGTCTCGTCCGCCGCGCCCACGACCGCCGCCTCGGCGACCGCGGGGTGGGAGACGAGCGCCGACTCGACCTCGGTCGTCGAGATGTTGTGCCCGGACACGAGCATCACGTCGTCGACGCGCCCGAGCAGCCAGACATCACCGTCGTCGTCCTTCTTGGCACCGTCCCCGGCGAAGTACTTGCCCTCGAAGCGGGACCAGTACGTGTCCAGGAACCGCTGGTCGTCACCCCAGATCGTGCGGAGCATCGACGGCCACGGCTCGGTGAGCACCAGGTAGCCGCCACCGCCGTCGGGCACCTCGTTCGCGTCGTCGTCGACCACGGTGGCCGAGATACCGGGCAGCGCCCGCTGGGCCGAGCCAGGCTTCGTCTCGGTGACCCCGGGGAGCGGCGAGATCATCATCGCGCCGGTCTCGGTCTGCCACCAGGTGTCGACGATCGGCGTACGGTCCCCGCCGATGTGCTTCCGGTACCAGATCCACGCCTCGGGGTTGATCGGCTCGCCGACCGACCCGAGCACCCGCAGCGAGGTGAGGTCGAACTTCGCGGGGATGTCGTCGCCCCACTTCATGAACGTACGGATCGCCGTGGGCGCCGTGTAAAGGATCGTCACCCCGTACTTCTGCACGATCTCCCAGAACCGGCCCTGGTGGGGCGTGTCCGGGGTCCCCTCGTACATGACCTGCGTCGCGCCGTTCGAGAGCGGCCCGTACGTGATGTACGAGTGCCCGGTGACCCAGCCGATGTCGGCCGTGCACCAGTACACGTCCGTCTCCGGCTTGAGGTCGAAGACCGCGTGGTGGGTGTACGAGGCCTGCGTGAGGTAGCCGCCCGAGGTGTGCAGGATGCCCTTCGGCTTCCCGGTGGTCCCGGAGGTGTAGAGGATGAACAGCGGGTGCTCGGCGTCGAACGCCTCCGGCGCGTGCTCGTCCGACTGCCGTCCGACGATCTCGTGCCACCACACATCGCGGCCCTCGGTCCAGGCGACGTCCTGCCCGGTACGGCGGACCACCAGCACCTTGTCGACACCGTCGACCCGGCTCACCGCGTCGTCGACGGCGGGCTTGAGCGCGGACGGCTTCCCGCGCCGGTAACCGCCGTCGGCGGTGATGACCAGCTTGGCGTCGGCGTCCTGGATACGGGTGGCGATCGCGTCCGCGGAGAACCCGCCGAAGACGACCGAGTGCGCGGCGCCGATACGGGCACAGGCCAGCATCGCGACGACGGCCTCGGGGATCATCGGCAGATAGACGGCGACCCGGTCGCCCTTGCCGACACCGAGCTCGGTGAGGGCGTTGGCGGCCTTCGACACCTCGTCCTTGAGCTCGGCGTAGGTGATGGCCCGGCTGTCGCCCGGCTCACCCTCGAAGTGGATGGCGACGCGGTCGCCGTTCCCGGCCTCGACGTGCCGGTCCACGCAGTTGTACGCGACGTTCAGCTTTCCGTCGGCGAACCACTTCGCGAACGGCGGATTCGACCAGTCCAGTGTCTCGGTCGGCTCGGTGGCCCAGGTCAGCCGACGGGCCTGCTCGGCCCAGAAGCCGAGCCTGTCAGCCTTGGCCTGCTCATACGCCTCCGCGGTGACATTGGCGTTCGCCGCCAGGTCGGCGGGCGGCGCGAACCTGCGCTCTTCCTTCAGCAGGTTGGCCAGGCTTTCGTTGCTCACGACATCTCCCTTTCCCAGGGTGTCCGTTGTGTCCCAGGCCACAGCTCATCAGACCCGGGGCCCCGGTGACAAGGCCCGACCCGAAATTGGTTTAGACCTATGCCTGGGGCGTCCGCGTCCCGCGCGCGTCCCACGCGGCTTGTCCGTACCCCGCGGCACGGCTTTTCCACCCTGCGCGGGACCACCTGCCCGCGTACGAGGCCGCCCCCATGTGGCACGTACGCACCGACCGCAGGGTTCACCCGCGCGGACCCGCGATCGGGGTCGGGGTAGGGGTGGGAGGGCGGAGGCGTGGGGCGTGGGCGTGGGGCGTGGTCCGGACCCCTGCCGGGATCGGGACTGAGACCTGGAGTGGGACTGGGATCGGGGCTGGGGTCGGGAGTGGGGCTGGGGTCGGGACGAGACCGGGAATGGGAGTGGGACTGGGGTCGGGATCGTGACCGGGGCCGGGATGGCGATCGGGGCCGGGATCGCGGCCGTTGCTGGGACAGGGGGCGAAGCCTCGGCAGCAGAAGCCTCGGCATCGGACGTCGTACGCGGTGCGCGGCCCCGCCGACCAGGACCGCGCACCGCCGCCTGGTCACACGGGATGCCGCAGTTCCTCCGCCGCGTCCGCGGGGTCGAACAGGCCCACGTGGTCGAACAGTTCGCTCCCGTCGGTCTCGGCCAGCAGGTACGCCTGCGCCTCCCCGACGTGGAAGTACATCCCTTGCAGTTCGAGCACGCCCTCCCGCAGGGCCCGCGCCACGGACTCATGCGCCCGCAGGTGCTCCAGTTGCTGCACCACGTTGGTCAGGCAGAGCTGCTCCACCGCGTCCGCCGGCGCGCGTCCGGCGATCTCCGCCCACGGTCTGTCGTCGTCGGCCATCCGGTCCAGGCTCGGCTGCCCGTGCCGCAGCCACCGCTTGAGCGGCGTGAGCGCCCCTCCGGGCTCCGACGCCAGCAGCGCCTGCATGGCCCCACACCCAGAGTGCCCGCACACGGTGATGGACCGCACCTTCAGTACGTCCACCGCGTACTCGATGGCGGCCGCCACCGAGTCGTCCCCGCTCTCCTTGCCCGGCAACGGCACCAGGTTGCCGACGTTCCGTACGACGAAGAGATCACCCGGACCACTGGAGGTGATCATCGAGGTGACGAGCCGGGAGTCGGCACAGGTCAGGAACAGCTGGGACGGCCGTTGCCCTTCCCGGGCCAGCCGGGCCAGCTCCTCGCGCACCAGCGGTGCGGTGTTGCGCTGGAACGCGCTGATCCCGCGCACCAGTTGATGTCCACTCGGTCTGGCTTCGATGGCTTCCTCCTGTCGGTCCGAAGGCGCGTGTGAGGGTGCGTGCGAGGGTTCGTTCGACGCGTCCGACGCGTCCGACGCGTCCGAGAGCCAGGGGCCCGGTTCCGCGGCGGTGTCGCACTGGTGGTTCCGCCAAGGCGTCCAGGGCCGGCAGCGGCAGTGTTCGGAGTGCACGGGCTCGGCGATCCGTGTTCCCTTTCTTCCGCCGAGATCGACCGTGCCGCCCTGGGCGACGTGGACGCTCTGCCAGTCCTGGAGCGACTCGTATGCGGCGTGGTCCATGAACGAGCCGTCCAACTGCACGACGACGTCAGTCCCGCGGGGCACGAGATGCAGGGTGCGGCTGAGCCGGGGCACCGCGAGGAACGTCAACTGGCCTCGTACATGGACGTGATGGACTCCCTCCTTCTCTTCGTGCGTGATGCGGGTGCGGCTGAGGCGGTGCAGGGCGACACCGACGGCCACGGAGACCCCCAGGGCCACGCCTTCGAGAACTCCGATGAACACGACGCCGAGCGTGGTGACGACGTACACCAGCATTTCGCGGTGACGGGTGACCGTGCGGATGTGATGCAGGGACACCATCTGGATGCCGACGGCCATCACCAGGGCGGCGAGCGATGCGAGGGGGATCAGCTCCAGGATCGGGACCATCAGCAGCGCGGCGATCACTACGAAAACGCCGTGCAGGATCGTGGAGTTCCGGCTGACGGCACCTGCTCGGACATTCGCGGAACTTCGTACGGCGACCCCGGCGACCGGCAGTCCGCCGAGTGCGCCGGAGACGACGTTGGCGGCGCCCTGCCCGAGCAGTTCCCGGTCGAGGCGGGAACGGCCCACACGGCCCTGGAGTTCCGGACGGCCGCTCACCAGCTTGTCCACGGCGACGGCCCCGAGCAGCGACTGCACGCTGCACACCAGCGTCACGGTGAGGACGGCGGCGGCGACGCCGAGCACCGGTCCCTCGGGCAGTCCGGCCAGCGCGTGGCTGCTCCACGACGGCAGTTCGACCCTCGGCAGGGTGAGTCCCGCGAGCGAGGCGGTCAGGGTGGCTCCGGCGACGGCGACCAGCGCGGCGGGGACCTTGCGCAGGAGCCGCCCGGCTCTTCCGGGCAGGCGTGGCCAGGCGAGCAGCAGGACCAGTGTCAGAACGCTCATCGACATCGCCGCCGCGTGCATGCGGGCCACCTGGTCCGGCAGTGCGACGAGGTTGTCCAGGACGGAGCTCTGCGGGATGCCCCCCAGCACGATGTGCAGCTGGGCGACGGCGATGGTCACCCCGATGCCGGCGAGCATGCCGTGCACGATGGCGGGGCTGACGGCCAGGGCCGTTCGGGCCACGCGCAGGCAGCCGAGGCCGAGTTGGGCGAGTCCGGCCAGCACGGTGATGGCGCAGGTCGCGCGCCAGCCGTAGCGGTGGATGAGTTCGGCCGTGACGAGGGTGAGCCCGGCCGCGGGCCCGCTCACCTGGAGCGGTGAGCCGCCGAGCCGCCCCGCCACCAGTCCGCCGGCGGCGGCGGCGACGAGGCCGGCCTGGAGCGGCGCGCCGGTGGCGAGGGCGATGCCGAGGGACAGGGGGAGAGCGATCAGGAAGACCGCGATCGAGGCGGACAGGTCGGCGCCCGCCACGCGGAAGCGTCGGGGCGGGGTCGGCGGGGGGTTGTGGGGCTGGTTTAGCTGCGCGGGCCGAGTCGGGTCGGTGGCGCGGGTGGGGACGCAGGCAGACATGGTTCCCGTCTCCTCCGGGGCAGCGCGGTCGCGGAACAGGTGATCCCCCGTCCGTGGCGGCGGGGGGCGGGTCGCGGCCGTGGGTCACGGCGTGCAGCGGCGGGACTTTCAACGCTCGGTAAACGGATCGTAATGCAGAGTAAAGGCTTGATGTCGAAAATAGGGGCAAATGGGTCATCAATTCACTCCGTAGGGTGAAGTGGGCTTTTAGTCGGCTTGTCGTACTTATTTCTTCTCGGTCCCGTGAAACCTTGCTGGCTCCGTCGCTGCGCAGCCGCGCATCGCCGCGCATCGCGCAGGCGTCCTGACCGGCACTGCCCGACCGAGGAGAAGGAGGGCGGAACATGGCCGCCACCCAGAGGATCGCCGCGGGAATGGCGATCGCCGCGGCCTGCGCCACGGCGCTCGCCGGCTGCGCGGACGGCGGGGCGGACGGCGGGGCGGCTCCCCGGCAGGGCGCGCGCGGCACGAAGGGGCCGGTGGGGATCCCGGCGCCCAAGGCCGCGGTCCGCCTGATCGGCGACGGTTCCACCTCGTTCACGGGGGCGCAGCCGCGTCTGCCCCGGCCCGAACGGCTGAAGCCGGGCCAGAGGCCACCGCAGTTCGTGGTCTTCTCCTGGGACGGAGCGGGCGAGGACGGCCAGAAGCTCTTCTCCCACTTCCGGAAGCTGTCCCGGGCCAACAAGGCGACGATGACGTACTTCCTGAGTGGCGTGTACCTGCTGCCGGAGAGCAAGCGTGACCTGTATCGCCCGCCGCAGCACTCGCCCGGCAGCTCGGAGATCGGCTTCAACGACGAGCGGGGCATCAGGGACACCGTGGAGCAGCTGCGTGGCGCGTGGCTGGAGGGCGACGAGATCGGCACGCATTTCAACGGCCACTTCTGCGGCGCGGAGGGCGGGGTCGGCCAGTGGTCGGTCGCGGACTGGAAGAGCGAGATCGCCCAGGCGAAGTCGTTCGTGAAGTCCTGGAGGACGAACGCGGGCCTGAAGGACACGCCGTCGCTGCCCTTCGACTACGACAGGGAACTCGTCGGCGCCCGCACTCCCTGCCTTGAGGGGCGGGAGAACTTCATGAAGGCGGCCCGTGACCTGGGCTTCCGGTACGACACCAGCGGGGTCGGCGAGCAGGTCTGGCCGGGGAGGAAGGAGGGGCTGTGGGACCTGTCGATGCAGCTCGTTCCCTTCCCCGGACACTCCCACGAGCAGCTGACCATGGACTACAACTTCATGGTCGACCAGTCGGGTACGCAGACCCAGGGCGACCCGGCGAAGCGGCGCCTCTGGGGCGATCAGATGCGTGACGGGCTGCTGAAGGGCTTCGACCGCGCCTACGGCGGCAACCGGGCACCGCTGATCATCGGCAACCATTTCGAGTCCTGGAACGGCGGCACCTACATGCGTGCCGTCGACCAGGTCGTGGAGCGTGTCTGCACCAGGGCCGAGGTGCGCTGTGTCTCGTTCCGGCAGCTGGCCGACTGGCTGGATGCCCAGGACCCGGCCACCCTCGCCAGGCTCCGCGGTCTCGAGGTCGGAGCGGCCCCGAAGCAGGGCTGGGCGTCCTTCCTCGCCGGCCGCCGCCCCGCCCCGGCCCCGAAGGGCGTTCCCGGGGCGCCGGCGGTCAAGCCGTAGCGGCACCCCGGGCGGTCCGGCCGTTCGGGCTGCCGGCGTCGGCCGGACCGTTCGTCGCCCGGATCGAAGTGCCGCTGCCGCTCGGCTCGGTGGCCGTCAGGCGGTGGCCATCGGGCTCTCGCCGAGTACGAAACCGGGGTCGACCTGTCCGGCGAGATCCGTCCCGGTCTTGGCGTTGCCCCAGCCTGTGGCGTTCTTCAGGTGGAACTGCACCATCTGGCGCGTGTACCGCTCCCAGTCGCGCAGCTCGTACGTGGCGTCGGCGGCGCTCCGCAAGGCGTGCAGAGAGCGCCGGTTGGCCTCCTCCAGGGTGTCGAACCGGGGCGGTCGGCCCTTCTCCATGGCGCGGACCCAGTCCGAGTGCCCGACCGTGACCAACAGGTCGTCACCGACCTCCGCGCGGAGGAAGTCGATGTCGTCCTCGTTCTGCACCTTGTTGCCGACGACCTTCAGGGTGATGCCGAAGTCGCGTGCGTACTCCTTGTACTGGCGATAGACGGAGACTCCCTTCCGGGTCGGTTCGGCGACGAGGAAGGTGATGTCGAAGCGGGTGAACAAGCCGGACGCGAAGGAATCGGAGCCCGCCGTCATGTCGACGACGACGTACTCGCTCCGGCCGTCGACGAGATGGTTCAGGCAGAGCTCCACAGCACCGGTCTTGGAGTGGTAGCAAGCCACCCCCACATCGGCCTCGGTGAACGGGCCGGTGACCATCAAACGGACGACGCCGCCGTCGAGTTCCACCGGCCGGGCGCAGGCGTCGTACACCGGATTGGTCTCGTCGACCCGCAGCAGTCGGGAGCCTTCCCCGGGCGGGGTCGTCTTGATCATCGTCTCCGCGGACGCGATCCGCGGGTTGGAGCCGCGCAGATAGTCCTTGATGAGCGGCAGCCGCTCGCCCATGGACGGGAGCGCCGCTGCCTCCGTCTCCTCGAGCCCGAGCGCGGCCCCCAGATGCTGGTTGATGTCGGCGTCGACGGCGACGACGGGCGCCCCCGAGGCGGCGAGGTGGCGGATGAAGAGCGAGGACAAGGTGGTCTTGCCGCTGCCGCCCTTCCCGACGAAAGCAATTTTCATGTTCACCAAGGGTAGTGCGATCGTCGCTCCACGTGCCCGCGCCGCGTGAAGAAGACCACTCCTTCGTGGGGCGTGTGCCCGGGGTGCGTAATGTCGTACTCATGAGTACGACAGGTGCGGCCGCCGATCCGCTCGCGGCCCTCGGTTCACTCCCCGGGGTGGCCGATTCCGTGGAGTCCGTGCGCAAGGCCGTGGACCGGGTCTACGGACACCGGATCATGCGGCGGCGCAGCAACGAGATCACGTCCGAGGCGGCGCTGCGCGGGGCCCGTGGTTCCGCGGCGCTGTCCGGTGCCGACTGGGCCCTCGAAGAGGTCCGCCGGCGTACGGACTTCAGCGCGGGGGACGAGGACCGCACGGTCGGCGCCGCCCTGCGGCTGACCGCCGAGGCGGGCCAGCTGCTGTCCATCTGGCGTCAGTCGCCCCTGCGGGTGCTGGCGAGGCTCCACCTGGTGGCGGCGGCCGATCGCGGCGACGCGGTGGGCCGGCCGAGGCGGGGCGGCGAGACGGCCGACGAGCCGCTGGTGGAACTGCCGCTGCCGGACGCGGACGAGGTCGCCGGCCGCCTCGAAGGCCTGTCCCAGCTGATCATCGCGGGCGGTTCGGCCCCGGCGCTCGTCACGGCCGCCGTCGTGCACGGCGAGCTGATCGCCCTGCGCCCCTTCGCGTCCCACAACGGGCTGGTCGCGCGTGCCGCCGAGCGCATCGTCCTGATCGGCAGCGGTCTCGACCCGAAGTCCATCTGCCCGGCGGAGGTCGGTCACGCCGAACTGGGCCGTGCGGCCTATCTCGCCGCGCTGGACGGCTACGTCTCCGGCACCCCGGACGGGATGGCCGCCTGGATCGCGCACTGCGGCCGGGCCGTCGAGCTGGGCGCCAGGGAGTCCGCCGCGGTCTGTGAGGCGCTGCAGCGCGGCGCCGCGTAGCGGAGGCGGAACGCCCGGAAAAGGGTTGCGGCGGTACGAGTTCTCGTACCGCCGCTGGCATGTTCACCGGGGTACCAAGCGTCCTCGAGATGTTGCCCATCAGGTCGGGATCTTCTGCCCGTCACCTGGTGCGGCTGGCCCGTAATCGACGGGTCGACGTCGCGTGGGTGCTCGATGTCCATGCTCGGTCCGTGGGGCCTTATTGCGTTTGAAGGTGATCCTCTCGGATGTCCTTGGTCTCGCGGGCCGTTAAACCCTTTGTACTCCAGGTCCGGAGGAAGGGAAACCCCTCACCACACTTCTTTACTTTTAGGTTCAAAAGGGTGAGAAATGGACTTCATGTGATTCGCCGCGCGCGCGTGGCGAATCACATCGGTCATCGCGCGCGTGGCGGCTCATACCGCCGCCGCGCGACGGCGGCTGGCGTACCAGACGAGCCCGGCCGTGGCGGCTGCCGCTCCTATGGCGGCCGCGGCGACGAGGGCGGGGCGAGGGGGTACGGACAGGGCGGGCAGTCGCTGCTTGAGCCGGACCGGGCGGTGGAAGTCCAGGATCGGCCAGGACCGGGCGACGGCCTCGCGGCGCAGCGCGCGGTCCGGGTTCACCGCGTGCGGGTGCCCGACGGACTCCAGCATCGGCAGATCGGTCGCCGAGTCGCTGTAGGCGTAACAGCGGGCCAGGTCGTACCCCTCGGACGCGGCCAGTTCCTTGATCGCCTCGGCCTTCGTCGGCCCGTACGCGTAGTACTCCACCTCTCCGGTGAAGCAGCCGTCCTCGCCGACGACCATGCGGGTCGCCACGACGCGGTCGGCGCCGAGCAGGTCGCCGATCGGCTCGACGACCTCGGCGCCGGACGTGGAGACGATCACGACGTCGCGGCCGGCCTTGTGGTGCTGCTCGATGAGCGACGCGGCCTCGTCGTAGATGATCGGGTCGATCAGGTCGTGCAGCGTCTCGGCGACGATCTCCTTGACCTGCTGGACGTTCCAGCCGCGGCACATCGAGGACAGGTACTTGCGCATCCGCTCCATCTGGTCGTGGTCGGCGCCGCCCGCCAGGAACACGAACTGGATGTATGCGGTACGCAAGGCGGCCCTGCGGTTGATCAGTCCGCCTTGGTAGAACGACTTGCTGAAGGTGAGCGTGCTCGACTTCGCAATGACCGTCTTGTCCAGGTCGAAGAAGGCCGCTGTACGAGGCAAGGAGTGGTTTTCCACGAGGTTGAGCATAGGGCCCACCATTCGGCGTAAGGTGAGGCGCGTGGGTTTGCCTGAGAAGGCTCTCGGGTACACCATGGAAGTCACGGATCGTTCGCGACCGTGCTAACCCGGTCCGACTCCTCCCCCCCCGAGTCGGCCGTGGGGACGACCCCCGCTCTCCCCCCCGGCGGGGGTCGTCGCATGTCCGGATGGGTTTTCTCCACTTCTGCGCGGCCCCGAGGCCTTCACGGCATCGTTCGGGCCGCTTTTTCGTGCGCCCATGATCCGTCACTGTGTGTAGCCGCGGGAGTGCTCTGCGGAAGCCGTTGAGCGTTCACCGGTATGCGTGAAGGCGATATTCACAGCCGCGGGGTTGTCCACAGATTTCGACCAAGATCCACACGATTTCCAGGATCGCTGCACCGTGATTCTCACGCGCTCCGATCGCGGCCAGTTCATGGCCGGGTTCCGTTTGTCGGACGCGTTTGGCCGGTTCGTATCGGCCGTTCATATGGAGGCCGCTTGCCGGTTCTTCACGCGAGCGGGAATCACGGGGCCCCGGAGGGCCCCGCGCAGGAAGCAGCGAAGGGGGCTGGACACCGTGGCGGGAGCCATCACTCATGACCGGCCGCCCACCGCCGAGGGGCGGCAGGGCGGACCATTGATCGTCACCGAGGACGTCGACCTCCTCGACGACCTCTTGCGCCTGTGCGCCGCGGCGGGCGCCCGGCCCGAGGTCCATCACGGGATTCCGGAACGCCGGGAAAGCTGGGAGGCCGCACCTCTCGTCCTGGTCGGCGACGACGCCGCACGGCGGGTGCGGGGCGCCCTGCGGAGAAGGGGAGTGGTCCTGGTCGGCCGGGACCAGGACGATCCAGGAGTCTGGCGGCGAGGTGTCGAGATCGGAGCCGATCACGTCCTGGTGCTGCCGGACGGCGAGCAATGGCTCGTCGACCGCATCGCCGACGTGGCCGAAGGAGTCGGCCGGCCCGCTCTCACCGTCGGTGTCATCGGCGGCCGCGGCGGGGCCGGAGCCTCCACGCTGGCCTGCGCGCTCGCCGTCACCTCGGCGCGTGAGGGGAAGCGCACCCTGCTCGTGGACGCGGACCCTCTCGGAGGCGGACTCGACGTACTCCTGGGAGGAGAGGCGGCCGAGGGACTGCGCTGGCCGGCGTTCGCGGCGTCCCGCGGCAGGGTCGGCGGCGGTGCCCTGGAGGAGTCACTGCCCCGGCTGCACGCCCTGAGGGTGCTGAGCTGGGACCGGAGCGACGCGGTCACCGTCCCTCCGCAAGCGGTGCGCGCGGTGCTGGCCGCCGCCAGACGGCGGGGTGGCGCGGTGGTCGTCGACCTGCCCCGCCGCATCGACGAGGGTGTCGCCGAGATCCTCGCCCAGCTCGACCTGGGGCTGTTGGTGGTCCCCGCCGACCTTCGCTCCGTCGCGGCGGCGGGACGGGTGGCGTCCGTGGTCGGGATGGTCCTGCGCGACCTGCGGATCGTGGTCCGCGGACCGTGCGCGCCCGGTCTCGACGAACGCGAGGTCGCCCGCCTCCTCGATCTGCCCCTGGTGGGCGAACTGCCCGAGGAGTCCTTCCCGTTGGACGGCGGACAGCCACCGGGGAGCGCGGCGAAGGGGCCGCTGTCCCGGTTCTGCGCGGCCTTCTGGGAGCGGGTTCCGGTCGAAGGAGGGGGCGTATGAGGCGGAACACGAGTCGGAACACGAGTCGGAACACGAGCCCGGCCACGGATCGCGGCGCGGGAACCGACAGCCGGTCCGGCCCCCGGAATCCGAGCACCTTCATGGGCCGGCCGCCGACGCGGACCGACACCCGGGACGGACCCGAGCGCGCCGCGCGCCGTTCGGCCCGGGCTCCGGTCACGGCGGCAGTCGCGGAGGCGTGGGACGGGATCGAGGGCGGCCCGGACGGAGGCGCGGGGCTGCTGGACGGGGTGCGGCGGTGGCTCGCCGAGAGCGGGTCCGAACCGACCCCCGCGCGCGTGGCACAGGCGCTGCGTGCGCAGGGGCGGGTCCTCGGGGACGCCGAAGTCCTCGGCGCGGCCGAGCGGTTGCGTTCCGAGCTGGTCGGCAGCGGTCCGCTGGAACCGCTGCTCGCCGACCCTTCGGTGACCGACGTGCTCGTCTCGGCGCCCGACCGGGTCTGGGTGGACCGCGGCGGCGGCCTGGAACTGACCTCCGTCGCCTTCCCCGACGCGGCGGCCGTACGACGTCTCGCGCAGCGTCTGGCGGCGGTCGCCGGGAGACGGCTCGACGACGCCCGCCCCTGGGTGGACGCCAGGCTGCCGGACGGGACCCGGCTGCACGCGGTGCTGCCACCGGTCGCCGTCGGCTCCACCTGTCTGTCCCTGCGCGTCGTGCGGCCGCGCGCGTTCACCCTCGACGAACTGGTTGCGGCGGGCACGGTGCCGCCCGGCGGGGACCGGGTGCTCCGCGCTCTGCTCGACGCCCGGCTGTCGTTCCTGATCAGCGGAGGCACGGGATCCGGCAAGACGACCCTGCTGAGCGCGCTGCTCGGGCTGGTGGGTCCCGGGGAGCGGATCGTGCTCGCCGAGGACTCCGCCGAACTGCGGCCCGACCATCCCCATGTGGTGCGTCTGGAAGGGCGGCCCGCCAACCAGGAAGGCGTCGGACTGGTCTCGCTCCAGGATCTCGTCCGGCAGGCCCTGCGCATGAGACCGGACCGACTGGTGGTCGGCGAGGTGCGCGGCCCCGAGGTCGTCTCCCTGCTGGCCGCGCTGAACACGGGACACGAGGGCGGGTCGGGAACTCTTCACGCCAATGCGGCGGCACAGGTCCCGGCCCGGCTGGAGGCCCTGGGCACCGCGGCGGGCCTGGACAGGGCCGCGCTGCACAGCCAGTTGGCGGCGGCGCTGTCCGTGGTCCTGCACCTCGTGCGGGACCGGACCGGGCGGCGCCGGATCGCCGAAGTGCACGTACTGGAACGCGATCCGTCGGGACTGGTGGTCACGGTGCCGGCGCTGCGGTGGGGGGAGGACGCCTTCGCCTGCGAGCGGGGGTGGGAGCGGCTCAGGGAGCTTCTGCGGGCGGGAAGCCGGGGGATCGGGACGAGGGCGTGTCGTGGGCCGAGCGTGCCCGGAACGGTGGGGCTCGTAGCGGGCCGGTGGAGCGCGAGGGGTTCTTCGGAGGCCGTGGACGCCGGGGTGCTGACCGGGTCCGGGCGTCGGGATGTGAACAAGGAGTGGGCTGTGAACGGGGAATGGGATGAGGATCGGTGAGATGGCGGACGCGCCCGCGGGAGCGGCGGTGGCGTGCGCCGGGATCGCGGCCTGGCTGATCGGCGGTCATGGCTCGGGCGCGCGCAGAGCGAGGGCGCTGCTCGCCGGTGGCGGCGTGGCGACCGGACCGCCCCGGTGGGAGCGGGCCCGGGTCGACTGGCGGCGGCTGCGTGGACGGCTGCGACCGGAAGCCTGGTCACTGGCGGCGGGGACGGTGATCGCGCTACTGGGAACGTCGGTCCTGCCACTCCTTCTCGGAGCCGCCGGGGTGCCGTTGCTGCGCCGGGTGCGGCTTGCGGGCGAGGCTCGCCGTGACCGGGAGCGGCGTGGGGACGCGGTGATCGCTCTGTGCGGCGCTCTCGCCGGTGAGGTGCGGGCCGGACGACAGCCCGGCGAGGCACTGCTCGTGGCCGCGCGTGATTCGGACGGCCTGGCCGGAGCGCAGTCGTTGGTGCTGGCCGCGGCGAGATTCGGCGGGGACGTGCCGGACGCGCTCACCGAGGCGGCACGACAGCCCGGCGCCGACGGGCTGGTGGGGCTCGCCGCGTGCTGGCGTGTGGCCGTGGACCGGGGCGCGGGGCTCGCGGCGGGACTGGATCGGCTGGAGGGCGTGCTGCGCGCCGAGCGCGACCAAAGAGCCGACATGCGTGCCCAGTTGGCGGGTTCGCGTTCCACGGCTTCCATGCTGGCGGGTTTGCCGGTTCTCGGTCTCCTGCTCGGCACCGCGCTCGGCGCTGACCCCCTGCACGTGCTGCTGCACACCGGTCCCGGCCTGGGCTGCCTGCTCGTCGGCGGGGTGCTGGAGGGCGTGGGGCTGTGGTGGGCGCTGCGGATCGTGCGAGGGGCGGAGACGGCATGAGCGCGGAAGTTGTCCACAGGCTGGGGGTACTTGTGTGCGGAGTGCTCCTCCTCGGCTCGCCGGTCCGCCGGCTCGGCACGCTGCGGAGGGCGAGGAGGGTGCGCAGACGGCTGGCCGAACTGCTGCTCCCCGATCCGGCACCGCCGCCGCGGCGCCACGAGGCACGGGATCACGTCCGGCGGTGGCTGCCTCCGCTGGGTGTGGTGTGTGCCGGCTGGGTCCTGATCGGTGGTCTCGCCGGAGTCCTGGTGGGCGCGGCGGCCGGATTCGGGCTCCGGTGGTGGCTTCGGCGACGTGGCCCGATGCCCGCCGAGGAGTACGACGTGTCACTGGCCGCCCGCCAACTTCCCCTGGCGGCCGACCTGGTGGCCGCCTGCATCGCCGCTGGGGCGAGCCCGGTGGCGGCGGCACAGGCCGTGGGCGAGGCCTTGGGCGGACCGGTGGGTGAGCGGCTGGCCCGGGGCGCGGCCGAAGTGCGGCTCGGCGGTGAACCGGTGGACGCGTGGCGGGGGTTGGCGAATCTTCCGGGCGCCCGGGGGCTGGCGCGGCTGCTGGAGCGCGCGGGCGACTCGGGGGTGCCGGCTGCTGTGCCGGTCGGTCGGCTCGCGGCCGAGGCCCGTGCCGAGTGGGGACGCGCCGCGACGGCGCGGGCGCGCCGGGCGGCCGTCATGGTCACCGCCCCGGTGGGGCTGTGCTTCCTGCCCGCCTTCCTCGCGATCGGCGTGCTGCCCGTGGTGATCGGGCTGGCGGGCGGGTTGCTGCGAGGGGGTGGTGGGTGAGGGGCGGCGGCAGAGGCGAGGGGTGAAGGGCAATGGGATCGATCGGCCAACAGGGCTGAATTCAAGGGAGGTTGACATGGGTGGAATGGTGCGGGTGCTCCGGTCGGCGCAGCGGCGCGGAGGAGGACAGGGTTCAGGGCAAGGACGAGAGCAAGGGCCAGGGCGAGAGCCGGGACGAGCGCCAGGACGAGCGCAACAGCGGGCGCAGCTGCGGGCGACACGGGCCTGGATGCTCGCGACGATCGCTGCGCGGAGGGACGCGGGAATGGTCACGTCCGAGTACGCGGTGGGTGTCATCGCGGCGGTGGCCTTCGCCGTGGCCCTCTACAAGGTTGTCACCAGCGGGCAGGTCGGTGAGGAACTGCAGGGCATCGTGGGGCGGGCGCTCAATGTCCAGATGTGAACGCGGTCCGGGCCGGGGCCGGTCGAGGGCCGGCCCCGGCCCGCAGCCGGACGGAGGGTTCGTCACCGCGGAGGCCGCTGTGGTGCTGCCTTCGCTGGCGCTCGTCGGCATGGCGCTCGTCTGGGCCCTGCTCGCCGCGTCCGCGCAGATCCAGTGCGTGGACGCGGCGCGGGCCGGAGCCCGGTCGGCGGCCCGCCAGGACCCACAGGACGTGGTCGTGGCAACGGCCCGCCGGGCGGCTCCGTCCGGCGCGACGGTCACGGTGGGCCGGGAGGGCGACCTGGTCCGGGTGACGGTCGGCGCGAGGACGCCCGGTCCCGCCGCGCTGTCCATCGAACTGAAGGACGAGGCGGTGGCGATGGCGGAGGAGACGGTGGGGGACACGGCCGAGGGGGTGGAACGGAGATGAGGAGCGGGAGTCGCCGGTGGGTCCGGCGGTGGGAGTGGTCGCCCGTGGGGAGCGGCCGCGGTGCGAGACGGCTTGCGCGGGGGCGCGTGCCGCTCTCCCCGCCGCCGGTACGGCGAGCGACGTCCTCCGACAGGGGGTCCGCGACGGTGTGGACGGTGGGCGCGATCGCGATGCTGTGTGTCGTGTTCGGGGCGGTGTTGTCGATGGGTCACGCCGTCCTGGTGCGGCACCGGGCGGCAGGGGCCGCGGACCTGGCAGCCCTCGCCGCGGCGGACCACTGGAGCGACGGAGGAGCGGCGGCCTGCGCCCGCGCGGAGCGTGTGGCCCAGGCACAGGGGGCACGGCTCGTGCGGTGCGAGGTCGAGGGCCAGATCTCGGATGTGACGGCGGCGTCCGGAAGCGGGCTGATCACCGCCGAGGTCAGAGCGAGGGCAGGGCCCCCGGGCCCCACGGAACCATCGCCGTCCCGGGCAGTTCCGGTCTCCTCCGGTTCTCCTGACCTCTCGGTCCCCAGCGGCCGACCATCCCCCTCCGGCCCTCCGGTCTTAACCAGCCGACCGGACCTCTCCGGCCGTCCGGTCTCCACCAGCTGGCCCGGCCCCCTCCGGCCCACCCGCCCGCTCCGGCCGTCCGGGCTTCTCCAGCCTTCCGAGATCGTCCGGCCCTGCGGCCTCCTCGGGCCCTGCAGCCTCCTCCAGCCCTCAAGTCACCTCAACCCCGCCAGGCCCCCGAGACCCCTGGCCGCGGCCGTCACACACCCGGCATTCACCCGTTCGGCCGTAAGTCCCCGATTTTTTGTCCACCGGCCGGAGCCGCGCGTCCGTCCCCCTACGTTTCACCCGTCCGGCGTCCACCTCACCCGTCCGGCCCCGGCTGTTGCGAACCAGCGTCTTCTGGGGCCGTCCGCAGCAGTTCCGTGAGAAGGCGTACGGCGCCTCGTTTGTGGAGCGGCTCGTTGCCGTTGCCGCATTTGGGGGACTGGATGCAGGAGGGGCAGCCGGCCTCGCACTCGCACGAGGCGATGGCCTGGCGGGTGGCCGTGAGCCAGGAGCGGGCCGTGTGGAAGGCGCGCTCGGCGAATCCCGCGCCGCCCGGGTGGCCGTCGTACACGAAGACGGTCGGCAGGAGCGTGTCCGGGTGGAGGGGGACGGAGACGCCGCCGATGTCCCAGCGGTCGCAGGTGGCGAACAGCGGCAGCATGCCGATCGACGCGTGCTCGGCGGCGTGCAGGGTGCCGCCGAGGATCTCCGGATTGATCCGGGCCGCGTCCAGCTGGTCCTCGGTGACCGTCCACCAGACGGCACGGGTGCGGAGCGTACGGGGAGGGAGGTCGAGCTTGGTCTCGCCCATCACCTCACCGGTGATGACACGTCGGCGCAGGAAGGAGACGACCTGATTGGTGACCTCGACGGAGCCGTAGCACAACCGGCCGTCGCCCCAGGGGACTTCGACGTCGGTCTCCAGGACGGCGATGGTGGTCGTGTCCCGGGCGACCGTCGAGTACGGAGGGCTGGCCTCCTCGACCAGGGCGACGGAGTCCTCCAGGTCCAGCTTGCGCACCAGGTACGTACGGCCCTGGTGCAGATGGACCGCGCCCTCGTGGACCGCCGTGTGCGCGGCGCCCTCGTCGACCGTGCCGAGCAGACGGCCGGTCCCGGCCTCCACGACCTGCACCGGGCTGCCACCGCCCCCGCGGATGTCGGTCAGGTCGACGGCGCGCTCCCGGCGGGTCCAGTGCCAGGCCGTGGTCCGGCGGCGCAGCAGCTTCGCGGCCTCCAGCTGCGGCAGCAGTCCGGCGGCGGCCGGGCCGAAGAGTTCGAGGTCCTCGTCGGTGAGGGGAATCTCGGAGGCGGCGGCGCACAGGTGCGGGGCCAGGACGTACGGGTTGTCCGGGTCGAGGACCGTGGATTCCACCGGTTGGTCGAACAGGGCCTCGGGATGGTGGACGAGGAAGGTGTCCAGCGGGTCGTCGCGGGCGACCATGATCGCCAGCGCGCCCTCGCCGGAGCGGCCCGCGCGGCCGGCCTGCTGCCAGAGCGAGGCGCGGGTGCCCGGGTAGCCGGAGATGACGACGGCGTCGAGGCCTGAGATGTCGACGCCGAGTTCGAGGGCGGTGGTGGCGGCCAGGCCGAGGAGTTCTCCGGAGTGCAGGGCTCTCTCCAGGGCGCGCCGTTCCTCGGGGAGGTATCCGCCGCGGTAGGCGGCGACGCGCCGGGCCAGCGAGCGGTCGATCTCGGCGAGGCGTTCCTGGGCGATGACGGCGATCAGCTCGGCGCCACGCCGTGACCGTACGAAGGCGATCGAGCGCATGCCCTGGACGGTGAGGTCGGTCAGCAGATCGGCCGTTTCGGCGGTGGCGGTACGCCGTACGGGTGCACCTTTCTCGCCGTGCAGTTCGGTGAGCGGGGGCTCCCACAGGGCGAACACGAGTTCCCCTCGGGGGGAGGCGTCGTCGGCGACCTCCACGACGGGGAGGCCGGTCAGGCGGCGCGCGGCGACCGAGGGTTCGGCCGCGGTCGCGGAGGCCAGCAGGAAGACGGGAGAGGCGCCGTAGCGGGCGCAGAGGCGGCGCAGACGGCGCAGCACCTGGGCGACGTGGGAGCCGAAGACGCCGCGGTAGGTGTGGCACTCGTCGATGACGACGTAGCGCAGGGCGCGCAGGAAGGAGGACCAGCGGGGGTGGGAGGGCAATATCCCGCGGTGCAGCATGTCGGGGTTGGTCAGGACGTAGTTGGCGTACTGGCGTACCCATTCGCGTTCCTCGAAGGGGGTGTCGCCGTCGTACACGGCCGGGCGTACGGCGTTGCCCAGCGGTTGTGAGAGTTCCTTCACCGAGCGGCGCTGGTCGGCCGCCAGGGCCTTGGTGGGGGCCAGGTAGAGGGCGGTGGCACCCCGGCCGTTCGGGGCCTCGGAGCCCTCCAGGAGGGCCGTGAGGACCGGGGCGAGGTAGGCCAGGGACTTGCCGGAGGCGGTGCCGGTGGCGACGATCACCGACTCGCCGTCCAGGGCGTGCTCCGCGACCTGGGCCTGGTGGGCCCAGGGGTGCTCGATGCCCGCCGCCTGCACGGCAGCGATGACCTCCGAACGGATCCGGTCGGGCCAGACGGCATGGCGACCCGCTCGCGGGGGCAAGTGCTCCGTATGAGTGATGCGCGAAGCCCGGCTCGGCCCCGAGGCGAGCCGGTCCAGGACCGTGCTCGGCGAGGGGCGGGATGCGGTGTCCGCCGAGGATCGATCGGATCGGTGATTCTTGGCCATCGGCATCGAGTGTGTCACTGGCGTGACGGACAATGGGCCCAAGGCGTCGTGCACGCCTGCCGGTAAGTGATTGAATGCCATCGCGGCTGGCGAACCGTCCCGGGGGCTCTGCCGAGGTGTCCCATGGGGCGACCGCTCGATAGCAAGGTGCTGGAGGATCCGTGGACCTGTCCCTGTCGACTCGCAATGTGTCCGGCCCCAACGGCGACCGTACGGTCGTCGAGGTCGGCGGCGAAATCGATGTATATACCGCGCCCAAGCTGCGTGAGCAGCTGGTCGAGCTGGTGAACGACGGCAGTTTCCACCTCGTCGTCGACATGGAGGGCGTGGACTTCCTCGACTCCACCGGTCTCGGCGTGCTGGTGGGCGGCCTGAAGCGCGTCCGGGCCCATGAGGGCTCACTGCGTCTGGTGTGCAACCAGGAGCGCATTCTGAAGATCTTCCGTATTACCGGTCTCACCAAGGTGTTCCCGATCCACACCTCGGTGGACGAGGCGGTCAACGCGACCGACTGACGACCGGTCTCCGGGTCCGTGGGCCCGGTGTCGCACACATCGGGGACCGGGCCCACGGCCCGGCCCCCAGACAGCACGCCCGTAGTTCAGAGGGGGATGCATGGCCACCGTTGAACTCCGCTTCAGCGCGCTGCCCGAGCACGTCAGGACCGCCCGACTGGTGGCGGCAGCGGTGGCGCGCAGGGCCGGAGTGGACGAGGCCGTCCTCGACGAGGTCAGGCTCGCCGTAGGTGAGGCCTGTACTCGTGCCGTCGGACTGCATCAGAGCGGCGGTATCTCGGCGCCGGTGCATGTGACGCTGATCGAGGAGGAGAAGCAGTTCTCCATCGAGGTCGGTGACGAGGCGCCCGGTTCGGTGCCCGGTGGGGCGGCGTCCGGCGCCGCCCCGGACGGTCCGGACACGGACGCAGAGGAGGACGAGATGGGCCTCGCGGTCATCAGTGGCCTCGTCGACGACGTGCAAGTCATCCCCGGAGAGAACGGCGGACTGATCAGGATGAGCTGGCCCACCACGCCGCCGGCCGTGGCTCTTTCCTGACACCAGCCTCTCTTTTTTCATCCCGAAGGGCCCTACTCGGTGGGGCCCTTCGGCATGTCCGGGAACTCGCACTCGCCCATATGGTGATCACGCCCGGCGTTTCGTGAATGAATTCACGATCAGCGGCGTGATAATTGGATCAAGCGTCAACGCTTCTGGGGCATTACTGCATTTGGGTCCGTAGACGCCTGTCGATCATTTGCTGAAGAGCAAGTGAAGGCTAATTCCGCTTACCGCGCACTGTTTTGATCAGGTTCCGGTATCTAGAATCCGTCCACATCTTGAGCTCAGCCCAAGCGTCAAGGAGGACGAATGGCGGGGCTTTCTACCCCTCATCAGTTTGGCCACCCCACAACCTTCGCAGCCGCGGTTCTGACGGACGGCAACCGTCTCATCGTGACGGTTGTCGGCGTCGTCGCCGTGGCAGCGCTCGTGGTCGCCGGGATCCTGGTGCGCCAGGTCCTCGCGGCCGACGAGGGCACCGACAGCATGAAGAAGATCGCGACGGCGATCCAGGAAGGCGCGAATGCCTACCTGGGCCGTCAGATGCGCACGCTCGGCGTATTCGCCGCCGTGGTGTTCTTCCTGCTCATGCTGCTTCCCGCGGACGACTGGAATCAGCGCGCCGGACGGTCGATCTTCTTCTTGATCGGCGCGGCGTTCTCGGCGACCACCGGCTATATCGGTATGTGGCTCGCCGTACGGAGCAATGTCCGCGTGGCAGCCGCGGCAAGGGAAGCGACCCCGGCGGAGGGTGAGCCCGAAAAGGATCTCACCGCCGTCTCGCACAAAGCCATGAAGATCGCTTTCCGCACCGGTGGCGTCGTCGGCATGTTCACGGTGGGGCTCGGTCTGCTGGGCGCCTCCTGTGTGGTGCTCGTGTACGCGGCGAACGCGCCGAAGGTCCTGGAGGGCTTCGGTCTGGGCGCGGCACTGATCGCCATGTTCATGCGTGTCGGCGGCGGCATCTTCACCAAGGCCGCCGACGTCGGAGCCGACCTCGTCGGCAAGGTCGAGCAGGGCATTCCGGAGGACGACCCGCGCAATGCCGCGACGATCGCCGACAACGTGGGCGACAACGTGGGCGACTGCGCCGGTATGGCCGCCGACCTCTTCGAGTCGTACGCCGTCACGCTCGTCGCCGCGCTGATCCTCGGCAAGGTGGCGTTCGGCGACGCCGGGCTCGCGTTCCCTCTGATCGTTCCCGCGATCGGTGTCATCACCGCGATGATCGGCATCTTCGCCGTGGCACCGCGGCACGCCGACCGCAGCGGTATGTCCGCGATCAACCGCGGGTTCTTCATCTCCGCCGTGGTCTCGCTCGTCCTCGTCGCCCTCGCCGTGTTCGTCTACCTTCCGGGGACCTACGCCGAACTCGACGGGGTCACGGACGCGGCGATCAAGGCCAAGGGCGGTGACCCGAGGGTCCTCGCGCTCGTCGCCGTCGCGATCGGCATCGTCCTGGCTGCGCTCATCCAGCAGTTGACCGGCTACTTCACCGAGACCAGCCGCCGTCCCGTCCGGGACATCGGCAAGAGTTCCCTGACCGGCGCGGCCACCGTGATCCTCGCCGGCATCTCCATCGGTCTCGAATCGGCCGTCTACACCGCCCTGTTGATCGGTCTCGGCGTGTACGGGGCCTTCCTGCTGGGCGGTACGTCGATCCTGCTGGCGCTGTTCGCCGTGGCGCTCGCCGGAACGGGCCTGCTCACCACGGTCGGTGTCATCGTCGCGATGGACACCTTCGGTCCCGTCTCCGACAACGCGCAGGGCATCGCCGAGATGTCCGGCGACGTCGAGGGCGCGGGCGCGCAGGTGCTCACCGACCTGGATGCCGTCGGCAACACCACCAAGGCCATCACCAAAGGCATCGCCATCGCCACGGCCGTCCTCGCGGCCTCGGCCCTCTTCGGCTCGTACCGTGACGCGATCACCACGGCCGCGAGCGACGTGGGCGAGAAGGTCTCCGGACCGGGTGCGCCGCTGAACCTGATGATGGACATCTCGCAGCCCAACAACCTGGTGGGGCTCATCGCGGGCGCCGCGGTCGTCTTCCTCTTCTCGGGGCTGGCGATCAACGCGGTGTCGCGGTCCGCCGGGGCCGTGGTCTATGAGGTGCGGCGGCAGTTCAGCGAACACCCCGGGATCATGGACTACTCGGAGAAGCCCGAGTACGGGAGAGTCGTCGACATCTGCACCAAGGACGCGTTGCGCGAACTCGCGACACCGGGTCTGCTCGCGGTGCTCACGCCGATCGCGATCGGGTTCACGCTCGGCGTCGGCGCGCTCGGTTCGTTCCTCGCGGGTGCCATCGGCACCGGCACGCTGATGGCCGTCTTCCTCGCCAACTCCGGTGGCGCGTGGGACAACGCCAAGAAGCTCGTTGAGGACGGCCACCACGGCGGCAAGGGCAGCGAGGCCCATGAGGCGACGGTGATCGGGGACACGGTCGGCGACCCGTTCAAGGACACGGCGGGCCCCGCGATCAACCCGCTGCTGAAGGTCATGAACCTGGTGTCCCTGCTGATCGCTCCGGCGATCGTGAAGTTCTCGTACGGCAACGACAAGAGCGTCGGCGTACGGGTGTTCATCGCCGTCCTCGCGCTCGTCGTGATCGTGGGCTCCGTGTACGTCTCCAAGCGGCGCGGAATCGTCATGGGCGACGAGGAGGACGACGACGAAGGGATCGCCAAGTCGGCGGACCCTGCGGTGGTTTCGTAACTCACAGGCTCCTGGCCCGGCCCGGTACGGATTCCGTGCCTGGTCGGGCAGGGGGTCAACGGGCGGGCGTACGGCATGTGTTGACGTGCCGTGCGCCCGCCTCGTGCGTGTTCACGCCGTTGTCGTGAGCCTTCTCTCGCTTGGTGCAAATGGCTTCAAAGAGAGTCTTACCGGACATTCACCATGTGGGTGTCGTCCAGATGGCGTGTATGTTCCGGGGCCGAGAGCCATGGAAGGGACCAAACCGGTGAACAAGAAGCTCGCGGCCGCACTGTCCGGCGGTGCGGTACTGGTGCTCACGCTGTCGGGATGCGGCAGCAGCGGCGGCAGCAGCGGCAACGACAAGCTGAACTCCTGGGCCAAGCAGGTCTGCGACGCGGTGAAGCCGCAGGCGCAGAAGATCGAGGACGCGAACACCGCGATCCAGAAGCAGACCTCGGACAACAGCACGCCCGATGCCGTCCAGAAGACCGACGCCCAGGCCTTCCAGGACATGTCCGACGCGTACAAGGCGATCGGCGCCGCCGTCGACAACGCGGGACCGCCGGACGTCGAGAACGGCAAGACGAAGCAGGCCAACGCGGTCAAGGAGCTCAACGAGATCTCCGGCTCGTACGCCGCCCTGAAGACGCAGGTCGCCAAGCTCGACACCAAGGACCAGGCCAAGTTCGCCGAGGGCCTCAAGGGCATCGCGACCCAGCTCGGCAAGCTGAGCCAGAGCGGCAGCGACGCCCTGAAGCAGCTGGAGGAGGGCGACGTGGGCAAGGCGATGGCGCAGCAGGAGAGCTGCAAGTCGGCGTCCGGGTCCGCGGGAGCGGCCAACGGCTGACGCCCCCACGCCCCCACGCCCCACGGCGCAGCGGCAGGGGCGCAGAGATACGGAGGCTCGGCAGGACCGCGCTGTACGGCGGACCTGCCGGCCGCGGGAGAGCCCGGCGCGCAGGCGTGCCGGGCTCTCGGCCTGCGCCATCGGCGAGGCCCGCAACGCCCCCGTTGTCCACAGGCAGGCTCTGTCCACAGGGGTGGGTGCCGCCGGGCGATAGCGGACACAATGGGAGGCGTGAGCCACACCAGCCTGTCACCGTTGCCCTCGTCCGACCGTGCCGACATCGCCGCCCGGCTGCGGAGCGCCCTCCTCGACGCCTCCTTCACCGCGGACGGTCTCCTCGACCTGCTCGGCGCCCCCGCGTACGCCGCGCTGGCGCGCAGCGAGACCGTGCCCGCCCTCCGGGCGACCCGCGGGGACACACCGCTGGAGACGCTCGTCCGGCTGTTCCTGCTGCAACAGCCCGTGCCGTACGCGCGTGTCGCCGGCGTCCTGCCCGCCGAGGAGTCGCTGGAGAGCGGCTGGCTGACCCGGACGGGCGGGGACGAGGTCGCCGCGAGCGTCGACATCCGGCCCTATGGCGGACCCGACGGCGAGGACTGGTTCATCGTGTCCGACCTCGGCTGCGCCGTCGGCGGCGCGGGCGGCATCGGCAGCCGGGAAGAAGGGGTCGTCCTCGGAGTGGGAGGCGCCTCCACGACACTCGCCGGCATCACCGTCCGCACGCCCGTCGACTCCGCGCTCGACCTCGGCACCGGCTCCGGGATCCAGGCCCTGCACGTCGCCCAGCACGCCACACGCGTGACGGCGACCGACCTGAACCCGCGCGCCCTGCACATCACCGCGCTGACCCTCGCGCTCTCCGGGGCCCCGGCCGCCGATCTGCGCGAGGGCTCGCTCTTCGAGCCGGTCCGCGCGGACGAGAGATACGACCTGATCGTCTCGAACCCGCCCTTCGTGATCTCCCCGGGCGCCCGGCTGACGTACCGCGACGGCGGCATGGGCGGGGACGATCTGTGCCGCACGCTCGTTCAGGAGTCGGGAGACCGGCTGAACGAAGGGGGGTACGCCCAGTTCCTCGCCAACTGGCAGCACGTGGAGGGCGAGGACTGGCAGGACCGGCTGCGGTCCTGGGTGCCGCGCGGCTGTGACGCGTGGATCGTGCAGCGCGAGGTCCAGGACGTCACCCAGTACGCGGAGCTGTGGCTGCGCGACTCGGGCGACCACCGGGCCGACCCGGCCGACTACCAGGCGCGGTACGACGCGTGGCTGGACGAGTTCGAGGCCCGCAAGGTGAAGGCCGTCGGCTTCGGATGGATCACGCTGCGCAGAACGGCCGCTGCCGACCCGTCGATCACCGTCGAGGAATGGCCGCACTCCGTCGAGCAGCCCCTCGGCGACGCCGTACGGGAGCACTTCGACCGGATCGACTACCTGAGACGGCACGACGACGCGGGTCTGCTCGCCGGTCACTTCAGACTCGTGGCGGAGGTCGTGCAGGAGCAGGTGGGACTGCCCGGCGCCGAGGACCCGGAGCACGTGGTGCTGCGCCAGCACCGTGGCATGCGCCGTGCCACCAAGGTGGACACGGTCGGCGCGGGCTTCGCCGGGGTGTGCGACGGCACGCTGAGCGCGGGGCGGATCCTCGACGCCATCGCGCAACTGGTCGGAGAGGACCCGGTGTTGCTGCGGGACCGGACGCCCGCGCAGATCCGTCTGCTGGTCGAGCAGGGGTTCCTGGAACCGGTCGAGTAGCCGGCGGAGCGGGGGAGCCGTCCGTCGGACGCCGGATCCGTTCCTCCCGCCGGGAGGGGAAACCGGCCAACATCCGGGAAACGGCGGACGCTCCCAGTTCCGTGGTCCATGTTCTTCTCCATATCCGACCTCCCTCCATCCACCTCGCTCCACCTCGCTCCACCTCGCTCCATCTCGCTCCGTCTCCGCCTTCGTCCGTCTCCCTCCGTGTCCCGCCCGTCTCGGATCCGCCACCGTTTCCACCGCCGCTGCCGCGGGACCGGAACGACGGATTCGACACAGTCGGGAACGCGGGAGGCCGCTCCGGTGGGTGGGGTGAGGAGGGACGGACCGTGACGCCGGGTGCGGTGTGGATGCCGCATGGGGTGCCGGTCGCCCGGCGTTCACCGTGGGTTCGTACAGCGGCCGCCGGGGCGTGTCAGCCTCCCGAGCCTGAGAACTCGGGGTGAGGGGAAAGAGCCATGGAAAGCGGGCCGGCGATCTTCGCGGGGATGGTGTTCGCCCTGTTCGGAGGGGGAATCCTGGCCTGGACGGTGGTCCGGGTACGTCAGGGTGAGCCGGTTGCCCAGGGTGTGAACCGCGTCGCATCGGCGACCCTCGCGAGCGTCGCCGGAAGCGCGGCCCTCGCGCTCGGAGTGTGGTGCTTCACGCGCGTGTGAGACCACGCGTGAGGAGCGCGGCGCCGGTAACTGGGAAGTTACCCTCCGGATGGGCCCGGAAGGGCAGGTCGACACTCCGGGCGGCAGGAATGGCGGTAGTCGGGTTACCGTTCGAGTGGCCGTTGCGGGCTTTTCCCGTTTGACACGGGGGCGGGATGTACCGTCACACTCCGCAGCGTCAGCATGACCCGACCCCTCGGGAGCCAAGCCCCGAGGAGATTCCGCGTCGACCGGAGAGAAGAGCGAAGTTGTCCCCGACCAGCGACACCGCACACGGCGGCCGCCGACTCGTCATCGTCGAGTCGCCTGCCAAGGCGAAGACGATCAAGGGCTACCTCGGCCCCGGCTATGTCGTCGAAGCGAGCGTCGGGCACATCCGCGACCTCCCCAACGGCGCCGCGGAGGTGCCGGAGAAGTACACCGGTGAGGTCCGCCGCCTCGGTGTGGACGTCGAACACGACTTCCAGCCGATCTATGTGGTCAACGCCGATAAGAAGGCCCAGGTCAAGAAGCTCAAGGACCTGCTGAAGGACTCCGACGAACTCTTCCTCGCCACCGATGAGGACCGCGAGGGCGAAGCCATCGCGTGGCACCTCCTGGAGGTCCTGAAGCCCAAGGTTCCCGTCCACCGGATGGTCTTCCACGAGATCACCAAGGACGCGATCCGCAGCGCCGTCGCCAACCCGCGCGAGCTCAACAAGCGCATGGTCGACGCCCAGGAGACCCGCCGCATCCTCGACCGCCTCTACGGCTACGAGGTCTCGCCGGTCCTGTGGAAGAAGGTCATGCCGCGGCTGTCGGCGGGCCGCGTCCAGTCCGTGGCGACCCGGCTCGTCGTCGAGCGGGAGCGCGAGCGCATCGCGTTCCGCTCCGCCGAGTACTGGGACCTGACCGGCACCTTCGGCACCGGCCGTACCGGTGACGCGAGCGACCCGTCCACCCTCGTCGCGCGCCTGACCTCGGTCGACGGCAAGCGCGTCGCCCAGGGCCGCGACTTCGACTCGCTCGGCCAGATCAAGGGCGCGAACACGCTCCACCTGGACGAGACGAACGCCCGCGCCCTCGCCGCCGCCCTGTCGGACACGAACTTCGCGGTCCGCTCGGTCGAGTCCAAGCCCTACCGCCGCTCGCCGTACGCGCCGTTCCGGACGACGACGCTCCAGCAGGAGGCCTCGCGCAAGCTCGGCTTCGGTGCGAAGGCGACCATGCAGGTGGCGCAGAAGCTGTACGAGAACGGCTTCATCACCTATATGCGTACGGACTCCACGACCCTGTCGGACACGGCCGTCACGGCCGCCCGCGCCCAGGTCACCCAGCTGTACGGCGCCGACTACCTGCCGGCGCAGCCGCGTACGTACGCCGGGAAGGTCAAGAACGCGCAGGAGGCGCACGAGGCGATCCGCCCTTCGGGTGATCGTTTCCGCACCCCCGCCGAGACCGGACTGACCGGCGACCAGTTCAAGCTGTACGAGCTGATCTGGAAGCGGACCGTCGCCTCGCAGATGAAGGACGCGGTCGGCAACTCCGTCACCGTGAAGATCGCCGGCACCTCCGCCGACGGCCGGGACGCCGAGTTCAGCGCGTCCGGCAAGACGATCACCTTCCACGGCTTCCTGAAGGCGTACGTCGAGGGCGCGGACGACCCGAACGCCGAGCTCGACGACCGGGAGCGCCGCCTTCCCCAGGTCGGTGAGGGCGACCCGCTGTCCGCCGAGGAGATCACGGTCGACGGCCACGCCACCAAGCCGCCGGCCCGCTACACCGAGGCCTCGCTGGTCAAGGAGCTCGAAGAGCGCGAGATCGGCCGCCCGTCGACGTACGCGTCGATCATCGGCACGATCCTCGACCGCGGTTACGTCTTCAAGAAGGGGACGGCCCTCGTGCCCTCCTTCCTGTCGTTCGCCGTGGTCAACCTCCTGGAGAAGCACTTCGGGCGGCTCGTCGACTACGACTTCACCGCCAAGATGGAGGACGACCTCGACCGCATCGCCCGCGGTGAGGCGCAGGCCGTGCCGTGGCTCAGGCGCTTCTACTTCGGCGAGGGCGACGCGACCGGCGCCGCCGACGCGGGCAACGGCGACGGCGACCACCTCGGCGGCCTCAAGGAGCTCGTCACCGACCTGGGCGCCATCGACGCCCGCGAGGTGTCCTCGTTCCCGGTCGGCAACGACATCGTCCTGCGCGTCGGCCGCTACGGCCCGTACGTGGAGCGCGGGGAGAAGGACGCCGAGAACCACCAGCGCGCCGACGTCCCCGAGGACCTGGCCCCCGACGAGCTGACCGTCGACCTCGCCGAGGAACTGCTCGCCAAGCCGAGCGGTGACTTCGAGCTGGGCGCCGACCCGCAGACGGGTCACCAGATCGTCGCCAAGGACGGCCGTTACGGGCCCTACGTCACCGAGGTGCTCCCCGAGGGCACCCCGAAGACCGGCAAGAACGCCGTCAAGCCGCGTACCGCCTCGCTCTTCAAGCACATGTCGGTCGACACGGTGACCCTGGCGGAAGCCCTCCAGCTGATGTCGCTGCCGCGTGTCGTCGGCGCCGACGCCGAGGGCGTCGAGATCACCGCGCAGAACGGGCGCTACGGGCCGTATCTGAAGAAGGGCACGGACTCGCGGTCGCTGACCAGCGAGGACCAGCTCTTCAGCATCACGCTGGACGAGGCGCTGGAGATCTACTCCCAGCCCAAGCAGCGCGGCCGCGCGGCCGCCAAGCCGCCGCTGAAGGAGCTGGGCACCGACCCGGTCAGCGAGAAGCCGGTCGTGGTCAAGGACGGCCGCTTCGGGCCGTACGTGACCGACGGCGAGACGAACGCGACCCTGCGCTCCGGCGACAGCGTCGAGGACATCACGCCGGAGCGCGGCTACGAGCTGCTCGCCGAGAAGCGGGCCAAGGCTCCGGCCAAGAAGACCGCGAAGAAGACGGCGGCCAAGAAGGCGCCCGCAAAGAAGGCACCGGCCAAGAAGACCGCCGCCAAGACGACGGCTTCGAAGACGGCGGCCAAGAAGGCGCCCGCCAAGAAGACCGCCGCGAAGAAGACGGCACCCTCCGAGGGCTGAGCCACCGGCCGGACCTGCGGGAGACCGGCCGGACTCGTGGGAGACCGGCCGGGCCCGTCATCCCCCGGCCGTGCTCCCGGAAGATCCGCCGGACCTGTCGCGGATCGGCCGGACCTGTCAGAGAGCGGAAGCCCCTACACCATTTGGTGTGGGGGCGTCCGTTTGTTCGGGCACCCCTCCGGGGAGTCAGTGGGTCCGGATAGGCTGGCAGGATGACGCGAGCCGAGCAGCCAACGGCCCACAACTGGGCCCCCGACGAAGCCCTGGTCGCGGATTCGCGCGAGCGTGCCGTCCGCGCCCTGCTGCGCCAACCCCAGCTGAAACGGCTGTGGAGCGCACACCTCGTGGGAGGTGTCGCGGACGCCCTGGCCCTGCTGGTCCTGGTCGTCCTCGCCCTCCAGGCGGCGATCTCCGAGGGCTCCTTCGGCGGCGGTGTCCGCGGAGCCGCCCTCGCCGTGGCGGCCGTCTTCGGAGCACGAGTCCTCGCGACCCTGCTCTTCGGAGCCGTGCTCCTGGGCCCCCTGACATCGCTCACCTCGGCCGACGGCCCCCTCGACCGGCGCTGGACCATGCTCGGAGCCGACGGCCTGCGGGCCGTGCTCCTCATCGTCGCGCCCCTGTTCATCGACTGGACCCCGGACAACGCGCTCGCCGTCGTCCTGGTCATCGTCTTCGTGGCCGGAGTCGCCGAGCGGTTCTGGACGGTCTGCCGGGAGAGCGCGGCGCCCGCGCTGCTGCCCTCACCGCCCCTGGAGGGCGCCACCGTGCGCCCGCTGCCGGACCACATGGACGCGCTGCGCCGCCTGTCCCTGCGGACCGCGTTCGTCGCGCTGCCGCTCGCGGCGCTCACCCTGGTCGTCGTCTCCCTGGTCAGCAACATGCTGGGCGCCGGGATCGACTGGTTCCACCTGCACCAGGCCGCGCTCGCCTCGTACGTGGCGGCCGGACTGTTCGCGGCCTCCCTGTCGGTCGTCACGTTCCTCGAACTGCCCGACGCCCGCACACCGCGCGCGCGGTCGCCGCTCGAAGGGCTGCGCCGTCCGAGGACGGGCACTGCCGGAGACAAGGGCCGCACGGGCGCGATCCCGCTCCTGGTGCCGGCCTGCGCGGCCGTGGCCGGGGCGATCTCCGCCGCCGTCGCCGTCTCCGTGCTGGACGCCATCGACCTGGGCGGCGGACCGGTGCTGTACGGCCTGCTGGTGCTGGCCCTGACCGGCGGCGTCGTCGCCGGCATCCGCACCGCTCCCTCGCTGCTTCCGTCGCTGTCGCGGCGCAGGCTGCTCGCGATCGCGATCGCCTTCACCGGGATCACCCTGCTGGCCGCGGGACTCGTCCCGGACGTCACCAGCGTGCTGCTGATCCTCGCCTTCGCCGGGGTCGGCGCGGGCGTCGCCGCCAACACCGGGCACGCGCTGCTCGACCAGGAGACCGAGGACCACCGCCGGGCCCGCACGACCGAACACCTCCACGCGGTCGTCCGGGTCTTCGTGGCCGTCGGCGCGATCGTCGCGCCGCTGGTGGCCGCCGCGATCGGCCCGCACCGGCTGGAGAACGGCAAGTTCGTGTTCGCGCACGGCGGTGCCGCCTTCACCCTGATGCTGGTCGGCGCGCTCCTGCTGCCCGTCGCCGCCCTGGTGCTAGCCAAGGTCGACGACCGTTCGGGCGTGCCGCTGCGCAAGGACCTGCTGGACGCCCTGCGCGGCGGGGACGACCCGGCGCAGGTGCCCGCCACGAACGGCTTCTTCATCGCCCTGGAGGGCGGCGACGGAGCCGGCAAGTCCACCCAGGCGCAGGCCCTCGCCGACTGGATCCGCGCCAAGGGCCACGAGGTCGTGGTCACCCGCGAGCCGGGCGCCACGCCGGTCGGCAAGCGGCTGCGCTCGATCCTGCTCGACGTGTCGTCCGCGGGCCTCTCGCACCGCGCCGAGGCCCTGCTGTACGCCGCAGACCGCGCGGAGCACGTCGACACGGTCGTCCGTCCCGCGCTGGAGCGGGGCGCCATCGTCATCTCCGACCGCTACATCGACTCGTCCGTGGCCTACCAGGGTGCGGGCCGCGACCTCTCTCCCACCGAGATCGCCCGCATCAACCGCTGGGCGACGGACGGGCTCGTACCGCATCTGACCGTTCTGCTGGACGTGTCGCCCGAGGCCGCCCGCGAGCGGTTCACCGAGGCGCCCGACCGGCTGGAGTCGGAGCCGGTCGAGTTCCACGCGCGCGTGCGGTCCGGTTTCCTGACGCTCGCCGCCGCCGACCCGAGCCGCTACCTGGTGGTCGACGCCGCGCAGGAGCCCGAGGCCGTCACCACGGTCGTACGGCACCGTCTCGACGTGATGCTGCCCCTGTCCGAGGCCGAGGTGAAGGCCCAGGAGGAGGCGCGCAGGGCGGCCGAGGAGGAAGCCAGGCGCAAGGCCGAGGAAGAGGCCGCGCGCAAGGCGGAGGAGGAGCGCCTGGAGCGCGAGCGCCAGGCACAGCTCGCGAAGCTGCGCGCCGAGGAGGAGGAGCGCAAGCAGCGCGAGCTGGAGGAGGCCCAGCGCCGCGAGGCCGAGCGCCAGGCGGAGGAGGCCAGGCAGCGCGCCGAGGAGGCCCGCCGCCGTGCCGAGGAGGAGCGGGTCCGGCTCCTGGCCGAGGAACAGGCCCGTGCGGCGGAGCAGGAACGCGCCCGCAGGCAGGCCGAGGAGGAGGCGCGGCTGCGCGCCGAGGCCGAGGAACGCCGTCTGGAGAAGCAGCGGAAGGCCGAGGAGGCCTTGCTGCGGGCGGAGGAGGCCCGTCGGATCGCCGCGGAGGCCGCGGCCGCTTCGGCGGCCACGGCGGCTTCGGCCGCAGCCGCCGCGCCGAGCGCCGGGACGGCTCCGCGGACCGAGGCCCCGAAGGGTGCGGAGTCCGCCGCCCGGACGGGACGTGACGCCGACGAGACCCCGGCGGCCCCGACCGCCTCGGCATCGCCTTCCGCACCGTCGCCCTCCCGGTCCGCTTCCCGTCCGGCGTCCGCGCCTTCGTGGCCCAAGGCCGCTTCCGTGCCGGACAACGAGACGACGCTGCCCACGCCGGTGGTCAAGGACCCGACGGCGAACGAGACGACGCTGCCCACGCCCGTCGTCAAGGACCCGGCGGCGGTGGACGAGACCGCCGTGCTCCCGCCCGTACGCCATGACGAGCGCCGTGCCGGCAAGCGCCTGGGATCCCGCGCCGACGTCGAGGACACGGCCACGCTGCCGAAGCCGCCGGTTCCGGGCGGGGCGGCGGACGAGACGGCGGTGCTGCCGCCGGTCTCCCCGGGCCGGGGCGCGGCCGACGAGACGGCCGTCCTTCCTCCGGTACGGGGACGGGGCCCGGCCGGCAGGGGCGACGCGCCGTCCGGAGACCCCGGGGACCGGATGCCCCGCGGCTTCTTCCGCGACGAGCGGCCGGCGGGATCCGAGGGACCCTCCGACCGTACGAGGGAACTGCCTCAGCTGGACGAGACGGGCGCCCCGCGCCGCAGGCCCCGCCCCGACTGGGCCGAGGAGACCCCGCTCGACGACCTCCCGACCCTGGCGGACGAACTGCTGGGCCCGCGCGAGGACGAGGACGACTGGGACGAGGGCCCCGGACGCGGCAGGGGCGGACGGCGACGCTAGTGCGGCCCGGGGCCGGGGAGAAGCGGCCGGGGCCGGCTCGATCGCCCCGGCCACCCCGGTGACCCGGTACCCCTGGTCCGCCCCGGCCGCCGCGGCCCCGTGCCGGCCGACGGCTCGCGGCCGGCGGCGGTGGATGTGGATGCCGTCGCCGGTTGCCCGTCCGGCGGAGGACGGGCGGTGTGCTCCGGTTGTCAGTGGCGACCCGCACAATGGACGACACGAGACAAAGCGCGTGCGACGGAAGGGCGGAACCCATGCCTGTGTGGGACGACCTGGTGGGCCAGGAGAAGGTGAGCGAGCAGCTCGCCGCCGCCGCCCGTGACGCCGACGCCCTCGTCACGGCGGTCGCCACCAGCGCCCCGCCCCCCGAGGCGTCCAGGATGACGCACGCCTGGCTGTTCACGGGCCCGCCCGGTTCGGGCCGCTCCACGGCGGCCCGCGCGTTCGCGGCCGCGTTGCAGTGCGTGAGCCCCGACCGCGCGCTCGGCGGGATCCCGGGCTGCGGATTCTGCGACGGCTGTCATACGAGCATGGTCGGCACGCACGCCGATGTGGAGATCGTCCGCACCGACCTGCTCTCCATCGGCGTCAAGGAGACCCGCGAGCTGGTCCGGCGCGCCCAGCTGTCCCCCGCGGGCGGGCGCTGGCAGGTCATCGTGCTGGAGGACGCGGACCGGCTCACCGAGGGCGCGGGCAACGTCCTGCTCAAGGCGGTCGAGGAGCCCGCTCCCCGCACCGTCTGGCTGCTGTGCGCGCCGTCCATCGAGGACGTGCTGCCCACCATCCGCTCCCGCTGCCGCCTGCTCACCCTGCGCACCCCTCCGGTGGAGGCCGTCGCCGACATCCTGATCCGCCGCGACGGCATCGAACCCGACGTCGCCGCGGCCGCCGCGCGGGCGACGCAGGGCCACATCGGGCGCGCCCGCCGTCTCGCGACGGACCCCAGCGCCCGTCAGCGCCGCGCCGCCGTCCTCAAGCTCCCGCTGCGGGTCGACGACGTCGGCGGCTGCCTCAAGGCCGCCCAGGAGCTGATCGACACGGCGGCGGAGGACGCGAAGCAGCTCGCCGAGGAGGTCGACGTCAAGGAGACCGAGGAGCTGAAGACGGCGCTCGGCGCGGCTCAGGGCGGCCGGATGCCCCGGGGCACCGCGGGCGTCATGAAGGAGCTTGAGGACCGGCAGAAACGCCGAAGAACGCGTACGCAGCGCGACAGCCTGGATCTGGCCCTGATCGACCTCACCGGCTTCTACCGCGACGTGCTCGCCCTCCAGCTCGGCTCCCGTCTGGCCATCGCCAACGTGGAGGCAGGGGACGCCCTGGAGCGGCTGGCCCGCGGCAGCTCGCCGGAGTCGACGCTGCGCCGTATCGACGCGATCGCCGCGTGCCGTGAGGCGCTCGACCGCAACGTCGCCCCGCTGCTCGCGGTGGAGGCGATGACGATGGCGCTCCGCGCGGGCTGACGCGCCCCGTCGCAGCCTCTGGGCCACCGCGCGGCCCCTTGACCGGGTGCCGCGACGGTCACGGTGACCGGCCGGTTGACCGGGTCACTCGTACGAGCCGGTTACCCGACTGAAGGTGATCGATCCGTCACGCAAGGTTAGGCTCGCGGGATGCACATGAGGCGCACCACACGGCCGATCCGACCCCTCCGTGCGAGCGGCGTGCTGCTGGCCGCCGCGGCGCTGCTCATCTCCGCCTGCTCCTCGTCGGGGAGTTCGACGACGACGGCCGCGACGAGCGAAGCGGTGCTCACCGCGCTGCCGCGGGCCACGCCCTCGGCGCTGGCGCCGTACTACGGGCAGAAGCTGAACTGGCGCAGCTGCGGTGTCCCCGGCTTCGAGTGCGCCACGATGAAGGCGCCGCTCGACTACGACAAGCCGGGCGCCGGCGACGTCAGGCTGGCGGTCTCCCGCAAGAAGGCCACCGGACCCGGCAAACGGCTCGGTTCGCTGCTCGTCAACCCGGGAGGGCCGGGCGGTTCGGCGGTTGGCTACCTCCAGGAGTACGCCGGAATCGGCTACCCGGCGGACGTCCGCGCCCGCTACGACATGGTCGCCGTCGACCCGCGCGGAGTGGCCCGCAGCGAGCCCGTCGAGTGCCTCAACGGCCGCGCGATGGACGCGTTCACGCAGACGGACACCACACCGGACAACGGCCGGGAGACCGACCAGCTCGTCGAGGCGTACAAGAAGTTCGCCGAGGGCTGCGGCGCGCACTCGCCCGAGCTGCTGCGGCACGTCTCCACGGTCGAGGCGGCCCGTGACATGGACATCCTGCGGGCGGTGCTCGGCGACCAGAAGCTGACGTACGTGGGGGCCTCGTACGGGACGTTCCTCGGGGCGACGTACGCGGGCCTCTACCCGGACCGGGTGGGCCGGCTGGTGCTGGACGGGGCCCTCGACCCGTCCCTGGACTCCCGCAAGCTCAACGAGGAGCAGACGGCGGGGTTCGAGACGGCGTTCCAGTCCTTCGCGAAGGACTGCGTGCGGCACACCGACTGCCCGCTGGGCGACGCCGGGACCGGCCCGGACGAGGTGGGCCGGAACCTGAAGGCGTTCTTCCAGCAGCTGGACAAGGAACCGATCCCGACGGGCGACCCGGACGGCCGCAAACTCGGGGAGGCGCTCGCGACGACCGGGGTCATCGCGGCGATGTACGACGAGTCGTCGTGGCCGCAGCTGCGGGACGCGCTCACGTCCGCGATGAAGAAGAACGACGGCGCCGGTCTGCTCGCCCTCTCCGACAGCTACTACGAGCGGGACGCCGACGGCCGGTACGCGAACCTGATGTCCGCCAACGCCGCCGTGAACTGCCTCGACCTGCCGCCCGCCTTCTCCGGCCCGGGCCAGGTGGAACAGTCGCTCCCCGCCTTCGAGAAGGCGTCCCCCGTGTTCGGCGAGGGCCTGGCCTGGGCCTCGCTCAACTGCGCGTACTGGCCCGTCAGGAACACCGGCGAACCCCACCGCATCGAGGCGAAGGGCGCGGCGCCCATCCTCGTCGTCGGCACGACCCGGGACCCGGCGACCCCGTACCCCTGGGCCCAGTCCCTGGCCTCCCAGCTCTCCTCCGGCACCCTCCTGACGTACGTGGGCGACGGCCACACCGCGTACGGGCGAGGCAGCACCTGCATCGACTCCGCGATCAACCGCTACCTCCTCCAGGGCACCCCTCCGGAGAAGGGAAAGCGCTGCTCATAGCCCTGCCGGGCACCCGCGGAACCCCCGCCCCGGGGCGTGTACGGAGCACCCCGGGAAACTGTGTAGACTTACCGACGTTGCTGATCGCACCATAGGTGTGGACAGCGCGCCGCCTTAGCTCAGATGGCCAGAGCAACGCACTCGTAATGCGTAGGTCTCGGGTTCGAATCCCGAAGGCGGCTCCAGCGAAGCCCCAGGACTCACTCGCCGTGACCTGGGGCTTTTGCTTTTACCGGATCAGGATTCGGATCCCGTGGCTGGCGTGGGTGCGAGCGGCTCGGCGGTGCCGGGCTTCCGGTTCCGACCCGTCGTGGTCATGGGTCACGGCATTCGTACGGTCCTCACTCTCCGCGACGCGCGTCGCGACCTCGGCGTGATTACGCATCGTGACTGATTGAATATGCCCGGTGACTAGTCGTGACGTGCACGACGCCCGTAACCGAGGAGAGAACCCCATGCGACGCGTGCTCACCAGGGCGGCCGGTCTGGCCGCCGTCTGCGTGCTGGCCTTCGCCACGGCACAGCCCACCCAGGCCGACACCCTCAGTAGTTCGCCCGGCCACGTGGCCGCCGAGCAGCCCGCGTACTTCGTGATGACCGACGTCACGCATGAGCAGTTCGTCGTCAAGCTGACCGAGCCCGCGGACATCGAGCACGCCCGGGAACTCGTCAGCGGGGAGACCACCGACCGTCCCCATCTGCTCGCCCGCATCGTGAAGCGGACGGCTCCCTACAACCCGCGCTGGAGCTACCACACCAACCCCGACACCACGCAGTTCTTCGATCATGCGATCGAAGTCTGTGACGCGACCATCCCGTACGTCGAAGAGCACCTCGACGAGGCCGGCGGAGCCTTCCTGCCCGGTCTCGTCTGGTGCGACTGGAGCTCGCGCCTCGTCAGGGAGATCCCCACGCCGTAGGTGAGCGCCGACGCCGGCCGGCGCCGTGTCCCGCGGCGCCGGCCATCGCTCCGTCCCTCAGTGGCCGCTCGGGTCGTGGGACGAGACGGGGATCGTCTCCTTGTGGAAGTAGGACGGGCGGAACGCGCTGTACGCGAACATCAGCACCGCCCCGAGGAGAAGCGCGCCGACGCCGGTGACGAAGACGCCGCCGAGCTGCCGGTGCGGCGGGAACGGCAGGGTCCACGAGGTGCTGCCGTAGTCGGCGGCGGCGTACACGATGCAGGCGTTGACGAAGAAGTAGAGCAGCATCAGACCGCCCAGGCCCGGCATGATCCCGCGGGTCCACAGGTCGCGGGGGCTGCGGGTGAGGACCTTGCGGTAGTACCAGACGCAGGCGAAGCCCGTGAGCCCGTAGTAGAAGGCGATCATCAGCCCGACCGAGCCGATGGAGTCGGCCAGGACGTTCTCGCTCACCCGGGTCAGGATCACGTAGAAGACGATCGAGGCCAGGCCCATGCCCACGGTGGACCAGGTCGGCGTCAGGAACCGGGGGTGGATGCGGGCGAAGCGCTGCGGGATGGCCTTGAACGCCGCCATGGACAGGGTGGTGCGGGCCGTCGGGAGGATCGTCGTCTGGGTGGAGGCCGCGGCGGAGGTGAGGACCATGACGATCAGGAGCTTGGTGGCGACCGTGCCCCAGCCCCCGGTGCCGAAGACCTCGGCGCCGAGACTGGAGAGGACGTCTCCGGAGTTGTCCGGGTTGGCCAGGCCGACGCCCTTGTCGCCGACTCCGGCGAAGGCCTGCGCGGACGTGGTGACCAGGACGTAGACGAGCAGCAGGATGACGGTCGAGATGACGGCCGCGCGGCCGGGCGTGCGGTCGCGGTCGACGGTCTCCTCGTTCACGGACACCGCGGTGTCCCAGCCCCAGTAGATGAACACGCCGGCGAGGATGCTCTTGGTCAGGTCGTCGAACGAGTTGATCTCGAACGGGTTGAACCAGGACCACGAGATCTCCGAGGAGGAACCCGGCGCCGTCCCGCCGTACACCTTGACCAGCGCGGTGATCGCCAGCAGGAACAGCACCACGATCTCGATGGTGAGCAGCGCCTTCTGGAGATTGGCCGAGAGTTCGATGCCGATGTAGCAGATCAGGGTCATCAGGGCGATCCACAGGACGCCCACGAAGGTGACCCAGAAGGTGTTCTGCGCCAGCCCGTCCGCGCCGATGAGCTGGAAGCCGTACGCACCGGCGATCTGCGCCAGATTGGCCATGACGATGATGTCGGCCGCGACGATGCCCCAGCCGCCCAGCCAGCCGGTACGGGGACCGAAGGCGCGGGCCGCCCAGGTGAACGTGGTGCCGCAGTCGGGGTCGGCCCGGTTCAGTTCCTTGTAGCCGTAGGCGATCAGGAACATCGGGATGAACGCCATGATGACCACGATCGGCGACTGGAAACCCACGATCCCGACGATGACCCCGAGGGTCGCCGCGAGGCTGTAGGCGGGCGCCGTAGAGGCCAGCCCGATCACCGTGCTGGAGAACAGGCCCAGGGCGCCCCCCTTGAGGCCCTTGTCCGTGGTGCCGGGGCCCAGCGGAGGCAGGGGTGCGGGCGGCGGTACGGATGGTGAGCTCATGGCGCCCTCCGGAACCTGGTGGCGCCCGCCGGGGTGGACCGGGCGCGCGCTGTCCCCGGCCCGGGAGCCTGGACGTCCCGCGGTTTCACCGGGGACGCCCGGGGAGCCGGGCCGCTCCCACCAGCATGAACCCGCTCGCCGACAACCGGTAGTCGAACGGCTCCGGGTGCGCCGGTCGGGTGTACGGGGGCGGGCCGGGCCGCGCGGTGTCATCCTGCGGGGATGACGGGAACGGGCGCGGCGGGCGGCGGGTACTCCGGTACCCCGCTGGCCCGGAAGATCGGCATCAAGGCGGGGCACCGGGTGCGGCTGGTCGACGGGCCGCCCGACTGGGAGATTCCCGGCCTGCCCGAGGGCTGCGAGATCGGGGAGGGCGGGCCGGAGGGAGCAGACGTCACCGTCGCCTTCTTCCGCGAGCGCGCCGACCTGGCCGCGCGGGCGGCCGGGCTGGCCGCGGACCTGTCCGACGCGGCCCCGCTGTGGATCGCCTGGCCCCGTCGCGCGGCCGGGCACCGCAGCGACATCACCGAGAACGATCTGCGGGACCTCTTCCTGCCCCTCGGGGTCGTCGACGTGAAGGTGGCGGCGCTGGGAGAGGACTGGTCGGGCCTGAAATTCGTCCGTCGCAGGGAGAACCGCGGGGCGAACCGCGGGGAGAACCGGGGCGCCTGATCGCGGACGTATGACCGCAGACCAGGACGTACGTACGGCTGACGTATCCGTGTACCCGAGGGAGTACTTGAGGGGGCGTCCCGGTGAACGACTAGCATCGCGGCACAGTTGTCGGCCGGGATGGGGTGGGTGTCGTGTCACACGCGGAGGAGGGGCCACGGATCGCCGTTGCCGTCGTGACCATGGGCAACCGGCCCGTCGAGGTCGACGCGCTGCTCACCTCCGTGGCCAAGCAGGACGTGGCGCCGGCCCGGATCGTGATCATCGGCAACGGCTGCCCGCTGCCCGAGTTCGCCGAACGCCTCGGTCTGCCGGGCGAGGTGACGACGATCGAGGTGGACGACAACCTCGGCTGCCCCGGTGGCCGGAACGTGGGCCTGAGCCGGCTGCGTGAGTTCGGGGACGTGGACGTGGTCGTCGAGCTCGACGACGACGGGCTCCTCGTCGACGCCGACGTGCTGCGCAAGGTCCGCGACCTGTACGCCTCCCGGCCGCGGCTCGGCATCGTCGGCTTCCGCATCGCCGACGAGAACGGCGAGACGCAGCGCCGCCACGTGCCGAGGGTCGGGGCCAAGGACCCGATGCGCGGGGGACCGGTCACCGGATTCCTCGGGGGCGGGCACGCCCTGTCCATGCCGATGCTCGCCGAGACCGGGGACTGGCCCGCCGAGTTCTTCTTCGCGCACGAGGAGACCGACCTCGCCTGGCGCGCGATCGACGCCGGCTGGACCGTGCTGTACGAGCCGGAGCTGCTCCTCCAGCACCCGAAGACCTCGCCGGCCCGGCACGCCATCTACTACCGCGTGACCGCCCGCAACCGGGTCTGGCTCACCCGCCGCCGGCTTCCCCTGGCGCTGATCCCCGTGCACCTGGGCATCTGGATCGTGCTCACGCTGCTGCGGACGCGGTCGGTCGGCGGGCTGCGGGCCTGGTTCGGCGGATTCGCGGAGGGGCTGCGGCGGTCCGGCGGGGAGCGGCGCCCGATGCGGTGGCGGACGGTCTGGCGGCTCACGCGTCTCGGCCGCCCGCCGGTCATCTGAACCTCGTACGGGGATCCCGTACGAGGGCCCAGGACGGACGGAGGCCCCGGTCGATCACCTCGACGACCGGGGCCTCTCACGTCCCCGGATCCGGCCGCGGCGGCGACACTCCCCCGAGTTACGCGTAGTACGCGCGCACCGTCGGGCCAGATCCGATGGAATGATCACATCAGGCCACGCCAACGGATCGCTAACATGAGGCCAACGGTTCCCTCGGGAACGATCACTTGACCGGCGTGAACCCGTCCTTGCGGGCGCGAAACCGCCGAGGTGCGCGGCCGGTACGGGCCGGGCGGAAAGGCGTGGGGCGGCGAGATGCGGAACGGGCTGCGGTTCGGACTGCTGGGGCCGCCGGTCCTGTACGACGCCCATGGCGAGGTCGGCTCGATCGGCAGCCGCAAGACGCGTGCCCTGCTGGCCGCGCTGCTCCTCGAACCGGGCCGGGTCGTCTCCGTCGACGCGCTCAAGGACGCGCTGTGGGGCGGGGCGCCGCCCGCCTCCGCCCAGGCGTCCCTCCAGAACCACGTGACCCGGCTGCGCCGGCTCCTCGACGATCCGGAACGTCTGCGGGCGGTACCGCCGGGGTACGTCCTGCGGGTCGCCGAGGGCGAGTTGGACGTCCGCGTCTTCGAGGGGCACGCCGCCCTCGCGCGCGACGCGCACGCCGAACGCGACTGGGAGCGGGCGCTGCACGAGTCCACCGCCGCGCTCGCGCTGTGGCGGGGCGCCCCGCTCGCCGGCCTGCCGCCGGAGACCGGCGGACACGCACTCGTCCAGCGGCTGGAGGAGGCACGGCTGCTCGTTCTGGAGTGGGGGTACGAGGCGGAGCTCGGCCTGGACCCGACGGGCTCCCGGCTGGACCGGCTGGCGCCGGAACTGGCCGCCCGCACCGCCGAGCATCCGCTCCGCGAGTCGTTCCACCGGCTCCTGATGCTCGCCCTGCACCGCGCCGGACGCCAGGCCGAGGCGCTCGCCGTCCACCGTGACCTGCGGGCCCGCCTGCTCGACGAACTCGGTGTCGAGCCGGGTCCGGCCGTGCGCAGGGCCCACCTGGAGATCCTCCGCGCCGACGACCGGGACCCGGCCGAGCCCCGCTCCGGCGGGACCGCCGGCCCGGGGACGGGCTGGATTCCGGGCAGGGGAGAGGACCGCAGGAAGGGCGGCGACCGACGCGGGTCGGCGAGGGGCCCGAGGGGCTCGGGCGGCCCGGGAGACAGGGCCGAGTCCGGGGACGGCTACGGCCGTCGCTACGAGGGGGCTGTCCCGGACGGGAGTGTCGGCCGGGCCGGCTTCGTCGACGGGGGCGAGGGCGAGGGCGGGAACGGGAACGGTGACGGGTACGGCGGTGTCGGCCGTGCCGGGAACGCGGGCCGGGCCGGCGAGAACGGCCGTGGACAGGGGAGCGTGGGCCGGGACGGCACCGGCGACGGGGACAGGGACAGGGACCGCGACGGCACCGGCCGTCGGGACGGTGGAGGTCACCGTGACGGCGCCGGTCGCGACGGCGGTTCCGGCCAGGACCGCGCCGGCGGCAGGGGCAGCGGCGCTGACGGCGAGGGAATCTCCCGTCTTGCCGGGAACGCGGGGCGGGACGGCGGTTCAGGCCAGGACCGCGTCGGCGACAGGGGCAGCGGCGGTGACCGCGACGGCATCTCCCCGTGGGGCGGGAACGCGGGTCAGGACCGCACCATCGGCCGCCACCACAGCGCTGACCGGGCCGGGAACGCCGACCGGGACACGGACTTCGGCCGAGAGGCCGACACCGGCCAGGACGACACCACGGCCCGCGACGGCAACGAAGGCCGGGACGCGCACGCCGGGCGGGACGGGAACGTGGGCCGCGACGGGGATGCCGGGCCGGGCGGGAACGTGCGCCGCGACGGGAACGCCGGGCCGGACGGGAACGCCGCGCGGGGCGGGAGCGTGCGCCGCGACGGGAACGCCGAGCGGGACGGGAACGTAGGTCGTGATGGAGAGCGTGGCCGGGGCGGGCGGGACCGCAGGGACGGGGACGGCGGTCCGGACGAGGACGTCGAGTCGGCGGACCCCGCCGTCGGTTCCGACCGCGCCGGGCGGGACGCCACCGCACCGCCCAGGCCCGCCCAACTCCCGCCGCCCCCCGCACACTTCACCGGACGAGAGGACGTCCGCGACCGGCTGCTGCGGATCCTGAACCCGGAGGAAGCGGCCCGCCCGGAGGACGGCCCCGGCGACCGGGCGTCCGGGGACGCGTCCACCGGGCCCGACCGTGCCACGACGACCGGTGCGGCGAGCGAGGCGACCACCGGGCCGACGGCCGGTGCGGCGACCGGACGGACGGCCACCGGAGCGACCGACCCCGCCCGGAGCGACCCGTACGCCCGGCCCCACGACGGCGGCGCCGCGACCGGCATGCCCCGCGTCGCGGTGATCAGCGGGATGGCCGGCGTCGGCAAGAGCGCGCTCGCGCTCCATGTCGCCCACGGACTGAGGGAACGATTCACCGACGGCCAGCTCTACGTGAACCTGCACGGAGCCACCCCCGGCATGACCCCGCTCACCGCGGGCCAGGCACTCGCCGCTCTGCTGCGCGACCTGGGGGCGGAACCCCGCCGCATCCCCGAACACCCGGACGCGGCGGCGGCGTTGCTCCGTTCGATGCTCGCGCCCACCCGCACCCTGATGGTGCTGGACGACGCGGCGCACGCCGCCCAGGTGCGCCCGCTGCTGCCGGCCGGCCCGGGCTGCGCGGTGATCGTGACCAGCCGCTCGCCGCTCGCGGCCCTGGACGGCGCCGACCGCTTCCCGCTCGCGCCGCTGACGGACGAGGACAGCGCGGCCCTGCTCCGCGCGGTCTCCGGCCGCCGGGACGGGCTCGACGGAGGCCACCCCCTCGTCGGGCTCACCGGCGGGCTGCCGCTCGCCCTCCGGGTCGTCGCGGCCCGCCTCGCCGCCCGCCGCGCCCTGACCCCCGACGTCCTCGCCGGTCAACTGGCCGCCACCGAAGGGCGGTTGCACCACCTGGAGTACGACGACCTGAGCGTGCGCCGTTCGCTCGCCGTCGCGCACGACGCGCTGCGCGCCTCCGAGCGGGAGGCCGACCGGGACGCGGCACTCGCCCTGTGCCGGATCGGCGCGCTGGACCTGCCCGCGTACGGAGCCGTCCTCGTCGCCCGTCTCACCGGCACCGACGAGCGCCGCGCCGAGGCCGCGCTCGACCGCCTGGTCGATGTCGCCCTCCTGGAGGAGACCGCGTACGGGCGGTACGCGCCGCACGACCTCGTACGGGACTTCGCCCGGGAGATCGCGGGCGCCGCGGAGTGCTCCCTCGCGACGGCGGCCGCGCGCGCCGGGGCGGGCACCACGGACGGCGACGACGCCCAGGCCGGTGCAGTGCCGTCCGGCCATGACACGGCGGTCGCCGAGAACGCCCTGCGCTGGTACGCCGGTGTCGCCGCCCGCTCCATGGAGGCGATCCTCGAACCCGGCCTCGACCGCGAGGACCGCGGCCGGCCGACCGCCTCGCAGCCCTCGGACCACGCGGCGGACGTCGCGGCCACACCCCCGTTCCGTTCCGCGCGGGAGGCCTTCACCTGGGGTGACACGGAGCTGGCGAACGTGGTCGCGCTGGCGGAACGTCACGCGTACGCCTCCCCGTACTTCCCGCTGCTGGCCCGCCTGCTCAACCCGTACGTCCAGCGAAGCGGCCGGGTCGCCGAGCTGGAGGTCCTTCAGCGGGCGGCCCTCGCGGCGGCCCGCCTGCTCGGGGACGAGGCGGCCGAGGCGTACGCGCTCGGTGACCTCGGCGGACTGCACTTCATGACGGGCCGGGTGGGCGAGGCCCTGACCCTGAACGACGACGCGCTCGCGATCTGGAGCCGCCTCGGGGTGCGCTCCTGCCAGCGGCGGGCCCTGAACAACCGGGGCATGCTCCTCGAATCCCTCGGCCGTCACGCCGAGTCCGGTGAGGCGCTCCTCCAGAGTCTCCAGTTCTCAAGGGAGTTGGGCGACCCGCACATGGAGGCCATCACCTACAGCCACCTCGGCAACCTGTACGAGCACACCGACCCGAGGGCCGCCATCGATCACCACAAGCGCAGTCTCGCCATCGGCGACGCCGTGCAGGACGTGATCATCCGGCACTCCGCGCACTGCAACATCGGCTACGCCCATCTGACGCTCGGCGAACCGGCCGCCGCCGTACCGCACTTCGAGGAGAGTCTGCGCATTCTCGGCGGCCACGGCGACTGGCACGGCGAGTCGCAGACCAGGCTCGGTCTGGTGCGGGCGCTGCGCGGGGTGGGGCAGGGGGAGCGGGCCGCGCGCGAGTGCGAGCTGCTGCGGTGCCGTGCCGACCGGCGCGCCGACCGCTACACCGGAGGCCTCGCCCGTCACCAGGCGGGCCTGCTGCTGGAGGAACGCGGCGACCTCGAAGCGGCCCGCCAGGAGTGGATGTCCGCCCTGGAGGCCCTGGAGGACACGGACAGCCCGGTGACCGGCGAACTGCGGGAGCTGCTGGCTCCGTAGCTCCGCCGTCGGCCCGACGGCCCGAAGGCCGGGCGGCTCATTTCGCGTCGGCGTAGCACTGGACGACCGCCGTCGTGAACGGGAAGCGCACCGGTGTCTCTCCGAAGGTGAGGCGGCCCGCGAGTTCGGCCGCGTCACGGATGGCGGCCACCACGGTGTCCGCCTCCTCGGCGGGACAGTGCACGATCACCTCGTCGTGCTGGAAGAAGACCAGCTCGGCGGCGAGCCCGGAGCAGGTGCGGCGCAGTGCCGCCAGCACCAGCAGGGCCCAGTCGGCGGCGCTGCCCTGGACGACGAAGTTGCGCGCGAACCTGCCTCGGGCGCGGGAGTCGGAGGACGCGTAGCCCGGAACCCAGCCCTGGTCGCCGCCGGTGTCGGCGGGCTCGTCCTGCGGGATGCCCGCCTCCTCCCCGTCGCCCGCGCCGGCAGCCGGAGGACAGGTCCGCCCCAGCCAGGTCCGCACCAGGCGCCCTTCCTCGCCGGCCCGGGCCGCGTCGTCGACGTAGGCCACGGCCTTGGGGAACCGGCGGCGCAGCAGCGCGAGGTTCTTCAGGCCGTCGCCGGACGTCTGGCCGTAGACGGCGCCGAGCACGGCGAGTTTGGCCTGGGCCCGGTCGCCGGAGAACGCCCGGTCCGACACGGACTGGTAGAGGTCGCTCTCCCGGCCGGCGACCTCCATGAGGCCGGGGTCGCGGGAGATGGCCGCGAGGACACGCGGCTCCATCTGGTCGGCGTCGGCGACGACCAGCCGCCAGCCGGGATCGGCGACCACGGCACGCCGGATCACCTTGGGGATCTGGAGCGCGCCGCCGCCGTTGGTCACCCAGCGTCCGGTGACGGTCCCGCCCGGCAGGTACTCGGGCCGGAACCGTCCGTCGCGCACCCAGTCCTGGAGCCAGGACCAGCCGTGGGCGACCCAGATGCGGTACAGCTTCTTGTATTCGAGCAGCGGTTTCACGGCGGGATGGCCGATCGACTCGATCTCCCACCGCCGGGTGGATCTGACCTTGATCCCGGCCTGCGCGAACGCCTTGACGACGTCGGCCGGCAGATCGGGTCTGACCCGTCTCCCGAAGGCGGCGGACACCTCCTCGGTGAGCTCGGCCAGCCGCCGGGGCTCACCGCCCCCGGTGTACCGGTCGCCGAGCAGCTCGTGCAGCACGTCACGGTGGACGCCCGCGCTCCACGGCAGCCCCGTCCGGTTCATCTCGGCGGCGACCAGCATCCCCGCGGACTCGGCGGCCGTGAGCAGCCGCATCCGTTCCGGGTGCGCGGTGGCGTCGTGGCGGCGCTGCTGGTCGGCGTAGACCGCGAGGAGATCCGCCAGCGGCAGACGCACCGGGGAGGGTTCGAAGAGGGAGGAATGCGAACCGGGTTCGGCGGAACGCTGTGGCGGGTCCGGCGGCACGGGGCCGCCGCGCAGTCTCGCCAGCGCGGCGGCCGCCGACCGGGGCTCGCCGAGCCGCCCCTCGTGTCCGAGCAGCAGGGTCTCGGCGGCCTCCACGTCGTAACACCGCTCCACTCGCACCCCCGTGGCGAGCAGACGCGGATAGACGTCGGCCGTCGACCGCCACACCCACCGGCTCACGTCCGGCCGGGTGCGTACGGCCTCCGCGAGGTCCGCCTCCCGGCGGACCTCCCCGGCGGGCAGCCCGTCCGGGCCGAGGGCGGCGATCTCGACACCGCCGTCCTCGGCCGGCGCGAGAGCCCAGCGCTCGGTCATGCTTCCGAGTCTCGCAGGAGGGTCTGACAACGGCCGCGAGCACGCCGGGAGGGAGGAAGACCGGGCGCTGTCCCGGGGGTCCGGACGGGTCCGGACCCCCGGCTTGGTCCGCCGGGTCCTACTGCTCCTTCTGCTCCTCCTGCTGTCCCGGTCCCGCGATGATCTCCAGCACGCGCGCGATGTAGGCCTCCGTCGCCGGCTTGTCGATGCCGAGGCCGCTGAGAACGCCCTCGCCGTTCTCGAACTCCAGCAGGGCGAGCAGGATGTGCTCGGTGCCCACGTAGTTGTGGCCGAGGCGGAGGGCCTCGCGGAAGGTGAGCTCCAGGACCTTCTTGGCGGCAGGTCCGTACGGGATCAGCTCGGGGACCTCGTCGGCGGCGGGCGGCAGGGCGGCGAGGGCGGCCTCGCGCACGGCGTCCAGGGTCACGCCCTGCGCGGTGATCGCCTTCGAGGCGAGCCCCTCGTCCTCGAAGAGGAGGCCGAGGACGAGGTGCTCGGGCAGTCCCTCCGTGTTTCCGGCGGTCTTCGCCTCGGTGTGCGCGGCCATGACCACGCTCCGCGCGCGGGGGGTGTAGCGGCCGAACCCCTGGCTGGGGTCCAGGTCCGTCTCCGCCTTCGGCACGAACCGCTTCTGCGCCGCCTGCCGGGTGACGCCCATGCTCCTGCCGATATCGGTCCAGGACGCTCCCGAACGGCGGGCCTGGTCAACGAAGTGCCCGATCAGATGGTCGGCCACGTCGCCCAGGTGATCCGCCGCGATGACCGCGTCCTGGAGCTGGTCGAGCGCGTCGGTGTGCACCTTCTTGATGGCCTCGATGAGGTCGTCGAGACGCACGGACGCCTTGCCTGGTGAGTTCGTCGTCATGTGTCAACGTTAGGTTGACAGTCGCCAGGTGTCAACCCGATGTTGACAGTGCGAAAGTCTCGGCCCGCCCTTTGTCCACAGGGTGTGGACGAGCGAACGGCCCCGGCCCGGGGCGTACGCGGACCCCCGCCCCGCCCGTGACACGATCGGGGGATGAGTACGTCCAGCACCGTGGAGCGCGCCTTCGCGGCCGCCCTCTACGCCGAGTCCGACGCGGCCCTCGACACCGGAGCCTCCGTGCTCGCGGCGGACCCGGCCTCCGACGCCGAACTCGCCCGGCGCGGTGCGGAGTTCGTCGCGGCGGCCTGGCGGCGCGGCTGGCAGCCCGCGGACGTCGTACGGATCGTGCGGCGCGACCTGGACGACGTACACGTACGCCTGCTGATCTCCTCGATCCTCACGGAGGCGGAGGGCGAGCACGTGCCCCGGGGTGCCCGCTGGGCCGCCCAGCTGGAGGAGCTGGGGGCCGAGCCGCACGACGTACGGACCGACCGGTTCTCGCGCGCCACCGCGACCCTGGAGCTCTACCGTCTGCTCCTGCGCCTCCCCTCCATCGAGCCGCTCGACCCGCCCACGGCACCGGTCACGGCCTCCGCACCGCAGGAGACGCGGATGCTCACCCGTATCCGCGCCCTGCTCGCCAAGGCGGAGGCGACCGGGTTCCCGGAGGAGGCGGAGGCGCTCAGTGCCAAGGCGCAGGAACTGATGGCCCGGCACAGCATCGACGAGGCCCTGCTCGCGGCCCGGACGCACGCGAAGAACGCGCCCGGTGCCTGCCGGGTCGGCGTCGAGCCGCCGTACGAGACGGCCAAGGCGGTGCTCCTGGACGCGGTCGCCGGGGCGAACCGCTGCCGGGCCGTGTGGAACGACGCCCTCTGCTTCTCGACCGTCGTCGGCTTCGAAGCCGATCTGGAGGCGGTCGAGCTCCTCTACACCTCGCTCCTCGTCCAGGCCACGGCGGCGATGACGAAGGCGGAGGCGGCGCAGCGGGCGGGCGGCCGCAAGCGCACGAAGACCTTCCGGCAGTCGTTCCTGGCCGCGTACGCGCACCGGATCGGCGACCGGCTCGCGTCGGTCGCCGAGGAGCAGGTGACGGCCACGGAGGGGGAGCTGCTGCCGGTCCTGGCCGCCCGTGACGTGGCGGTCGCCGACCATCTGGACCGGATGTTCCCGGAGACGGTGACCACACGGATGCGCGGGGTCACCGACGAGGCGGGGTGGCACGAGGGCGCGGCGGCGGCGGACCGTGCGCAGGTCCGGGGCCGGCGCCCGCTCCCGTAGGGCCGAGGCTCCGGCGGGAGCGGGCGCCCGTCTTCGCGGGAACGCGGCGCCGGTACGGAGGCGCCACTCGGCCGCCCGGCCCGCACTGCCGCCGTCGACGGCCGCCCGGCGGATGCCGTCAGTCGCCCGGCGGACGCGCTCAGCCGACCGGCGGGCAGGGTCGGTCTCCCGGTGTGGACGCGGTCAGCCGCTCGGTGGACGCGGTCGGTCTCCGGGCGGGTCCGGTCGGGCGCTCGGCGGGTCCGGTCAGTCGCCCGCGGGCTGGAACGCCGTCACGGAGGCGTTCGGCTCGCTCGCCGATCCCTTGCCGGCGAGCGGGCCGTACGACCAGGGGAAGCTCTGCGTGGTGGCGGCGCCGGGCAGGGCGATCTTCAGCGTCTTCGCGGCGAGGGTCTTCGCGTCGCCCTCCGCGCCCCGGACGTAGGTGATGGTGAAGGACGCGGTGTCGCCCTTGGCCAGGGTCAGCGCCTCCGGTGCCGCGGACTTGTCCGCCGGGATCGCCGCGGAGACCCCGCCCGCCGCCACGGTGAGCCCGGGGAAGCCCTCCAGGGTGCACCGGGCGCCCTTGTTGGTGAGGGTGACCGGGACGTTCCCCGTGTCCCCGGCGGCCGTGGCGGCGTTCGCGGGACCGACCTGGATCCCGGTGTCGCCGATCGCGCAGGCCGCGGCGCTGGCCTTCTTCGCCGAGCCGGAGGCGTCACCCGACTTCCCCGACGTGCCGGTGCTGCCGGAGCCGCCGCCGCAGGAGGTCAGGGAGAGGGCCGCCGCGAGGACGGTGACGGCGATGGGCAGAGCGCGCATGGGTTCCCCTGGGAGTCGTGACGATGTGCATGGATCATCACGCACTCCGGCCCACCGAGGTTGCCCACCCCCGGCGGTTCACCCCCACGGGACCGGTATCGCCCGATATTGTCCGCGGACGTTCCCGCCCTTGTCCGCGGACGTTCCCGCCGTGCCGGAATGGGCCGACGCGACGCCACGGGTTCGAGAGCGGGTGACCGGGTGGTCCGGAGGCCGCCCGACCAGGTGCCCCGAAGGCCGGGCGGGCCGGTGATCCGGAGCCGGGCCGGGCGGGTGCCGGGCCGGTGGGTCAGGAGCCGAGGCTCGCCGTCGGCAGCCCCGTGGGCAGCTTCCCGCCCACGCTCTTGGTGTACGTCTCCTTGCCGAGGCCGCCCGACCAGGTGACCGTCAGACTCGTACCGCTGACCGAGTCGACCATGCCGACGGCCCGCTTCTTGCTGCCGTCGGTGCAGGCGAGACGGATCATCTGCATGCCCGCCTCGTCGGACTCGGTGCCGCTGCACACGGTGCCACCGGTGGCGAACAGGCCCGCCTGCTTGCCGTTGATCATGAGGACCACGGCCTTGCCGCCCGCCGTGGTGAGCCAGCTGCCCTGGAGCTTGCCGCCGCCGGCCGAGGGAGCGCCGGAGCCGCCGCCCGTACCGGCGCCGTCCGTCGCGGACGCGCTCGGGCTCGCCGAGGGGGTCCCGGACCCGTCGCTCCCGCTGCTGCAGCCGGTCAGCACGAGCGCCGCCGCCAGTCCGGCGGTCGCGGCCGCTGTGCGCGCGTGGCGGGACGGGAAGGTCGCCGTGGTCACTGAAGCCCCCAAGGGTGGGATGGATGCGGGTCGCCCGAACGATCGCAGCAAGCTATCAGGAGGGCCGAAGGAGACCGTCGGGGATCCGGGGTGCGGTTGCTCACGGGTGCTCACCCGGCCGGGGCGTAAACCCTCCGGTGCCGCTGACGTGCTCGTTCTCGCCCGCGGGCCCCGGCGGACGCCGAGGTCCGCCGACCCGGCGGGCGCACGCGGCGATCCGCTGACCGGACCATTAGGTGAACCCTGGAACAGTAAGGGCGCGGTATGCGTCTCTTCCTAGTACACGCGGGATCCGATCCGGACGATCCCGCACGGATGCTGGCGCGGAAGATCATGTACGGGGGGCGGGAATCGCATGTGACGCGATTTCCGGGGAACGCGCTTGACCGGACACGGGCCGTACCGGACTCCGGTGAGGCGCGGGCCGTAGTCGGGCGGACGACAGCCGGTAGTCAAGGGCCGGTAAAAGCTGTAACCGCAGGACCACCCCGCGTGCACGTGCATCTGCCCATGCATCTGCACATGAACAGAGCTATGATCCGAGTCAGTTGACTACTGCATCTATGGCCACCTCAGCCACTGCACGACCGGGGAGCGACCTGTGGACCACGACGTGTTCGACGTGGATGACGTGTACGACGGTATGGCTGAATTCGTGTACAACGGCATGGCTGCGACCGAGCTCGACGGCGTCGCCTGGCAGAAGAGCCGGCACAGCAACTCACAGGGTTCCTGCGTGGAGTTCGCGCGGCTGCCCGGCGGTGACGTGGCCGTGCGGAACTCGCGGTTCCCCGAGGGGCCCGCGCTCGTCTACACGCGCGCCGAGATCGAAGCCATGCTCCTGGGCATCAAGGACGGCGAGTTCGACCACCTGATCGCGGGCTGACCGCCGTGACCGCGGTCCGACCCGGCCGGGCCGGCCGCACGAGGGTCGGCCGCACGAGGGTCGGCCGCACGAGGGTCGGCCGCACGAGGGCCGGACGGCGATGTGCCGGCCACGGATGTGCCGGCCACGGAGGTGCCGGACGGCGAAGTGCCGGACGGCGAAGTGCCCGCCGCGGAGGCAGCGGCCACGGAGCCGCCGGCCACGGAAGTGCCGGACGCGGGACCTGCGGCGTCAATCAAGGGTGAGCTTCACTCTGCGTTCCGTAACGCGCGTAGAACCGCGGCGCCAAAAGGCGCCCCGGTTGGCTACACGGGGGTGGGGGCGGCCCGGTGCGGCCGGGGGCCCCG
>NZ_JBHXDQ010000038.1:0-28427 GCF_042725875.1 Streptomyces sp. NPDC127038 | reverse complement strand
GGACCCCCCGCCCCGCTACGGGCCGGCGGGGGCCCCTGCGCCCTAAAACACGGTTGTGCTCCACTCTCTGTACGTTACCCCGGGTACCACCGCGGCGCAAAACGGCCCCGCGGTTCGCTACTCGGAGGAGGGCGCGGCCGTGTCCGGCTGTGGCCCCAGCCGGAACAGCGCCCACACGACCTTGCCGCTGAGCGTTCCGGCGAGCGGGTGCCAGCCCCAGCTGTCCGAGAACGAGTCGACCAGGAAGAGGCCGCGTCCCGACTCCGCCGCGAAGTCGTCCGAGTCGCCGGCGACCGGACTGTCGTGGCTGGGGTCGCGCACCGCGCAGACCAGTCGCGAGGTCCACCTCATCAAGTGCAGCCGTACGGGCGGCCCTTGGTCGTCCTTGCGAGGGGTGTCCGAGGGCAGCGCGTGCCGCAGGGCGTTGGTGACGAGTTCGGAGACCACGAGGCAGACGTCGTCGAAGCGGTCGCCGATCTCCCACTGGTCCAACGTTCCGCGCGTGAACTGCCTGGCCTCGCGCACCGCTTCGTAGCGGGCGGGCAGGGCGCACGAGGCGGCGCCGGACACGGCCGCGGGATCGAGAGGCGGAAGTCCCTGCCGTAAGGGTTCGAGCATGGTCGATCCATTCGTCCCCATGCGAGGCACTCCCGGGTGTTCGCGGTCGTTGCGATGCAGCGGTGGCGCGGGGACCATGGTTCCGAATGCGTACAGCAGATGCAAGGGCAGATGCACGTGCACGCGCCCGAATTGGACCTTCCTCTGCTACTTCTTGGTTATTTCTTCCTTCACCTTATTCTCAGTTGTCGGTCCTTCACTGATCCTTTTCTGTGCCTCGGCTTTGGCTGCTTTCCGTTTCCGTAACTGAACGAGTACTGCTTGAAGTGTTTTAGTGGCAGACTGCGGCGTCTGGAAGACGGTTGGGGAGGCTGACGAACGTGAGCGCTGGTGAGTCGAGCGGCTCGGTGGTGCGGCGCATGCTGCTGGGATCGCACCTGCGGCGCCTGCGCGAGACACGCGGCATCACCCGCGAAGCGGCCGGTTACTCGATCCGTGCCTCCGAATCGAAGATCAGCCGTATGGAGTTGGGAAGGGTGAGCTTCAAGACCCGCGATGTCGAGGACCTGCTGACGCTCTACGGCATCAACGACGAGGCCGAGCGCACCTCCCTGGTCTCGCTCGCCAAGGAGGCCAACGTCGCGGGCTGGTGGCACAGTTACTCCGACGTCCTGCCGAGCTGGTTCCCCACCTATGTCGGCCTGGAGGGCGCGGCCCATCTGATCCGGGTGTACGAGGTGCAGTTCGTGCACGGCCTGCTCCAGACCGAGGCGTACGCCCACGCCGTCGTCCGGCGCGGCATGAAGGGCGCCTCCGCCGCCGACGTCGACCGGCGCGTGGCCCTGCGCCTGGAGCGGCAGAAGTACCTCGTCTCCGAGAACGCCCCCGAGTTCCACATCGTCCTCGACGAGGCCGCGCTGCGCCGTCCCTACGGCGACCGCGAGGTGATGCGCGGACAGCTCCAGCACCTGATCGAGATCTCCGAGCGGCCCAACGTACGTCTTCAGGTCATGCCGTTCAGCTTCGGCGGGCACTCCGGCGAGAGCGGTGCCTTCACCATCCTGAGCTTCCCCGAGTCCGATCTGTCGGACGTCGTCTATCTGGAGCAGCTCACCAGCGCGCTCTATCTGGACAAGCGCGAGGACGTCAACCAGTACGAGGGTGCGCTCAAGCAGCTCCAGCAGGACAGCCCCGGACCGGACGAGAGCCGCGACCTGCTGCGCGGGCTCCTGCAGCTCTCCTGACTTCCGCGACCTCCTGGCCGCCCGGTCTCCCGACTCTCCCGAGAGCGGTCACGGACTTCTCCGGACTCCCTCAACTCCCTTGAAACACAAGTACGATGACATGTGATCAGACCGTGATCGGATGTCTGCTGTCCCGGGCCAAGGACTGTCTCGGCAGCACAGGGATTGAGGGAGCACATGTCGTCCTACTTCACCGACCTGGCCCAGCAGTACATCGACGGACAGTGGCGCCCGGGGACGGGCTCCTGGGACATCATCGACTTCAACCCGTACGACGGCGAGAAGCTGGCCTCGATCACGATAGCCACGGTCGAAGAGGTCGACGACGCCTACCGCGCCGCCGAACGCGCCCAGAAGAAGTGGGGCGCGACGAACGCGTACGCCCGCCGCGCGGTCTTCGAGAAGGCGCTCGCCGTCATCGACGAGCGCGAGGAAGAGATCACCGAGGTGATCATCGCCGAACTCGGCGGGACCCGCCTCAAGGCCGCCTTCGAGCTGCACCTCGTCCGTGAGTTCCTGCGCGAGTCGGTCCAGCTGTCGCTGCGTCCCGAAGGGAAGATCATCCCCTCGCCCGGCGACGGCAAGGAGAACCGCCTCTACCGCGTCCCGGTCGGTGTCGTCGGGGTCATCAGCCCCTTCAACTTCCCCTTCCTGCTGTCGGTCAAGTCCGTCGCCCCCGCCCTCGCGCTCGGCAACGGCGTGGTCCTCAAGCCGCACCAGAACACCCCGATCGTCGGCGGCTCCCTGGTCGCGAAGATCTTCGAGGAGGCAGGTCTGCCCGGCGGCCTCCTCAACGTCGTCATCACCGACATCGCCGAGATCGGCGACGCCTTCATCGAGCACCCGGTCCCCAAGGTCATCTCCTTCACCGGCTCCGACAAGGTCGGCCGGCACGTCGCCACGGTCTGCGCCGCGAACTTCAAGCGCTCGGTGCTCGAACTGGGCGGCAACAGCGCGCTGGTGGTCCTGGAGGACGCGGACATCGACTACGCGGTCGACGCGGCGGTCTTCAGCCGCTTCGTCCACCAGGGCCAGGTCTGCATGGCCGCCAACCGCGTCCTCGTGGACCGCTCCGTCGAGGCCGAGTTCACCGAGAAGTTCGTCGCCAAGGTCAGGACGCTGAAGACCGGCGACCCGAAGGACCCGGCGACGGTCATCGGCCCGGTCATCAACTCCTCCCAGGCGGACGCCCTGTCGGCCGTCGTCGAGCAGGCGATCGCCGAGGGCGCCACCGCCCTGCTGCACGGCACGACCACGGACAACCTGGTCGAGCCCTCCGTCCTGACCGGCGTCCCCGCGGATTCCGACCTGCTCCGCCAGGAGGTCTTCGGCCCGGTCGTCTTCCTCGTCCCCTTCGACGGCGAGGAGGAGGCGGTCCGGATCGTCAACGACACCCCGTACGGCCTCTCGGGCGCCGTCCACACGGCCGACATCGAGCGCGGCGTGAACTTCGCCAAGCAGATCGACACCGGCATGTTCCACGTCAACGACGGCACCGTCCACGACGAGCCCCTCGTCCCCTTCGGCGGCGAGAAGCACTCCGGCATCGGCCGCCTGAACGGCGAGACGACGGTCGACTCCTTCACCACCACCAAGTGGATCTCGGTGCAGCACGGGCGGAGCCGCTTCCCCTTCTGACGCCTTCGCGTGATCGTCCAGCGCGCCCGGACCCTTGCGGACAGAACCTGACCGCAAGGGTCCGTAGCGTCTTCCGTGTCAGCAGGAGGACCCGACGAAAGGGCGGCCGGTCATGGTCACGCATGTACGAGCGGAAGAGCAGGGCGACGAGCGCGGGGCGCTGCTCGCCTTCATCGAGGAGCAGCGCGGAGGCGTCCGCCGGTCGCTGCTCGGGCTGACCGAGGAGCAGGCCGCGAGCAGGCCGAGCGCCAGCGAACTCTCCCTCTCGGGGCTGCTCAAGCATGTCGCCGAGGTCGAGCAGAGCTGGATCGCACGGGCCAAGGGCGAGCAGCCGGCCGTGCGGCGGGACGAGTCGAACTGGCACGAGTGCTTCGTCCTCGCCGTCGGCGAGACGGTCGCCTCGCAGCTCGCGTACTGGGAGAAGGTCGCCGCCGAGACGGAGGCCTTCCTGAGCTCGGTGCCGAGCCTGGACGACACCTTCGCGCTTCCGCCGGACCCCTGGTTCCCGCCCGAGGGCCGTGTCTCGATGCGCTGGCTCGCCCTCCATCTGATCCGCGAGACGGCCCGGCACGCCGGGCACGCCGACATCATCCGCGAGTCCCTGGACGGCAAGACGGCCTTCGAGCTCGTGGCGATGGAGCAGGGCTCCACCTGGGGCTGACCGGCGTCCGAGCCGGGGTCGGTGTCAGTGGTGGAAGCTCGTGGCCGCCTCCTTGTCGTGGGTCAGCGGATGCGGCTGGCGGCGCAGTTCGGGCAGCAGCCGGGTCAGGTCCTCGATGAAGAGGTCGGCGAGGTCGGACGAGAAGCCGTTGCGGCACACCACCCGAAGCACCGACAGGTCCTGACGGTTCTCGGGGAAGGTGTACGCGGGCAGCAGCCAGCCGTTCTCGCGCATCCTGCGGGACACGTCGAACACGTCGAACGCCTTCACCTCGGGTGCCGTCGTGAAGGCGAACACCGGCAGTTCGTCGCCCCGGGTGATGAGCCGGAAGTCGCCCATGCAGTCGATCCGTTCGGCCAGGACGCGTGCCACGTCCCGGGTCGTCTGCTGCACGGTGCGGTAGCCCTCCCGGCCCAGCCGCAGGAACGTGTAGTACTGCGCGACGACCTGTGCGCCGGGGCGGGAGAAGTTGAGCGCGAAGGTCGGCATGTCGCCGCCCAGGTAGTTCACCCGGAAGACCAGTTCCTCCGGCAGTTCCTCCGCGCTACGCCACAGCGCCCAGCCGACGCCCGGGTAGACCAGTCCGTACTTGTGGCCCGAGGTGTTGATCGACGACACCCTCGGCAGCCGGAAGTCCCAGACCAGGTCCTCGTCGATGAACGGCGCGATCATCGCGCCGGACGCGCCGTCCACATGGACCGGGATGTCGAGGCCCGTGCGTTCCTGGAGCCGGTCGAGCGCCGCGCAGAGCTCCGCGATCGGTTCGTAACTGCCGTCGAAGGTGGAGCCCAGGATGCCGACGACCCCGATCGTGTTCTCGTCGCACAGCTGGGCCGCCGCCTCGGGGTCGAGGTGGAACCGGTCGCCCTCCATGGGTATCTGGCGGGCCTCCACCTCCCAGAAGTTGCAGAACTTCTCCCAGCACACCTGGACGTTCACGCCCATGACGAGGTTCGGCCGGGCACCCGGGTAACGGTCGGCGTTGCGCTTCGTCCAGCGCCGCTTGAGCGCCATGCCGGCCAGCATGCACGCCTCGCTCGAACCGGTCGTGGAACAGCCGACCGCGGCCGACGGGTCCGGCGCGTTCCACAGGTCGGCGAGCATCGACACACAGCGCCGCTCCAGTTCGGCCGTCCGGGGGTACTCGTCCTTGTCGATCATGTTCTTGTCCCGGCACTCCGCCATCAGGACCCCGGCCTGCGGCTCCATCCAGGTGGTGACGAACGTGGCCAGGTTGAGCCGTGAGTTCCCGTCCAGCATGAGCTCGTCGTGGACGAGCTGGAGCGCGGTCGTGGGAGGCAGCGGGCCGTCCGGGAGGCGGTGCTTGGGGGGCGCCTCGACCATGCCGCTGACCGGATTGGCCTCGCCGTAGAAGGGATTGACGGTGTGCGGGTGGGCATCGGGCTTCTGCTGGCCCTTGTGGAGCGGCATGGGCTTACTCCCAACGGTTCGGCGGGACGGGCGTCCCACTTGTTCATCGGACGAGAGGGCCCCGGCGGTTCACCGGATCGCGCTCCCGTCTTCGTGAAGTTGCATCTGAGGCCGCCCGGTCACCAGCAGCCAGGCCGGCAGCGAGGCGATGCAGAGCAGGGCGACGACCGACGCCGAGGACGCCAGGACGGCGGCCGTGAACAGGCTCACCCAGCCCTGCCGGGTGGTCGCGAGAAGGACGCCGAGGACCCCCGCGGCCAGTCCCAGCGACGGCGGGACCGAGTTCACCAGCGCATGGGCGCACAGACCGAACGAGGCACCCACGAACACGGCGGGGAAGATCCGGCCGCCCCGGAATCCGCAGCACGCCGCGACGACGAGCGCGGCCAGTTTCACCACGGACATCAGGGCGAACCGGCCCGCCGACCAGCCGTCCGGGTTCCGGGCGATCTCGGCGACCTGGTCCAGGCCCTTGAACAGGGTCAGCGGCCCGCCCAGGCAGCCCAGCAGGCCGAGCACGAGACCGCCGACGGGCAGGGCCGCCATGGGATGGCGCAGCAGGCCGAACGCCTTGTGGACGTAGGGGAAGGCGTAGACCCCGGCCAGGCCGAGCACCGCCGCGGCGGAGGCGATCACCACCGCGGACAGCACGTCGGCCCAGCCCGGACTGCCGAGCGGGGGCAGACCGAGGTCGAAGCTCGCGTGCCCCAGCAGGCCCGTGGTGATCGAGCCCACCGAGGCGGCCGTCAGCGGCGCGAAGAGGTTGTCCCACAGCATGCCTCGCACCTGCCGCCCGACGAGCGCCTCCGACATGACCAGCGCGGCCGCGACCGGCGTGCCGAACAGCGCGCCGATGGTCCCCGCCTCGGCCAGGGCCACCCACAGCTCACCGGGCGCGGCCGGCGCGAACCGGCGGCCCGCCCAGAACGCCAGCGCGACATTGGTGGCGATGATCGGGTTCTCGGGTCCGAGGCTCGGACCGCCCGCCAGCATCAGCGTGGCCGCCACCAGCAGTCCGGGCAGGATGTACGGGGCCAACGGCGCCGCCTGGAGCCCCACGGTGGCCGGATCGGGCCCCGCGTGCCCCGGCACCTTCCACACCACCAGACCGACCAGGACGCCGGTGGTGGTGAGCATGACGATCATCCAGAGCGAGGAGTACCCGCCGATGCCGAGCGCGTCGGGAAGGTCCGTCCACAACACGTCCTTGAGCTGTTCGGCGAGCTGGCTCACCCCCACGAAGAGGAGGCTGGAGACCGCGCCGACGACCACGGCCGGGAGGAACAGCGGAAGCAGCGTCCGGGCGGGCGTCGCCGGGGCGCGGGCCGGTCCCGGAGGAGCCGCTTCGTGGGTCACGGGCTCACCCTAAGCGTGCGAATCGGACATAACATCCCGAGCGTCGCCGCCGGAACCGGCCCGGGAATCCGGGCTTGCACCTCACGTCACGTCAGGGCTCATCGTGAAGGGCGTAACGAGGAAGGAGCGGAAGTGGGCTATTCAGTGGGACAGGTCGCCGGGTTCGCCGGGGTCACGGTGCGCACGCTGCACCACTACGACGAGATCGGTCTGCTCGCCCCCGGCGGGCGCAGCCACGCGGGACACCGGCGCTACAGCGACGCCGACCTCGACCGGTTGCAGCAGATCCTGTTCTACCGGGAGCTCGGCTTCCCGCTCGACGAGGTCGCGGCCCTGCTCGACGACCCGGACGCGGACCCGCGCGCGTCGCTGCGCCGGCGGCACGAGCTGCTGACCGCCCGGATCGAGAGGCTCCAGGAGATGGCCGCGGCCGTGGAGCACGCCATGGAGGCACACACGATGGGAATCGACCTCACGCCCGAGGAGAGGTTCGAGGTCTTCGGGGACAAGGACCCCGAGGAGCACGCGCAGGAGGCCGAACGCCGCTGGGGCGGCACGGAGACGTACGCCGAGTCGCGCCGCCGCACCGCCCGCTACACCAAGGACGACTGGAAGCGGATGCGGGCCGAGGCGGCCTCCTGGGACGAGCGGTACGGCGCCCTGATGGGGACGGGGGAGCGACCGGACGGCGAGCGGGCCATGGACCTGGCCGAGGAACACCGGCAGCACATCACCAAGTGGTTCTACACCTGCACGTACGAGATCCACCGGGGTCTCGGGGAGATGTACGTCGCCGACGAGCGGTTCACGGCGTACTACGACGCCACGCGGCCGGGGATGGCCGAGCACCTGAGGGCGGCGATCACCGCGAACGCCGACCGGAACCCCGGGGAGGCCTGATCCGGACGGGCGGCGGCGCGGACCGGGGGAGCCGGGCCCGGACGAACACCGGTGCGGGCCGGGGGGAAAAAACCTCGGCCCGCACCGCCGCCGCCCCCCCGAACGCCGGTCTACTCCTTCACCAGGACCACGGCCGTTCCGTAGGCGCAGACCTCCGTGCCCACGTCGGCCGCCTCGGACACGTCGAAGCGGAACATGAGGACGCCGTTGGCGCCACGCGCGCGTGCCTGGTCGACGAGCCGCTCCATGGCCTGGTTGCGGGTCTGCACCAGCGTCTTGGTGAGCCCCTTGAGCTCGCCGCCGATCATCGACTTCAGGCCCGCGCCGATCTGGCTGCCCAGATGGCGCGAGCGCACCGTGAGACCGAAGACCTCGCCGATGACCTGCTCGACGCGATGGCCGGGAACGTCGTTCGTCGTGACGACCAGGACGTCCTCGTGGGGACCCTGGCCGCCGCCGTATTCATCGATGCCCATGGTCCACAGCTTTGTCCCAGTCGCCGCACAGTGCATCCTGGAGTCACGGGTGGAACCTGGCGTTGGCACACTGCGTTGATAGCTTTGGCCGGCCCGTACAAGGACCGCCGCAACTCCCTTCACCCCTCAGGAGCCCGGACCCGTGATGACGCTTGCCCTCGGTCCCAGCTGGCTGGATCCGAACACGCTCCTGGACAACTTCGGCATCTGGGGCCTGCTGCTGGTGGTGTTCGCCGAGTCCGGCCTGCTCATCGGCTTCTTCCTGCCGGGCGACTCGCTGCTCTTCACCTGCGGTCTGCTGATCACCACGGGTGCCATGGACTTCCCGCTGTGGGCGGCGGTCCCGCTGATCTGTCTCGCCGCGGTCCTCGGCGACCAGGCGGGTTACCTCTTCGGCCGGAAGGTCGGGCCCTCGCTCTTCACCCGCCCGGACTCCCGCCTGTTCAAGCAGGAGAACGTGGTCAAGGCCAACGAGTTCTTCGAGAAGTACGGCCCCAAGTCCCTGGTCCTCGCCCGCTTCGTGCCCGTCGTGCGCACGTTCACGCCGATCATCGCGGGCGTCAGCGGCATGCGGTACCGCCCGTTCCTCACCTTCAACGTCATCGGCGGCGTCCTGTGGGGCGCGGGCGTCACGCTGCTCGGCTCCTGGCTCGGCAAGATCGAGTTCGTCAACAAGCACATCGAGCTGATCCTGATCCTCATCGTGCTCGTCTCGGTGGTCCCGATCATGATCGAGTTCCTGCGCGCCCGCTCGCAGGCCAAGAAGAACGCCCCGCAGGAGCCGGAGGAGCCGAGCGCCTCCCAGGACTTCGACGACTTCGCGGACTTCCGGGAGCCCTTCCCCGGCAGCCCCGAGGCCGCCCGTACGCGCCCCGCAGCGCCCGCCATGGACGACGCGACCCGGCCGCTGCGGGTGCCCCCGGTCCACGAGGGCCAGGACCCGTCGTACGGCGGCCGGGACCAGGGCCGGCCGTACGGCGATCAGGGTCAGGGCCAGTCGTACGGGAACCAGGGCCACGGCCCGCGGTACGGCGGCCAGGACCAGGGCCACGACCAGGGCCAGGGGCGTCCGTACGGCGACCAGGGCGGCGACCAGTTCTACGGGAACCCCGGGCAGAACCAGGGCCAGGGCTACGGCCGTCAGGACAACGCCTACCAGCCCCAGCAGTACCAGCAGCCTCAGCCCCAGCAGCATCGCCGGCCCCAGTACCAGCAGCCCCAGCAGCAGTACCAGCAGCAGCCGTACGGCTCCGAGCAGGGCTACGGCTACGACCAGCAGCAGTACGACCAGGGCTACCAGCAGGGCTACGACCAGGGTCAGGCCCAGCACCCCCAGGCCCAGCACCCCCAGGCCCAGCACCCCCAGGCCCAGCACCCCCAGGGTCAGCACCCGCAGGGCCAGCACCCGCAGGCCCAGCAGCACCCCCAGGGCCACGCCCGGCGCCCGTACGACGCCGAGCAGTACCCGTACGGCCAGGGCCCCGCGCAGAACTGACGCGCCCGCCGGGTGATTCCCCGGCCCCGTCGGGCCCGGCCCGGTCCTCCGGGGCCGGGCCTCAGAATCCGCGGGTCCGCTTGGCGGCCCGCCGTGCGCCGGACGAGCCGCCCGGCAGACGCAGGAACAGCCGCGAGATCTCCGAGCCCAGGTTCACGCCGATGGCGATGGCCATGGCGAGGGCCGCGGCCTTCGTGAGCGACACCAGGCCCTTGTCCACGTTGTTCTGGGCGATCGACAGCAGCCCGAAATAGGTCGCCGAACCGGGCAGCAGGGGCCCGATCGCGGCCGTCGTGTACGGCAGGGCGGAGGCGAACCGGTAGCGCGAGAGCAGTTGCCCGAAGAGCCCCACCAGGCCCGCGGCGACGGCGGTGGAGGCCACCGGCGATATCCCGCCCGCGTAGTGCATCGCCCCGTACACCGACCAGGCGACGCCTCCGTTGAGGGTCACGGCGAGAACGGTCGAACGTTCCTGCTGGAGCAGGACGGCGAAGGTGAGCGACAGCAGCATCGACGCGGCGATCTGGAGCAGCGGCCGCTCGGAGATGCTGAGCGCCGCGTCCGGGTTGAGCTGCGCGCCGAGCTTCACCCCGAAATAGAGCACCAGCAGGACGCCGACGACGATCCCCACGAAGAAGTACATGACTTCGAGGAGCCGCGCGGACGCGGTGATGTAGAAGCCGGTGAGCCCGTCCTGCACTCCCGCGACGAGCGCCCGTCCCGGCAGCAGCGCGAAGAGCCCACCGGTGATCACCGCGGACGCCTTCACGTCGACGTGGGCCACGGTGAGCGCCACCCCTATCGCGGCGGGCGGCATCGCGGCGGCCGTGAACTGGTAGAACTCCGGCAGCCCGCGTCCTGCGCACAGCCAGGCGAGCCGGTCGCCGAGCATCGCGCCGAGGGCTGCGGCGACGAACACGACGGCGTCACCGCCGACGAGCACGGAGGCCGCGCCGGCCAGCAGCCCGCCGGAGGCCGTCAGCACCCAGCCGGGGTAGGGGTGCCGGTTGCGCCGCATCTCCGCGAGCCGCCTGTAGGCCTCCTCCAGGGGGATCGCGGTCTCCGGGTCGCTCAGATCGTCCACGAGGTGGTAGACGGCCGCCAGGCGCGTGTAGTCGGTGCCGCGGCGGCGCACGGTCCGGGACGCCGTCACCGGGTCGTCCACCAGTGACGGCTGGTGCGAGATCGACAGCAGGGTGAAGGTGACGTTCGGCTCGCAGCGGTCGAGGCCGTAGGAGCGGCAGACGGCGAACATCGCGGTCTCCACGTCCTCGGCGCCCTCACCGCCCGCGAGCAGCAGCTCGCCGATGCGCAGGGTCAGGTCGAGGACGCGCGGGACGGCGGGCCCCGACTCGTCCTCCTTGTGCACCGGTTCGGGCGCGGGGCGCTCGGCCACGGGCATCCGCAGCATGGTGCGCATGCGGTCCTGCCAGGGCCCGTCCTTGGTCAGGCTGACCAGGGGGACGCCGGTCGCGGGTGTGAACGCCGGAGGCGCGGACCGGGCGCTGTAGGTGCGCGGGGCGTTGAACGCCGAGCCCCCCTGCTCCGCCGCGGCGGGCTGCGGCGCGTCGAGCCCCTGGGGGAGCGCGAACTCCGAGGTCGTCGACGACTCGTCGTCCGCCGCCGGGGCCGGCGAGGTCACACCCGTGGGCGGGGTGAAGGCACTCCTCGCCTCGTCCGAGTGCGGCTTGCGGTCTTCCGCTTCGGGGTCCGCCACCAACTCCAGCCTCGCCTTTCCCGTCCGTGTACTGCTCCTTCTTGCCTTCCGTATGCCTCAGTATGCGTACGGGCACACGAACGGGCCGCGTGACCCCCGGTGGGATCACGCGGCCCGTTCGAAAGAGGGGGAGGTCAGTGACCGCCCGCGGGGGGTCAGTGACCGCCCTGGTCCTTGAAGCGCTTGTACGAACGCTCGATCTCGGCCTCGGCGTCCGCGCGGCCGACCCAGTCGGCGCCCTCGACGGACTTGCCCGGCTCCAGGTCCTTGTAGACCTCGAAGAAGTGCTGGATCTCCAGGCGGTCGAACTCCGACACGTGGTGGATGTCGCGCAGGTGCTCCACACGCGGGTCGTGCGCCGGGACGCACAGCAGCTTGTCGTCGCCGCCGGCCTCGTCCGTCATACGGAACATGCCGATCGCGCGGCACTGGATGAGGCAGCCCGGGAAGGTCGGCTCGTCCAGGATGACCAGCGCGTCCAGCGGGTCGCCGTCCTCGCCGAGGGTGTTCTCGACGAAGCCGTAGTCGGCCGGGTAGCTGGTCGAGGTGAAGAGTCGACGGTCCAGACGGATCCGACCGGTCTCGTGGTCCACCTCGTACTTGTTCCGTGAACCCTTCGGAATCTCGATCGTGACGTCGAACTCCACCGGTGGCTCCTCCATGATCAGCACATAGTTCTGGTGATTAAGTGTCCCTCACGCAGGTGGGTGATCGCGAAAGGGGCTGGTGGTCGTGCCAGAGCTGAGGGCTTGGCGGGCCGCGAGACCGCATGTGGTGCGGGTCGCGCGGACGGTGAAACCGCATGTGGCGCGGATCACTCGGGCTGTGCGGCCGCGTGCCGTGCGGTTGACGACGCCGCAGCTCACAGCCGTTGCCGCCACCGTCGGCCTGGCACTCGCGGCCGGGTCGGTGACCGTGGCCGGTCCCTGGGACTCCACCGGTCAGCGTACGGCCGAGCGGGACTGGGCCGCATCGCGGGCGCCGGAGGGTGGCACAGATCACGCACGTACGTCCGGTACGCGCCGAACGTCACCCCGGCCCGCACCCAGCGCCGACTCCGTGCTCACCGCGCTCGGCGGCCCGGCGGGCACCGCGCCCGCGCCCGCCGGGAAGGCCCTCGCCGACGTCCTCGACCCGCTGCTGGCCAACCCGGTCCTCGGCTCGGTGCGCACCGCCGTCGTGGTCGACGTGGCGACCGGCAAGCGGCTCTACGGCAAGGACGCCGACCAGGTCCAGACGCCCGCCTCCACCACGAAGATCGCCACCGCGGTCGCCGCCCTCACGGCGCTGGGCCCCGACCACCGCATCCGCACGCGGGCGGTCCTGGAGCCCGACACCAAGGAGGTCGTGCTCGTCGGCGGCGGCGACCCGACGCTGACCGCGCGCAAGCCCGCGGACGGCTGGGCCGACCTGCAGACGCTCGCCGAACGGACGGCCGCCGCCCTGAAGACCCGTCACCTGGACCACGTGACGCTCTCCTACGACACCTCGCTCTACTCCGGCCCCGGACTTCACCCCATAGGGGTCAACGAGAACATCGCGAAGGTCACCCCCCTGATGGCCGACGAGGGCCGCCTCGACCGTTCCACCAGCGGGCCGGCCGGACGCGCCGCCGACCCGGCGGCCGACGCCGCCCGGAAGTTCGCGGACCTGCTCCGCGCCCAGGGCGTCACCGCCACGGCACCCGGCCCCTCGAAGGCCACGAGCCGCTCCCAGGCCCTCGCCTCCGTCTCCTCGCCGCCGCTGTCCGCCCTGGTCGAGCGGATGCTGACCAACAGCGACAACGACATCGCCGAGGCCCTGGCCCGCCAGGTCGCCCTCGCCGCCGGCGAGGAACCCAGCTTCGACGGCGACGCGAAGGCGATCCCCGCCGAGCTGAAGAAGCTCGGACTGCCGCTGACCGGGGCGCAGTTCGCGGACGGCAGCGGTCTGAACCGCGCCGACAAGGTCTCCGCCGACCTGCTCACCGCCCTGCTGGCCAAGGCCGGCGACCCGGCCCACCCCGAGCTGCGCGCGGTCCTCACCGGCCTGCCCGTCGCCGGCTTCACCGGCACCCTGAGCACCCGCTACACCGACTCCCCCACCGCCACCGGAGTCGTCCGCGCCAAGACCGGAACCCTGACCGGGGTCAACACCCTCGCCGGGACCGTCGTCGACAAGGACGGCCGCCTGCTGGCCTTCGCGTTCCTGACCTCCGACGCCGCCAACCCCCCGAACGCCCTGGAGGCGCGGGCGGCCCTGGACCACACGGCGACGGCGCTGGTGGCGTGCGGCTGCCGGTAGGCGCACGCCGTTCCGTCCGGCGCAATCCCCGTACGCCGGACGGGGACAGGCACGGCGGGCCGGCCCGCCCGCCGTTCCCTTCCGGCCCGTGGGAACCACCCGCATCACCCGCCCCCGCATGGGGCACGGACGGCGCCGGACCCTAACCGCGGCAGCACCCGCTCACGTACGGTTGACGCATGACGAGCATCGGTGGTGCTGCATCTACTGGGATGGTCGACTGGAATCTCGCGGTGGCGACCGCGACCCGGCTCGTACGGCCGGGCCCCGAGGTGAGCCGCGACGAGGCACGGGCCATCGTGGCCGAACTGCGCCGGCACGCCAAGGCCTCGGAGGAGCACGTGCGGGGCTTCACCCGCATGGGCGCGGACGTCGTCCACGACACCCCCGTCCTCGTCGTCGACCGCCCCGGCTGGGTCCGGGCGAACGTCGCCGGGTTCCGGGAGATCCTCAAGCCCCTGCTGGACAAGATGCAGGAACGGCGCGGCAGCACCCCCGGCGGAGCCGTCCTCGGCGCCGTCGGCGGCAAGGTCACAGGCGTCGAACTGGGCATGCTGCTGTCGTTCCTGTCGTCGAGGGTCCTCGGGCAGTACGAGACGTTCGCTCCCGCGACCAGGGACCTGCCCGCGGGAGCGCCCAGCCCCTCGGGCAACGGCGGTGGCCGACTCCTGCTGGTCGCCCCGAACATCGTGCACGTGGAGCGCGAACTCGACGTCCAGCCCCACGACTTCCGGCTGTGGGTCTGCCTCCACGAGGAGACCCACCGCACCCAGTTCTCGGCCGTGCCCTGGCTGCGCGACCACCTGGAGGGCGAAATCCAGTCGTTCTTGGGGGAGACGGAGATCGACCCCATGACCGTCCTGGAGCGCGTCAGGGAGGCCGCCCAGTCCCTCGCCGGCTCGCGCCCGGACACCGAGGAGGACGACGGCGGGCGTTCCCTCGTGGAAATCGTGCAGACGCCCGCCCAGCGCGAGATCCTCGGCCGGCTCACCGCCGTGATGTCCCTCCTGGAAGGACACGCCGACTTCGTGATGGACGGCGTGGGACCCGCCGTCGTCCCCTCCGTCGCCGAGATCCGCGAGAAGTTCCAGCAGCGCCGCGCCAAGGGCGCCTCCCGCCTCGACATGGCCCTGCGCAAGCTGCTCGGCCTGGACGCCAAGCTCAGGCAGTACCGCGACGGCGAGCGGTTCGTACGGGCCGTCGTCCACGAGGTCGGCATGGACGGCTTCAACCGGGTGTGGACCTCTCCGAACACGCTCCCGACCAAGGCGGAGATCGCCAAACCGGCGGACTGGGTCGCGCGGGTGCACCGCAAGGCGGAGTCGTGAACCCTACGGGACGGTCGTGAAACGAATCCGGCCGATGGCAGGCAAACGCTTCTGCTGTCACCCGTCCGAGGGACCGTGGAGCATGGGTAGGCGTGCAATGCTCGGGGAACGCCCCGGTTCTGTCACCATCTACACACTCTGAGTGACAGATCCCCGGGCTAACCCCCCGAAAACTTCATGAAGGGAACCGGACATGGGTCCCCATCCTGCGGTCGCGGCGATACGCCTGGCGGTCCGCCGCGTACTCCACGACATCCTGACCGAACAACCGCCCACCCACGACACCCGGCGCACGCCCGCACGCGGTGCCGCGCGCCCCTGCGCCTCCGACGCGGAACGCGTCCCCGCTCCCGGAACGCGGCGCAGCGTCACCGCGCCCGCGCGCCTCCCGCACGACCAGACCCCCGCGAGCTCCCGGCCCCTGCCGGGCGAGGGCGCCACCCCGGCGCCGCTCGTGCTCGTCGCGTGCTCCGGCGGCGCCGACTCCATGGCGCTCGCCTCGGCCCTCGCCTTCGAAGCCCCGAAACTCGGCATCCGCGCCGGCGGCATCACCGTCGACCACGGTCTGCAGCCCGGCTCCGAGCTGCGCGCCGACGAAGTCGTGCTGCGCCTCGGCGAGCTCGGGCTCGACCCCGCCGAGTCGATCGCCGTCACCGTCGGCCGCGACGGAGGCCCCGAGGCCGCCGCCCGCGACGCCCGGTACGCCGCCCTCGACTCCGCCGCCGAGCGCCACGGCGCCACGGCGATCCTCCTCGGCCACACCCGCGACGACCAGGCCGAGACCGTCCTGCTCGGCCTCGCGCGCGGCTCCGGCATCCGCTCGCTGTCCGGGATGGCCGCGGTCTCGGGGGCCGACGGCCGCTACCGGCGCCCCTTCCTGCACCTGGACCGGCAGACCGCCCGCAAGGCGTGCATGGTCCAGTCGCTGCCCGTCTGGGACGACCCGCACAACGCCGACCCGGCCTACACCCGCTCCCGGCTCCGCCACGAGGGTCTGCCCGCCCTCGAGAAGGCCCTCGGCAAAGGAGTCGTCGAGGCCCTCGCCCGTACGGCCCAGCTCTCCCGGGACGACGCCGACGCGCTCGACGCGTGGGCCAGCCAGGCCGAGGCCTCCGTGCGCGACGCGGCCGGCCTCCTGGAGTGCGCCAAGCTCTACGCCCTGCCGCCCGCCGTACGCCGCCGGATCCTGCGCCGCGCGGCCATCGAGGCCGGTGCTCCGGCCGGTTCGCTGTTCGCCCGGCACATCGAGGAGATCGACCGGCTGATCACCGGATGGCGCGGCCAGGGGGCCATCAATCTCCCGGGCAAGGTCGTCGCCCAGCGCCAGGGTGGCAGACTGGTGATTCGGCAAGGCTGAAACCGGACCCCGCACCGGGGGCGCCCACACGGCTCCCCGGAACCCCCCGACTCGGGGCGCGGACGGTCCGAACGGCCGCGCGGGCGTGCCGAAGGGGACCGTCGCCGGTTACATGGCGCCCTGTAGGTGACGAGCCCAAAAAAGTGGGACGGACGACCGAAAGTGATGCGGGTGGACGCGAAAGACATGGGCACCGACCTCAAGTCGGTGCTCATCACCAAGGAAGAGATCGACGCGAAGCTGGCTGAGCTGGCGGCGAAGATCGACGCGGAGTACGCGGGCAAGGACCTGCTGATCGTCGGAGTGCTCAAGGGTGCCGTGATGGTCATGGCGGACCTCGCGCGTGCGCTGTCCACCCCCGTCACCATGGACTGGATGGCCGTGTCCTCGTACGGCGCGGGCACCCAGTCCTCCGGTGTGGTGCGGATCCTCAAGGACCTGGACACCGACATCAAGGGCAAGCACGTCCTGATCGTCGAGGACATCATCGACTCGGGACTGACCCTGTCCTGGCTGATCTCCAACCTCGGCTCCCGGGAGCCCGCCTCGCTCAAGGTGTGCACGCTGCTGCGCAAGCCGGACGCGGCCAAGGTCGCGATCGACGTGGAGTGGGTCGGCTTCGACATCCCGAACGAGTTCGTCATCGGGTACGGCCTGGACTATGCCGAGAAGTACCGGAACCTCCCGTTCGTCGGTACGCTCGCGCCTCACGTGTACGGCGGCTGAGCCCCTTCTTCCTGAGGGCGGCTCAGTCCTCGTCGGACGATCGGGAACCCCAGCGGGTTTCGCGCCGTTGGAGCATGCGTGGACGGGATTGACAGTGGTCCCCTGCGGCTTCGGGTGACAATGCTGGGGTACCGTCCGAAGAACAGTCTTTATCAAACTCACTATGGCAGGAGGGACGGGGCGGCACCGCTCCGTATGGATGGACGTGAAGCGATACTTCCGTGGGCCGGTCATGTGGATCGTGCTGGCCGTCCTTGCCGTGGTCGTGTTGATGCAGGTCGTCGGTTCGTCCGGCGGCTACAAGACGGTGGACACCGGCCAGGTCGTCCAGGCGATCAATGACAACAAGGTCCAGTCAGCCAAGATCACCACTGGCGACGAGCAGATCATCAAGGCCTCGCTGAAGGACGGCGAGAAGGTTGACGGCAGCTCGAAGATCCAGGCGAGCTACATCGGCGACCAGGGCGTGGCCCTCGCCAACACGCTCCAGGACAAGTACCAGAACAAGCAGATCCCGGACGGGTACACCGTCTCGCCGTCCAAGCAGAACCCCTTCGTGGGCATCCTGCTGTCTCTGCTTCCCTTCGTTCTCATCGTCGTCGTCTTCCTGTTCCTGATGAATCAGATGCAGGGCGGCGGCTCCCGGGTCATGAACTTCGGGAAGTCCAAGGCGAAGCTCATCACCAAGGACACCCCGAAGACGACGTTCGCGGACGTCGCGGGCTCGGACGAGGCGGTCGAGGAGCTCCAGGAGATCAAGGAGTTCCTCCAGGAGCCGGCGAAGTTCCAGGCGGTCGGCGCCAAGATCCCCAAGGGCGTCCTGCTGTACGGGCCTCCCGGTACGGGCAAGACACTGCTGGCGCGCGCCGTCGCGGGCGAGGCCGGCGTCCCCTTCTACTCGATCTCCGGTTCCGACTTCGTCGAGATGTTCGTCGGTGTCGGTGCCTCCCGGGTCCGTGACCTGTTCGAGCAGGCCAAGGCGAACGCTCCGGCGATCGTCTTCGTCGACGAGATCGACGCGGTCGGCCGCCACCGTGGTGCCGGCCTCGGCGGCGGTCACGACGAGCGCGAGCAGACCCTCAACCAGCTGCTCGTCGAGATGGACGGCTTCGACGTGAAGGGCGGCGTCATCCTGATCGCCGCCACGAACCGGCCCGACATCCTCGACCCGGCCCTCCTGCGCCCCGGCCGCTTCGACCGCCAGATCGCGGTCGACCGCCCGGACATGCAGGGCCGTCTGGAGATCCTCAAGGTTCACCAGAAGGGCAAGCCGGTCGCCCCGAACGTGGACCTGTCGGCGGTGGCCCGCCGGACCCCCGGCTTCACCGGTGCCGACCTGGCGAACGTGCTGAACGAGGCGGCGCTGCTCACGGCGCGCAGCAACCAGAAGCTGATCGACAACAGCATGCTGGACGAGGCGATCGACCGTGTGGTCGCGGGCCCGCAGAAGCGGACCCGGATCATGTCGGACAAGGAGAAGAAGATCACCGCGTACCACGAGGGCGGACACGCCCTGGTCGCGGCGGCTTCCCCCAACTCCGACCCGGTGCACAAGATCACGATCCTGTCGCGCGGCCGTGCCCTCGGCTACACGATGGTCCTGCCGGACGAGGACAAGTACTCCACCACGCGCAACGAGATGCTGGACCAGCTCGCGTACATGCTGGGCGGCCGCGCGGCCGAGGAGCTCGTCTTCCACGACCCGACCACCGGTGCCGCGAACGACATCGAGAAGGCCACGGCCACCGCTCGCGCGATGGTCACGCAGTACGGCATGACCGAGCGTCTCGGCGCGATCAAGTTCGGCGGCGACAACACCGAGCCCTTCCTGGGCCGGGAGATGTCGCACCCGCGCGACTACTCGGAAGAGGTCGCCGCGCTCGTCGACGAAGAGGTCAAGAAGCTCATCGAGAACGCGCACAACGAGGCCTGGGAGATCCTGGTCGAGAACCGCGACGTCCTCGATCAGCTGGTGCTCCAGCTGCTGGAGAAGGAGACGCTGAGCAAGGAGCAGATCGCCGAGGTCTTCGCTCCGATCGTGAAGCGCCCGGCCCGCCCCGCGTGGACCGGCTCCTCCCGCCGCACCCCGTCCACCCGCCCGCCGGTGCTCTCCCCCAAGGAGCTGTCGCTGACGAACGGGGCGAACGGCTCGACGGCTTCCATCGCCACCGCGACGGAGTCCGTCCCGGCCACGGAGACGGCCCCCGAGGACCGCACCGACAGCTGAGTCCGCTCGGCTCCGGGCGGCCTCACCAGGCCCGGAATGGATGCCGCGCCCCCCAGGTTCTAGCCTGGGGGGCGCGGCATTTTCGTGTGCCCGCACCTTTTGGACGCGTCGAGGCACGCGCAGGATCCACAGGAACGAGGACCAGATGACCGACCCCGTGACGCTGGACGGCGAGGCCACGATCGGCGCGTTCGACGAGAAGCGTGCCGAGAACGCCGTACGAGAGCTCCTGATCGCGGTCGGCGAGGACCCGGACCGCGAGGGGCTCCGCGAGACCCCGGCCCGCGTCGCGAGGGCGTACAAGGAGATATTCGCGGGCCTGCTCCAGCAGCCGGAGGACGTGCTGACGACGACGTTCGACCTGGGCCACGACGAGATGGTCCTGGTGAAGGACATCGAGGTGTTCAGCACGTGTGAACACCATCTGGTCCCGTTCCGGGGCGTGGCGCACGTCGGCTACATCCCGTCCACCAGCGGCAAGATCACGGGGCTGTCGAAGCTGGCCCGCCTGGTCGACGTCTACGCCCGGCGCCCGCAGGTGCAGGAGCGGCTGACGACCCAGATCGCCGACTCCCTGATGGAGATCCTGGAGCCGCGCGGTGTGATCGTGGTCATCGAGTGCGAGCACATGTGCATGTCCATGCGCGGTATCCGCAAGCCCGGCGCCAAGACCATCACCTCGGCGGTGCGCGGACAGCTGCGGGACGCGGCGACCCGCAACGAGGCGATGAGTCTCATCATGGCCCGCTAGACCCCGCTAGACCCCGCGACGGCCCGCTGGACCCCGCGGCCTCACCCGGCTCGGCCCGGTCCGGCGGCCTCGCGCGGACCGGTGCGGAACGACGAACGGCATTCCCCGGGGGTCTCGGTGCCCCGGGGACCGGCCGGGCTCCTAGGCCACCGGGGCCGTTCCGCCGTGGTGCTCGTCGTCGTCCTCCGGGAGCCTGCAGACCCGTTCCAGGAAGAAGGCCGCCGCTATCACGGCGATTCCGGCGACGACGGAGAGGCCGGCGTAGATGGCCTGGTCGCGGATGGCGGGGACCTCCAGGGACTCCAGGAGGAACACGCCGGTGCCGCCGTACATGCCGGCCACCAGGGCGGCCACCAGGGCGCTCGCCTGGCCGAAGACGACCGCGCGGGCGGCCATCAGCGGGTCGACTCCCTTGGCGCCGGGGCGCCGCTCGCGCTGGGCCTTGAGGCGGGCGCGCAGCGACAGGGCCGTGGCGAGCAGGACGATCGCGATCAGGGCGAGGACGATGGGCGCGGCCAGGGGGACCCGGGGCAGCGTGCCCACCGCGTTCCACAGGCGGGCGCCCGCCCAGGACAGCACTCCGGCCACCACGAACACGGCAGCCAGTGTCCTGATCCGCAGCTGTTTCACGTTGCCCCTTCGGTAGCCCGCGTAGGGCCGGCCCGGTGCCGGGCCGGCCTGTGGTCGTCTTGACCTTAACGACTACTCGGGCAGCCGGAGTTCCAGGTCGGTGCGGGGCGCCACGCCCTCCCGGGTGATGCCGTCGAGGAGGCGGGTGACGGCGCCGCGGCCGGGGAGCTGCGCCTCGGGGTCCACGTCGTGCCAGGGGGCGAGGACGAAGGCCCGCTCGTGGGCGCGCGGGTGAGGAAGGGTCAGCACCGGGTCGTCCGAGACGACGTCGGCGTACGCCACGATGTCCACGTCGATGGTGCGCGGGCCCCAGCGCTCGTCCCGTACGCGGTGGAAGGCCTCCTCGACCGCGTGGGCCCGCTCCAGGAGCGAGGACGGCGGGAGGGTGGTCCTGAGCACCACGACCGCGTTCAAGTACGAGGGCTGGCTGCCCGGTTCGACGCCCCAGGGCTCGGTCTCGTACACGGGGGAGACGGCCTTGACCCGGACGCCCGGGGTGTCCTCCAGGGCGTCGATGGCTCCCTGGAGGTTCTCCAGGCGGTTGCCCAGGTTCGACCCGATGGAGACCACCGCGCGCTTGGGGTTGCTCAGCGTGGTGTCGGCGGCGTCGACCCGCTCGACCACGGAGGCGGGCACCGGCTGGACGGTCGGGTCGCTCTGACCCTCGGTGAAGGACGCGGTCATACTCGGCTCCGGATGATCGTGACGGTCACGTCGTCGAAGGGGACCGTGATGGGCGCGTCCGGTTTGTGGACGCAGACCTCGACCTCCTGGACCCCGTCGTGCTTGAGACACGTCTGGGCGATGCGCTCGGCGAGCGTCTCGATGAGGTCGACCGGCTCGCCCTCGACGACGGCGACGACCTCTTCCGCCACGATGCCGTAGTGCACGGTCTTCGCCAGGTCGTCGTCGGCCGCGGCCGGCCGGGTGTCCAGGCCCAGCGTCAGGTCCACGATGAAGGTCTGGCCCTCCTCGCGTTCCTTCTGGAAGACGCCGTGGTGCCCGCGGGCCTTGAGGCCGCGCAGCGCGACACGATCCACGCGAATCACTCCTGCAATTGTCGGTGAAGGCCGTCATGCGCCGGATGCGGCCGGCGCACGGGCCTCGAACGAATCTACCTGCGGGCACCGACAACGCTCGCCCACGGGGACGGGCGCACCGGTGAAGGCCACGAGGCTTCACCGGGCGTTTCCCCTGGGGAACGCGGCGGCTCACGGGCCGGTAGCGCCGCCCCTACCCCGGAGCGGCGATTCCAATCACCTTTCGGCTGCCGGGCGCTCCGCGCCCACTCAGCCGGCGGTGTCCTCGTCGTCCTCCTCGCCGGACTCGGCCAGCACGGGGGAGGCGTGGTGGGACCAGAGCTTCCAGCCGTCGGCGGTCCGGCGGAACACGTTCGTGGCGACGACCAGCTGGCCCACGAGCGGGCCGAGCTCGTCGCTGTCCTCGGGGGCGGGCCCGCCGCTGAGGATGTTCTCGGTGCAGGTCACCAGGGCCGTGTCGGCGGCCACGGAGACGCGCACGTCGGTGAGGAAGAACTGGATGTACTCCGTGTTCGCCATGATCAGCGCGTACGAGCGGAGCACCTCGCCGCGGCCGCTGAGGACGGGCCAGCCCGGGTGGACGCAGGAGACGGCCGCCTCCGTGTCCTCGTCCTCGCCGTCGGGGCCGTCCTCGGGGCCGTCGTCGGAGGGGTCCGGGGTCAGCCACAGCGAGGACAGTTCCTCGAAGTCACCGCGTTCCATCGCCTCGTAGTACGCCGTGTTGGCGCGTTCGACCTGCTCGACATCGGTACGGGGTGTGCTCACCGGGCTCCCTCGGCGGCCGTGTCGCCGGAGTCGCTCGCGGCCGTGCCGGTCCTGGCGCCCTCGACGGCGCGGGCGACCCGTACGGCGTCGGCGGTGGCCCGTACCTCGTGCACGCGGACCGCCCAGGCGCCCTGCTGGGCGGCGATGGCCGAGACGGCGGCGGTGGCGGCGTCCCGTTCGCGCGCGGGCGGCGGGGCGCCCTCGGGGCCGGCCAGGACGCGGCCGAGGAAGCGTTTGCGGGAGGCGGCGACCAGCAGGGGGTGGCCGAGGGCGCGGAGGCGGTCGAGGTGGGCCAGGAGGGCCAGGTCGTGCTCGGGGTCCTTGGAGAAGCCGAGGCCGGGGTCGACGACGACGCGGTCGGGGGCGATGCCGCCCGCCAGAACGGCCTCCACGCGCGCGTGGAGTTCGTCGAGCACCTCGGAGACCACGTTCTCGTAGGCGCCCTGGACGTTCCCGCCGGCCAGGAAGCCGCGCCAGTGCATGACCACGAAGGGGGCGCCCGCGGCCGCCACGGCCGGGATCATCGCGGGGTCGGCGAGGCCGCCGCTGACGTCGTTGACGAGGGCGGCGCCCGCTGCCAGGGACCGCTCGGCGACGGAGGCGCGCATGGTGTCCACCGACACGGTGATGCCCTCGGAGGCGAGCCCGCGGACCACGGGGATGACCCGCTTCAGCTCCTCGGCCTCGTCGACCCGGGTCGCCCCGGGGCGGGTGGACTCCCCGCCCACGTCCACGAGGTCGGCGCCCTCGGCGACCAGGCCCAGGCCGTGCTTGACCGCGGCCGTCGTGTCGAACCAGCGGCCGCCGTCGGAGAAGGAATCGGGGGTGACGTTCACGACCCCCATGACCGCGCAGCGGTCCCACGTCGGCAGTCCCGCGACTCGGCCGCGTCCGCGCTCAGTACTCATACGTCCAGCCTAGGACCTCCGGGGAGGGGCATCGTCGCCCGCGGAGGTCCTTCCGTGCCGGTCAGGCCGCCCTGACCCCCTGCTCCGTCCTCGCGTGGGCGCACGGGCGCGGGGCCGGTGCGCGGCGGCGCAGGATCCGGGGCAGGGCGAAGTTCACGAAGCCCTCGGCCTGCATGGCGGCGAAGCCGATGCGGGGGAGGTCGCGGGAGGCGGCGTAGACCACGAAGCGCGGCTCCCAGCGGGGGCGGAACTTGGCGTTGAACTTGTACAGCGACTCGATCTGGAACCAGCGGGACAAGAACACGAGCAGTCCGCGCCAGGCGCGCAGCACGGGCCCCGCGCCGATCTTCTCGCCGCGCGCGAGCGCCGAGCGGAACATCGCGAAGTTGAGCGAGATCCGCTCGATGCCGAGGCGGGGCGCGGCCTGGAGCGCGGCCACGATGAGGAGTTCGTTCATGCCGGGGTCGGCCGCGCGGTCGCGGCGCATCAGGTCGAGCGAGACGCCGTCCGGGCCCCACGGGACGAAGTGCAGGACGGCCTTCAGGTCGCCGTAGGGGCCGGCCGGGTCGTCGGCCTTGTGCGCCGTGGCGATCAGGCAGTCGCCGTCGGACGGGTCACCGATACGGCCGAGCGCCATGGAGAAACCGCGCTCGGTGTCGGTGCCGCGCCAGTCCTCCGCAGCGCGCCGTATCCGTTCCAGCTCGCCCTCGCCCAGGTCACGGATGCGCCGTACCCGGGTTTCGTAGCCGGCGCGCTCGATGCGCTTGACCATCTGGCGCACGTTTCTCATCGCGCGCCCGGAGAGGGAGAAATCCGGGACGTCCACCACCGCCTCGTCGCCGAGTTCGAGGGCGTCGAGACCGGTCTCGCGGGTCCACACCTCGCCGCCCGTCTCGGAGCAGCCCATGACGGCGGGGGTCCAGGAGTGCGCCCTGGCCTCGTCCATGAAGCGTTCGATCGCGCCGGGCCAGGCCTCCACGTCCCCGATGGGGTCGCCGCTGGCGAGCATCACACCGGAGACGACCCGGTAGGTGACCGCCGCCTTGCCGCTGGGCGAGAAGACGACCGCCTTGTCGCGGCGGAGCGCGAAGTGCCCGAGGGAGTCGCGGCCGCCGTGCTTGTCGAGCAGGACGCGCAGTTGGGCCTCGTCGTCCTCGGTGAGGCGGGCTGCGGGGTGTTCGGGCCGGAAGGCCAGGTAGATGGTGGTGACGGCGGTCAGCCAGCCGAGGGCGCCGAGGGAGAAGGCGACGGTCCAGGACGTGGGCCCGGCGTAGTCGACGGGGCCCTCGAAGCCGACGAGGCCGTACAGGACGTGGCTGATGCGGTCGGCCAGGCTCGGGTCGCCGATCATGCGGTCCTCGTGGACGCTGACGATGACGAGCCCGAGGACGAGGGAACCGGCGCCCATGAGAACGAAGTTGGCGAGTGCGCGCCAGCGGCTGCGCGGGTCGGGCAGCGCGGCGAACTCGTCGCGGTGGCGCAGCAGCGGTGCCAGCAGCGCGGCCGACAGGACGACGCCGATCACCGAGTGGCGGTACGCGAACTGCGCTGCCGCGCCCGCGGGCAGCAGCAGGGCCGCGGCGCGCCAGGCCCGGCGCTTGCGGCGGCGCAGCCCGTGGGCGAGCAGCAGCAGGAGCACGCCGGCGCTGAGGGACAGCGCCGCGGCGAAGGGCCCGAACGCTCCGGGCAGCACCTCGGCCAGGGCGTGCATACGGCTGTGACGGAAGCGCGGGAAGACTCCCGCGGCGATGTCCAGGAGACCCACGAGCGTGCAGGCCCTGGCGACCAGAGCGGGGACGGCCTCCGGGCTCGGACCGCGCAGAAGGCGCCGCGTCCGTGCCGCTCGGCCTGGAACCCCACCCGACAATTCCCCATCTATCCTGACAGACATCGCATCCCGTGGTTCTGCGAGAGACCTTGAATCCGGTGCCATTCCGGCATCCGGCGACATTGCGCCCTCTAGGACGGTGTCTTGGGGAGTCAGGTTCATTCCCCGCCGGAAAGCCGTTTCAAAAGGCAAGGAAAGTCCAGGGCAAGGGCTCGCAAATGTGCGGGACGGACCCGGACGGAAAGCGCAGGCGGAGCAGCCCATGGGTCTCACGAGCAACAAGGTGCTGGCGTTGGTGGTCCTGTTCGCCGTGCTGCTTTTCATCGGCACGGTGTGGTGGTGGCCGCGGCTCGCCAGGCGTACCTGGGGGTCGGTCGGCGGGCGGGTCGGGCTGCTGCTGGCCACCCAGGTGATGCTGTTCGCCTCGGTCGGGCTGTGCGCCAACCAGGCGTTCGGGTTCTACGCGAGCTGGGCGGACCTCCTCGGCAACGAGAAGGGCGAGGGCGTGGTCGTCGACCACAACGGCGCCGCCGGTCCGAACGGCGGCCCCCTCCAGGTCCTGGACACCGAGCAGGTGGCCGTCTCGGGCGGGGCCAGGCCGCAGACCGGCGGCCAGATCCAGAAGATCGACATCGTCGGGCGGACGAGCCGGATCGCCACACCCGCGTACGTGTACCTGCCGCCGGAGTACTTCCAGCCGCAGTACCGCACCCGTACGTTCCCCGCCGTCACGGTGCTGACCGGCTACCCCGGTACCGCCCAGGCGCTCATCAAGGCGCTGCACTTCCCGCAGACGGCGAATCGTTTGGTCAGGAGCGGCCGGAGCCAGCCGATGATCCTCGTGATGCTGCGTCCGACCGTCGCCCCGCCGCGGGACACCGAGTGCGTGGACATCCCCGGCGGTCCGAGGACCGAGTCCTTCTTCGCCAAGGACCTCCCCGAGGCCGTGTCGGCCCACTACCGGGTCGGCGGAGGTCCCCGCAGCTGGGGTGTCATCGGCGACTCGACCGGCGGGTACTGCGCGCTGAAACTCGCCGTCCACCATCCCGGGGCGTACACGGCGGCCGTCGGGCTGTCGCCCTACTACAAGGCGCCGATCGACCGCACGACGGGCGATCTCTTCCACGGCGACAAGACCCTGCGCAACAGTGCCGACCTCCGCTGGTACCTGAGGAACAAGCCAGCGCCGGACACTTCGCTGCTCGTCACGAGCAGCAGGATGGGCGAATCCAACTACAAGGCGACGCTGGACTTCATAGACCTCGTGAAATCGAAGAGGCTCACCCGGATCTCGTCGATCATCCTCGACAGCGGCGGCCACAACTTCAACACCTGGCGGCGGGAGATCCCGGCGGCGCTCCAGTGGATCAGCGGACGGCTCAGCGACCGCTGACAGGCGGTGCGGTGTGCCGTCGTACGGTGCCGGGTGCCGTGCCGTGCGGCGCTCTGTGCTGCCGTGCGGCGCGGCGCTCCGCGGTGTCGTGCGGTGTCCTTGGCGCCGTGCGATGCCGTACCGTGCCGGACGGACGAATAGGGTCGTCCGGCACGGGGAAATGCCGTCCCGCCGGGGAATGCCCGAGCCGCTTCGATGACGATTCGGAGAACGTTCCGAGCCCGTGGAATTGATCGCGGAGCCGGTGCGATCGGGGGGCGTCGCGGGCTTTGTGGGACAAGCGGTGTGTCCTGTAGGCGGCTGGTACAGGACAAAGCCTCCGGGGAGACTGGGTTTTTACCCCTCGGGGCTCCAAGATTCGCCTACGCGCGGTAAGTTTCTGGCCATGCCACGTGGACGCCACCGCCATTCCCCGCCCTTGCACAGGGTGCTGCCTTCCTCGGCGATCGCCGGCGTGTCGCTCGTCTGCGCCATAGGACCCTGGCTGTTCACGGACGCGCTCGCGCTCCGTGTGCTGGCCGCGGGTGCCGCGGCGACGGCGGTCGTCAGCGCGGTCGTCCTGCGCCAATGGGACTCCGCGGCGGGTAAACGCGTCGCCGATCTCACGCGCGCGCGGGCGAGCGACGAGTGGCGTCACGAGGAGCGCGTCGCCGAACTGGAGACGGACCTCGAGGAGTCGCGCGAGCTGCGCGCCAAGCTGGAGCAGAAGCTGCGCGCCAAGCGCACCGAGCTGGCCGGCCTGCGCAACGAGCACGCGGCGCTGCTGCGGCGCTACGCCACGGCCGAGACGGAGCGGGCCACCGCCCTGGAGGGGCGCCGGCAGCTCGCCATAGAGGCTTCGGTACCGGCCCGCGCCCTGCCGGCCGCGCGGACGGCTCCGGACGACGTGGAGACGCAGGACTCCCCCGACGCCCAGGCCGCGCACGCCACGGCCGGTGCGCAGGACGCACACGACACCGACGAGACGCACGACACGCCGGGTTCCGCGGACTCCTCCGCGGCCGTGGACTCGCCGGAGACGGCCGAAGCGGACGCGACGCCCGAGGCCGACGAGACGTCCGACGAGACGTCCGGAACCGACGAGACGACCGGGGGACCGGACGCTTCCGGGACGCCCGAGGACACCGCCGACTCCGCGGACACCGGCACCGCCGCGCCCGCAGCCGACACGGACCCCATCGAGGCCTTCATCGCGCCCGACGACGACCCCGTCTCCCCGGACACCGGGGACGACGAGACCGGCGCGGACGCGAAGGCGCGGTCGGCCGCCGGGACCGAGGGGTCGGCCGAGGCCTTCTCCCCGGCCGGATCGTCGCTCTTCCTGCGGGCCGGAGCCGCTCCGGCCCGGACGGCGCGCGACGCCGAGGCCGCGGCGGGTCCGGGCTCGACGTCCGTCGCCCTCGCGCTGCCGGAGCAGGCCTCCGACGAGGCGGCTCCCGAGGCCGGCCGGGCGACGGCCGGATCCCTGAGCGACGTACCCGCCCCCGCCGGATCCGCGCTGGACGCGGCCGTCAAGCGGGACGCGGCCAGAAGGCGCGCGGCGCTGCAGAAGGGCTCGGCGGCCACGAAGGACCTGGTCGCCAGGAAAGACATGATGGCCGAGCGGGAAGCGGCCGCGCGGGGCGAGGCCGCCCCGCAGAGCGCTCCCGCCCCCCGGACGGGGCCGGCCGCGGCCTCCGTCGCGGAAGCGGGTGGGGGGCGGGGGGCGCCCGAGG
>NZ_JBHXDQ010000037.1:0-88384 GCF_042725875.1 Streptomyces sp. NPDC127038 | reverse complement strand
GCGTCCATGTCGTCGCCCTCCTCGCTGCTCCACTGGACCCGCCGCATGATCGAGATCCGCAAACAGAACAAGGCCTTCGGACTCGGCACCTACACCGAACTCCAGTCGACCAACCCCGCCGTCCTCGCCTTCCTGCGCGAGGCACCCTCGACCGATGACGAGGGGGACGACGACCTGGTGCTGTGCGTGCACAACTTCTCCCGCTTCGCCCAGCCCACCGAACTCGACCTCCGCGAGTTCAACGGCCGCCACCCGGTCGAACTCATCGGCGGCGTCCGCTTCCCGGCCATCGGCGAACTGCCGTACCTGCTGACACTCGCCGGTCACGGCTTCTACTGGTTCCGCCTCCGGAAGGAAGCCGGCTGACGGGCCGTCCGTCCGCACCAAGGGCCGTGTCCGAACCCGACCAGGCTTCCGGACACGGCCCTCGGCATCCGCCCACCCATGGCATGCCCACTGAAACCTGGCGTTGCGCCCGGCTGCGGCCGGACTCAAAGGCAAGACCACGGCGGGGGCTTCGGCCGGTACCGGTGCGAGTGAACGTCACGAGGGTGTCCAGGTCTGGTGCCACACACCGGAATTGGACACCCTTGTGGCGTGTCCGCTGGAAATCTCCCGGACCCACTCGGCCGAAAAGGCCTCCGGACGGGGCGGTTTCCACGGCTTCGTCCGGGGCACGCATGAGGAACACCCCGCCCCGGGGAAAGGACGCGACCCATGTCGGAAGCCGTCACACGCACCGCACCCCCAGGTCCCGGCCTTCTGGCGTCCCTGGAACCACTCCTGCGCACCTGGCTGCCGCGGCAGCGCTGGTTCGCCGGCAAGGGACGACCGGTCACCGGGCTCTCGCTGGTATCCGCCACCGAGCTGCTGCCGCCGAACGGCCCACTGGGCCTCTACCACCTGCTGGCACGCGCCCACCAGCCACCCGTTCCGGGCGCCCCGGCCGTCCCGGGTGACTGCTATCAACTGCTCATCGGTGTACGCGAGGCGCTGCCGCCCCGGCTGGCCCCGGCCCTGATCGGGCACATGACCGAGGGGCCGCTCGCCGGACGCACGGTGTACGAGGCCCTCTTCGACCCCCAGCCCGCCGATGTGCTCCTGGAGGCCCTGCGCTCCCGGGCCCGCATCGGCGGGCTGCGTTTCGAGCGGGATCCGGACCAGGAGATACGCCCCGGCCTCGTGCCGCGGATGATGACCGCCGAGCAGTCCAACTCGTCGGTGGTCTACGGCGACACGTTCATCCTCAAGTTACTGCGGCGGATCGTCCCCGGGATCAACCCCGACCTCGAACTGCCGCTGGCCCTGGCCCGCGAGGGCTGCGTCCGGGTTCCGGCACCCACCGCCTGGCTCCGGGCGGAGCTGTCCGGGCAGTCGTACGTCCTCGGCGTGCTCCAGCCCTTCGTGCAGGGGGCGTCCGACGGGTGGGAGCTGGCGCTGCGCGGGCTCGCCAAGGGCGAGGACTTCGCCGTGGAGGCGCGGGCGCTGGGCCGGGCGACCGCCGAGGTGCACACCGCGCTCGCCCGGTCGCTTCCCACGGTCACCCTGGGCCACCGGCAGCTGCGGCCGCTCGCCGACGCCATGACCGAGCGGCTGGACGCGGCCGCCCAGGCGGTGCCCCTGCTCCGGCCCCACGCGCCCGGGCTGCGGACCGCGTTCGAGGCGCTGGCCGACCTGTCCCGCGAGGGGCACACGTGGACGGCCCAGCGCGTGCACGGCGATCTGCATCTGGGTCAGTGCCTGCGCTCCCCGGACGGGCGGTGGTCGCTCATCGACTTCGAGGGCGAACCGTCCAAGCCGCTCGCCGAGCGCCGTATGCCGCAGCCCCCGGCCCGTGACATCGCCGGCATGCTCCGCTCCTTCGACTACGCGGCCCACGCCGTGACCCGGGTGCCGGGCGCCGCCGGGACGGTGCCGGCCTCCGGATGGGCCGACAACTGCCGGGCCGCGTACTGCACCGGGTACGCCGAGGCCGGCGGCTTCGATCCGCGTACGGATCCGGTGCTGCTGCGGGCCTTCGAGACGGACAAGGCGGTGTACGAGGTCGTGTACGAGGCCCGGCACCGTCCGGACTGGCTGCCGGTTCCGCTGGCGGCGGTACGACGGCTGGCCGCGTCACCCTGATCCCCCCTTTGCTCCGCCCCTGTTGACCCGCCCGAGGAGGCCCCGCCCGTGACGCCCCGCCCCCGGTCCGACGACACCCCCAAGAAGCGCAGCGCGAAGAAACCGTCCGCCAAAGACAGGACACCGGCCGGCCGCCCGGCCGCCGGGAACGAGCCCGTGCCGCGGCAGCCGGGCGAGGCCCGTGTCGGCCCGGCCGACCGGCAGCGGCTCCTCGACGGGACCCACCACGATCCGCACGGAGTGCTGGGCGCCCATCCGGTGCCCGACGGTGTCGCCTTCCGGGTCTTCCGCCCGTACGCGCTCGGCGTCACCGTCGTCACCGAGGGGCTGCGCGCCGAGCTGCGCGACGACGGGGACGGCCTCTTCTCGGGGCTGCTGCCGCTGCGCGCGGTCCCGGACGCGTACCGGCTCCTCGTGGCCTACGAGGGGACGGTGCTGGAGACGGAGGACGCGTACCGGTTCCTGCCCGCGCTCGGCGAGCTGGACCTGCATCTGATCGGCGAGGGCCGGCACGAGGAACTGTGGCGGGCGCTCGGCGCCGAGCCGATGGAGCACCAGGGCGTCGCCGGAACCCGGTTCACCGTGTGGGCGCCGAACGCGCGCGGCGTCCGGGTGGCCGGCGGCTTCAACTTCTGGGACGGCACGGGGCATCCGATGCGGTCCCTGGGGTCCTCGGGAGTGTGGGAGCTGTTCGTTCCGGCGGTCGGCGAGGGCGAGCTGTACAAGTTCGACATAGCCCGCCCCGACGGTTCCCGTACCGTGCGCGCCGACCCGATGGCCCGGCGCACCGAGGCACCACCCGCCACCTCGTCGGTCGTCCACGCGTCCCACCACGAGTGGCGGGACGCGGAGTGGATGGCGAGGAGGGCCGACCGCCCGCCGCACGAGGCGCCGTTCTCGGTGTACGAGGTCCACCTGGCCTCCTGGCGGCCCGGTCTGACGTATCGTCAGCTCGCCGACCAGCTGCCCGCGTACGTGTCGGACCTCGGGTTCACGCATGTCGAGCTGATGCCCGTCGCCGAGCATCCGTTCGGCGGTTCCTGGGGCTACCAGGTCACCGGGTTCTACGCCCCCACCGCGCGGCTGGGCACGCCCGACGACTTCAAGTACCTCGTCGACGCCCTGCACCGGGCCGGTGTCGGTGTCCTCATGGACTGGGTCCCCGCGCACTTCCCGCGGGACGAGTGGGCCCTCGCCGAGTTCGACGGCCGCCCCCTGTACGAGCACGCCGACCCGCAGCGGGCCGCGCATCCGGACTGGGGCACCCTGGAGTTCGACTACGGGCGCCGTGAGGTCCGCAACTTCCTCGTCGCCAACGCCACCTACTGGTGCGAGGAGTTCCACATCGACGGCCTGCGCGTCGACGCGGTCGCCTCCATGCTCTACCTCGACTACTCCCGCGAACCGGGCCAGTGGACCCCCAACGAGCACGGCGGCCGCGAGAACCTGGACGCGGTCGCCTTCCTCCAGGAGATGAACGCGACCGTCTACCGCCGCAACCCCGGTGTCGTCACCGTCGCCGAGGAGTCCACGGCCTGGGACGGCGTCACCCGGGCCACCCATCACACCGGCCCCGGCGGCTTCGGCGGTCTGGGGTTCGGGCTGAAGTGGAACATGGGCTGGATGCACGACTCGCTGGACTACGTCTCCCACGACCCGGTGCACCGCAAGTACCACCACGACGAGATGACGTTCTCGATGGTGTACGCCTACAGCGAGAACTACGTGCTGCCGATCTCCCACGACGAGGTCGTGCACGGCAAACGCTCGCTCGTCTCCAAGATGCCCGGGGACTGGTGGCAGCAGCGCGCAAACCTGCGCGCCTACCTCGCCTTCATGTGGGCCCACCCCGGCAAGCAACTCCTGTTCATGGGGCAGGAGTTCGCCCAGGGCGCCGAATGGTCCGAGGCGCACGGCCCCGACTGGTGGCTGCTCGACCCGGCCTACGGCGCCGAGGCCGACCACCGCGGGGTCCGGGACCTGGTGCGCGACCTCAACACCGTCTACCAGCACGAACCCGCGCTGTGGGAGCGCGACACCGATCCGTCCGGCTTCGCCTGGATCACCGGGGACTCCGCCGACGACAACGTCTTCGCGTTCCTGCGCCACGCCGCCGACGGCACCCCGCTGCTCGCCGTCTCCCACTTCTCCCCCGCCGTCCGCCACGGCTACCGCCTCGGCGTCCCCGAGGACGTTCCCGCCTGGCGCGAGGTCCTCAACACCGACGACCTGCGCTACGGCGGCGGCGACGTCACCGGCCCCGACCCGGTCAAGACGGAACCCACCGCCTGGCACGGCCGCCCGGCCAGCGTCCAGCTGACCCTGCCGCCGCTCGCGACGGTGTGGCTGCGGCCCGCCTAGAGATCGTCCTTCGCCCGGTCCCCCGCGGCGACGCCGGGGACCGGGCGGGGGACGTCACACCAGGCCGGTGCCCCGCAGCGACGCGGGCGGTTCACCGGTGTAGAGCACGCCCAGCGCCTGGGTGGCCCGGGTCAGCGCCACGTACAGGTCGCTCGTCCCGTACGCGGCGGGCTCGACCACCAGGACGGAGTCGAACTCCAGGCCCTTGGCCTGCCGGGGGTCGAGGAGCACCACCGCTCGGGTGAGGTCCGGCTCCGTGCCCGCCGTCACGCCGTCCAGCCGGGCGGCGAGCGCGGTGTGCAGGGACCGCGGCGCGATCACCGCGAGTCTTCCCTCGGCCGGGGCCAGTTCGGCGACGGCCTTGGCGACCGCGCCGGGCAGATCGTCACCGGCCTCCCGCGCCCAGGGCCGTACCCCGGTGGACCGGACGGAGCGGGGCGGCTCGAACCCGGGGCGCTCGGCCCGCACCACACCGGCGGCGACGTCCATGATCTCGGACGGGGTGCGGTAGTTGACGCCGAGCCGGGTGTGCTCCCAGCGGTCCTCCACGTAGGGGGCGAGGATCTCCTCCCACGAACCGACCCCCGCCGCCTCGGCGGTCTGGGCGGGGTCGCCGACGAGCGTCATCGACCGGGTGGGGCTGCGGCGCATCAGCAGCCGCCAGGCCATCGGCGACAGCTCCTGCGCCTCGTCGACGATGATGTGGCCGAAGGCCCAGGTCCGGTCGGCGGCGGCGCGCTCGGCGGCGCTGCGGTGGTCGTCCTCCTCGTGCCGTTCGGCCATCCGCTCGGCGTCGATGACGTCGTGGGCGGACAGGACCTCGGAGTCCTCCTCGTCCTTGTCCTCGAACTCGTAGGTCCGCGAGGCGTAGGAGACGTCGAGCACGCCCTGCGCGTAGGCGACCTGGGTACGGCGCTCACGGTCGGCCAGCGCGCGGGCGAGCCGGTCGTCCTCGCCGAGGAGTTCGGCGGCCTCGTCCAGCAGCGGCACGTCCGCGGGGGTCCAGTCACCGGCCCGGGTCTCCGGGCGCAGGATCGCCGCCGCGTCCTCGTCGGGGACGTAGCCGTAGGGGTCGGCCAGGAAGTCGGCGACCAGGCGCCGTGGGGTCAGCCTCGGCCACAGCCGGTCGACGGCCGACCAGACCTCGGGGTTCTCGGCGAGTTCGTCGCGGATCTGGGTGATGTCACTGGGGTCGAGGAGGTTGGAACCGTCGTAGGGGTCCGTGCCGATGCGTTCGGCGAGCATGTCGGTGAGGGTGTTGAGGATGTGGCCCTCGAAGTGCTCGCGGGCCGCGTTGTGGGGCAGCCCGACCGCGCGGGTGCGGTCCCGGGCGACCTGGACGAGACCCGCGTCGAGCATCAGGACGTCCCGGTCGTGCTCGATGGCGATCACCGGGTCGGGCAGCGCCTGCCGGTCCCGGACGACCTCGGCCAGCACGTCCGCCATCGCGGCGCGGCCCTTCACGGCGGCGGCCTCGGGGGTGTCGGCGGCCGTCGCGTGCACTCCGGGGAAGAGCTCGCCGACGGTCGAGAGCAGCACCCCGGTCTCGCCGAGCGAGGGCAGCACCTCGCCGATGTAGCCGAGGAAGGCGGGGTTGGGCCCGACGATCAGGACGGCCCGCTTGGCGAGGAGTTCCCGGTGCTCGTAGAGCAGGTACGCGGCGCGGTGCAGGGCGACGGCCGTCTTGCCGGTGCCGGGGCCGCCCTCGACGACCATGACACCGCGGTGCGGGGCGCGGATGATCCGGTCCTGCTCGGCCTGGATGGTCTGCACGATGTCGCTCATCCGGCCGGTGCGGGCCGAGTTGAGTGCGGCGAGCAGCACGGCGTCCCCGCTCGGGTCCTCGTGTCCGGTGCGCTCCCGGTCGCCGAGGTCGAGGATCTCGTCGTGCAGTTCGGTGACGTGCCGGTCCGCGGTGGCGATGTGCCGGCGGCGGCGCAGGCCCATCGGGGTGTGCCCGGTGGCCAGGTAGAAGGGGCGGGCGACGGGGGCCCGCCAGTCGATCAGGACCGGGGTGCGCTCGGTGTCGTCCGCGCGGATGCCGATCCGGCCGATGTGGTGGCTGACACCGGCGGACGGCCCGCCCTCCGCGGGGGACAGGTCGATGCGGCCGAAGCAGAGCGAGCCGTCCACCGCGTTCAGCGCGGACAGCAGCCCCGAGCGTTCGGCGACCAGGATGTCCCGTTCGAGCCGGGCCTGCATGGGCGTGTTGCCCTGGGCGAGCGCATCCCCGACGGAGGTCTCGGTGGCTCCGCGCAGCGCGTCCACGCGCGCGTACAACCCGTCGATGAATTCCTGCTCGCTTCGCAGTTCATCGTCGGGGAATTCTTTGTGCGATCCCTTGTTTGACAATTCCGCTCCCACCCAGATATACTGCGGCTATCGAACTTCTTCATGACGTCATTTTCCGAAGTCATGAATCATTGAATATACGCAGAGAAATCCCCCGGGCGCAATTGCCCAGGGGATTTTTTCGTGGGGTGGCCCGTCCGCGGGTTCATGGGGTGGCCCGTCCGCGGGACGGGATCAGAGCACGTCGTCCACTTCCTGGAGCAGCCGTCGCTTGGCGCGGGCGCCCACCATCGACTTCACGGGCTCGCCGTCACGGAAGACCATGAACGTCGGCATCGAGAGCACCCCGTAGGCCAGCGTCGTCTCCGGATTGGTGTCGACGTCCAGCTGGACCACCTTGAAACGGTCGGCCTCCTCGAAGGCCAGCTGGCTGAGCACCGGACCCATCTGCCGGCACGGCGGGCACCAGTCGGCGGTGAACTCCACCAGCACGGGAAGATCCGAGCCGATCACCTCCGCCCCGAAGTCCGCGTCCGTCACCTCGGCCACACCTGCCGCCCTGATCATCGCGTCCGCCCTCCCAGTTCGCATACGGGTTCCGGACCGCCCGGGACCTCCGCGTCGGCCGCCAGCGCGTCCCGCGCCCGCTCCGCCCGCACCAGCTGCTCGCCCACCTGCGCGCGCACCGACCGCAGCTCGTCGATCAGCGCGTCGAGCTCGCCGAGCTTGCGCCGGTACACGTCGAGGGACGCCGGGCACGAGTCGCCCTCGGGGTGACCGGCCCGCAGACACTCCACGAACGGCCGCGTCTCCTCCAGGTCGAACCCGAAGTCCTGGAGGGTCCGGATCTGCCGGAGCAGCCGCAGATCGTGCTCGTCGTACGTGCGGTACCCGTTCTCGCCCCGCCGCGCGGGCAGCAGGCCCCGTGACTCGTAGTAGCGCAGGGTCCGCGTGGTCGTCCCGGCCCGTGCGGCCAGCTCGCCGATTCGCATGACCCCGACGGTAGTCCTTGACGCCGACGTCAAGGCAAGCGCGCGCACCGCGGGCGGAGGGCGCACGGGTGCCCGGGGGCACGGGTGCGGGGAGGTACGGCCCGCCCGGGCGCGGCCGGACGGGTCAGACCATCACCCCGGCCGACTCCTCGACCTCCAGGAGGGAAGCGCTCCGCCGTTCCGCCTCGAACGCCCTGTGCCCGCCGCGCAGGCCGAACAGCCGCTTGGCCAGGAGGATGTAGAGGACGGCGAGGATGTTGAGGACCAGCGTCGCGATCTTCAGCCAGCTGATGTGCTCGGTGAGCTCGTAGATCTCCAGCGGGAGGAACGCGGCCGTGGCGACGACCGTGAGGTACTCCGCCCAGCGCTTGGCGTACCAGAGCCCGACCGCCTCGACGAGCTCGATCAGCGCGTACGCCAGCAGCAGGCCGGCGACCAGCAGCAGAGTGGAGTGCTTGTAGCCGAAGGTCTTCTGGATGGTGCCGACGACCGGCGAGTGGTCGAGGTCGTAGTGGAAGTGCCGGAAGACCGGTCTGAGGACGTCGAGGTACTCGTCGAAGAGCCGGCGCACCGCGTCCTGGCTGTTGCTGAACTTCCACACGGCGGCCGCGACCAGCACGATGAACACTCCGCGCACGGCCCGCTCGATCGCCAGGAAGCGCAGGATGAACAGATCGCGCAGCACCTTGCCGCGCGGCACGAGCGGTGCCTCGGCCGCGGGGCCCGAGCCGTGCGGGGCGCCGAGCGCGAAGTCGCCGCAGCGCAGACAGCGCCAGATCTCGCCGAGGGCGGTCTCGGCGCGCAGCCGCACCCGCAGGCGCGGGTCGTCCGGGGCGTAGGTGACGTGCCCCTTGCGCGCACAGGTTCGCCGGTCCCAGTCGATCTTCATGCTCGGTGTCCTCCGCAGAACGTGCCGTGCCGTGCCGGACGGTCCGGCACGGCACGGTAGTGCATGTTCTAGGAGACGGCGGCCCGGGGGGTCACGGTTCCTGCCTCGGCCTCACCCCGCCCCTCACCTTCGGTTTCGGCCTCGCCCTCGGCCGCCTCCTCGGCGCCGACCCGTGCTTCGGCCTCCGCGTCGGCCCCGGCCCCGGTCGCGGCTTCGACCCCGGCCTCGGCCCCGGCTTCGTTCCCGGCCTCGACGTCGACCGTGGCCCCGGTCCCGGCCTCGATCCCGGTCCCGGCTTCCGCCTCGGCGCGTGCCTTGCGCGGCAGCAGTACCGCCACCAGCACCGTGCCCACGCCCAGGATCACCGCTCCGACGAGGCTGGTGTGGGCCACCGCGTCCGAGAAGGACGAGCCGACCGCGTCCGCCATCTGCCGGGCCCCGTCGGCGAGTTGGCCGGCCTGCGCCTTCAGCTGGGCGGCCTGCTCCGCGTTCGCCGAGTGCGCGGCCTGCTCGCCGAGCTGCCGGGCCTTGTCGCCGATGCCCTGGGCGACGGCGTACCCGGCGCCCACCGAGTCCTGCGCCGTGGCCAGCGCGCCCGCCGGGAGCTTGCTGCCCGCGGTCGCGTCGGCGAGGTGCGAGGAGTACGAACTCGCCAGCACCGAGCCGAGGATGGCGATGCCGAGCGAGCCGCCGAGTTCGAGCGAGGTGTCGTTGACGGCGCCGCCGACGCCCAGTTCGGCCTCGGGGAACGCGCCCATGATGGCGTCCGTGCAGGGCGAGAGCGCCAGTCCGATGGCGAGACCGAGCATCACCAGGGGCAGCACGAGGTCGCCGTACGCCGACGCGGCGTCGACCCGGGTCAGCAGCGCGAGCGCCACCGTGCCGCCGACCATGCCCGCGGTGACCGTGATCCTCATGCCGACGCGCGGAGTGAGGTAGCCGGTGAGCGCCGAGCCGACGAAGACGGCTCCGGCGAGCGGCAGCATCCGTACACCGGTGTCCAGCGCGTCGTAGCCGAGGACGAACTGGAGGTGCTGGGTGAGGTAGTAGAAAGCGCCGAAGACGGCGAGGAAGAAGAGGGCGACGGCGAGGTTCGAGCCGGCGAAGCGACGGTGGGCGAAGCGCCGTACGTCGATGACGGGGCGCGGGTGGCGCAGCTCCCACAGGACGAAGAGGACGAGTCCGGCGCCGGCGACCACGGCGGCGGTCACGGCCTTGACGCCCCACCCGAAGTGCGGGCCTTCGATGATCATGTAGACGAGCGAGCCGATCCAGACGACCGAGAGCAGCCCGCCGACGTAGTCGATGCGGTTGTGGTGCGCGGCCCGGGACGGCGGGACCAGGACCAGCGCGCCGACGATGGCGAGGGCGGCGATCGGCACGTTGATCAGGAACGTGGACGACCAGCCGTGGTGCTCCAGGAGCGCGCCCGCGACCAGCGGTCCGGCGGCGATGGCGAGTCCGGCGGTGGCCGTCCACAGGACGATCGCCTTGGCCCGCTCGGCCCGCGGGAAGGTCGCGGCAAGCAGGGACAGGGTGGCCGGCATGATCAGCGCGGCGCCGACGCCCATGACGGCGCGGGCCGCGATGACCCCGGTGGAGCTGTCGACGAGTGAACCGGCGATCGCGCCGCCGCCGAACACGACGAGCCCGAGGACGAGCGCGCCGCGGCGGCTGTACTTGTCGCCGATCGCGCCGAGCAGCAGCATCAGGGCCGCGTACGGGACGGTGTAGCCGTCGATGACCCATTGCAGGTCGGCGCTGGACAGGCCGAGGTCACGGGTCATGTCGGGCGCCGCGACCGTGAGGGCGGTGTTCGCCATCACGATGATCAGCAGGCTCAGGCAGAGGACCAGCAGCGCCCACCACCGCCTGGCGTAGGGCCGGTCCATCCTCTCGACCGGTTCGTTCATGACGAGACGCATGGCTACGGTCGCCCTTCCTTCGTCGACGGGCGCGGAGATCGTCCGCGCCAGAACTTGCACAGTGGAGTGCAACTGCACAACCCTGTGCAAGATACGAGATTGCACAGCGCTGTGCAAATGAAGGAGGTCGAACCCGGTGATCGCAGGACAGGCGGCCGCCCGGCGGCGGGCGGGCAGAATGGCAGCCATGACCACGGGTAACCCGAGCCGCGCCGATGTGAACCGCCGCCGCATCCTGGATGTCGCGCTCGCCGAACTGCTGCGTGACCCCGACGCGTCCATGGACCAGATCGCGCGGGCCGCGGGGGTCGTACGGCGTACGGTCTACGGGCACTTCCCCAGCCGCGAGGCACTGGTCGGCACCCTGACCGACGAGGCCGTGGCGGCGGTCGCGGCGGCGCACGCGGCGGGCCGTGAGGGGGTCGCGGACCCGGCCGAGTCACTGGCCCGCTCGACCCTGGCCGTCTGGGAGATCGCCGACCGCTACCGGCTGCTGGTCGCCCTCGCCCAGCGCAGCGTGACCATGCAGGGCATCAGGGAACGGCTGACGCCGGTGCGCGAGGCCTGCGCGGAGATCCTCCGGCGCGGCCTGGAACAAGGCGTGTTCGCCTCGCCGCTGCCTCCGTACGCGCTGGCGTACGTGCACGAGCAGACCCTGTTCGCGCTGATGGAGGCGGTGAACGACGGGCTGCTGGCGGCGGAGGAGGCGGGCGGCTCCGCCACGGTCACCATGCTCACCGCGGCGGGCGTGCCCGTCGGACGCGCCACCGAACTCGTGGCGAAGCTGGGCGGCTGAGCCCGGGAGGAGTCAGGGACCTCCGGGGCCCGGCCGCACCAGCCGTGCGCCGGGCGGCCGGACCCGTGGGGGGATGCCCGGCCGCCCGGCATCCCGGGGGCCGTCGGCGGGGAGTGCCGGACGGGCCCCGGGAGTTCCTACGCGCCGGCCGGCTCCTTCTCGCCGCCCTGCCCCGGCACGTCCGCACGGGCATCGGCGGAGGCGTCGGCGTCGTCCAGCAGGGTCCTCTCGTCGAAGGGAAGCTCTCCGGCGAGGACCCGGGACACCCGCTCCCTGTCGATCTCCTTCGTCCAGGTCCCGATCAGGACCGTGGCCACGGCGTTGCCGGCGAAGTTCGTCAGCGCTCGTGCCTCGCTCATGAAACGGTCGATGCCGACGATGAGGCCGACGCCGTCCACCAGGGCGGGCTTGTGCGACTGGAGGCCGCCGGCCAGCGTGGCCAGACCCGCCCCGCTCACGCCCGCCGCGCCCTTGGACGCCACCAGGAGGAAGAGCAGCAGCGGGATCTGCTCCCCGACGGCCATCGGCGTGCCCATCGCGTCGGCGATGTAGAGCGAGGCCATGGTCATGTAGATCATCGTGCCGTCGAGGTTGAAGGAGTAGCCGGTCGGGACGGTGATGCCGACCACCGACTTGCCGACGCCCAGGTGCTCCATCTTCGCGATGAGCCGCGGCAGGGCGGATTCGGAGGACGAGGTGGACAGGATCAGCAGGAACTCCCGGCCCAGATACCTCAGGAACGCGAGGATGTTCAGGCCCGTCACCACGCGCAGCAGCGTGCCGAGCACGATGAAGACGAAGAGGAAGCAGGTGACGTAGAAACCGAGCATGAGCACGGCGAGGCTCTTGAGCGCGTCCAGGCCGGCGGAGCCGGTGACGGCGGCGATGGCGCCGAACGCGCCGAGCGGGGCCGCCCACATGACCATGGCGAGGATCCGGAAGACGAGCCGCTGGATGTGCTCCACCCCGCGCAGGACGGGCTGTCCCGCCGGTCCCATCGCCTGGAGGGCGAACCCGGTCAGGAGCGCCACGAGCAGGGTCTGGAGCACCTGGCCCTCGGTGAACGCGGAGACCATCGTGGTCGGGATGATCGAGAGCACGAAGTCGACCGGCGGCAGCGCCTCCGCCGACACCTGGCCCTGGCCGGCCTGCTTGACCGCGTCGGTCATCGCCAGGCTGCTGCCCGGCTCCAGGATGTTGCCGACGACCAGACCGATGGCGAGCGCGACCAGCGACATCACCAGGAAGTAGCCGAGCGCGATCCCGCCGACGGCGCCGACCCTGGCGGCCTTGCGGACCGAGCCGATGCCCAGCACGATCGTGCAGAAGATGATCGGGGAGATCATCATCTTGATCAGGTTCACGAAGCCCGTACCGATGGGCTTGAGCTCGACGGCGAAGCCGGGAGCGGTCAGGCCCACCGCGATCCCGAGGATCACGGCGGCGATCACGGCGATGTACAGATAGTGCGTGCGGTCCCGTCTGGCGGCGGGTGCGGCAGGTGCGGTCTGCGGGGTGCCGGCCACGGCTGCCCTCCTTGACGACGTCGTCGGCATCATCCGGCGTGCGGCTCACGACCGGCTGAACCCGGAGTGCGGCTCACGTCCGGGGAACCCGGCGTGCGGCTCACGACCGGGGGATCCGGGAGACGCGGCTCCCGGGGGGGATGAGGGGACTATCTCCCGGCGTGTGAGGGCGGTCACCCTTCCGTTCATTGAGTTCACGCGCCCCCCGGGCCGTCCGCTCCGTCGGGCGCACCTGCGGCATCGTCACGCACCCCTGGGGAGCCCACGCCGGAGGAAGGCACACTGAACGGATGCGTCTCCCCCGTGTCCCGCGGCCCCGCAGCCTGGCCGGCCAGTTGTTCGGCATGCAGGCCGTGCTCATCGCGGTCCTCGTGGCCGGGTACGCGCTGTTCACCTACGTCGGTGACCGCGGCCAGGCCGAGGAGGCCGCGGGCCGCCAGGCGACGGCGGTCGCGCGCTCGGTCGCGGACGCCCCCTCGGTCCACGCGGCCATCGGCACGGCGGACCCCACCCGGGACCTCCAGCCGTACTCCCTGCGCGTCCAGCGGCACACCGGCGTCGACTTCGTGACGATCATGGACCCGCGGGGCATCCGCTGGACCCACCCCGACGAGCGGCTGATAGGCGGGCACTTCCTCGGGCACATCGGCCCGGCGCTGGCGGGCAGGTCCTTCACGGAGACGTACACCGGCAGCCTCGGCGCCTCCGTCCGCGCCGTCACCCCGATCGAGGAGGACGGACGGATCATCGGCCTGGTCAGCGCGGGCATCCGGGTCCAGGCGATCAGCGAACGCGTCCAGGACCAGGTGACGGCGCTGATCGGGGCAGCGGCGGGCGCGCTGCTGCTGGGCGCCGTCGGCACGTACGTCATCAACGCCCGGCTGCGGCGCTCCACCCACGGCATGAACGCGGCCGAGCTGAGCCGGATGCACGACTACCACCAGGCCGCGCTGCACGCCGTGCGCGAGGGGCTGCTGATGCTGGACGGGCAGTTCCGGGTGGCGCTCATGAACGACGGCGGGCGCGAACTGCTCGGGGTCACCGAGGACGTGGTCGGCCGTTCGGTGGCCGGGCTCGGGCTGCCCGCGCCGCTGACGGGCGCGCTGCTGTCGGCGGAGCCCCGCGTGGACGAGGTCCATCTGACGGACACCCGGGTGCTGGTCGTGAACACCTCCCCCGTGTCCGGCGGCGAACGCCGCGGCACGGTGGTCACGCTGCGCGACGTGACCGAACTCCAGGCGCTGACCGGCGAGCTGGACTCGGAGCGCGGTTTCTCCCAGGCGCTGCGCTCACAGGCGCACGAGGCGGCCAACCGGCTGCACACGGTGGTCTCCCTCATCGAGCTGGACCGGGCCGAGGAGGCGGTCGGGTTCGCCACCGCCGAACTGGAGCTGGCGCAGTCCCTCACCGACGAGGTGGTCTCCGCGGTCAGCGAGCCGGTCCTGGCGGCGCTGCTGCTGGGCAAGGCCGCGCAGGCGAACGAGCGCGGGGTGGAGCTCGTGGTGTCGCGGGACAGCGGCATCGACGACGGACTGCTCCCGGCCTCGCTCAGCCCGCGCGACCTGGTCACCGTGCTCGGCAATCTGATCGACAACGCGATGGACGCGGCGCAGGGCACGGCGGGCGCGCGGGTCACGGTGACGGCGTTCACCGGGGAGTCGGACCTGGTGCTGCGGGTCGCCGACACCGGTCCCGGGGTGGATCCCGCCCACGCCGAGCGGGTCTTCCGGCACGGCTGGTCCACGAAACCGGCGGGTCCCGGCGGCCGCGGTCTCGGCCTGGCCCTGGCCCGGCAGACGGTGATCCGGCACGCGGGCACCCTGGAGGTACGCGAAGGGGCCGCCGGCGGAGCCGAGTTCGAGGTCCGCCTCCCCCTCCCGGAACCACCCGCCGACCCCGCGGGGAACGACCGGGACCCGGCTCGCGGGACGCACCCCGCCCCGTCCGTCCAGCCGTCCGCGCCCCTTCCCTCCGGAGGCCTCGCATGACCGATCCGATCCGCGTGCTCGTCGTCGAGGACGACCCCGTGGCCGCGGACGCGCACGTCCTGTACGTCGGCCGGGTGCCCGGCTTCACGGCGGTGGGCAAGGTCCACACCGGTGCGCAGGCGCGCCGCGCGCTGGACCGCACGCCGGTGGACCTGCTGCTCCTCGACCTGCATCTGCCGGACACGCACGGGCTCCGGCTCGCGCGCTCGCTGCGGGCCGCCGGCCATCACGCCGACGTGATCGCGGTGACCTCCGCGCGGGACCTGGCCGTCGTCCGGGAGGGGGTGTCCCTCGGGGTCGTGCAGTACGTCCTCAAGCCGTTCACCTTCGCCACCCTGCGCGACCGGCTGATCCGGTACGCGGAGTTCCGCGCGGCGGCCGGTGAGGCGAGCGGACAGGCGGAGGTGGACCGGGCGCTGGCCGCGCTGCGCGCCCCCGGCCCGGCCGCCCTGCCCAAGGGCCTGAGCGCGCCGACCCTGGAACGCGTGACCGTCACCCTCAGGGACCACCCCGGCGGGCTGACGGCGGCCGGGGCCGCCGAGGCCGTCGGGATCTCCCGGATCACGGCCCGGCGCTATCTGGAACACCTGGTGGAGGCGGGCCGCGCGGAACGTGCCCCGCAGTACGGGACGGTCGGACGGCCGGAGCTCCAGTACCGCTGGGTCACGGGCTGAAGGACCCGGAGACCGCCGCCCGAACGGTGCCGGCGGACCGGGCGGGCGCGCGGCGGGCGAATTCAGGACGGCGACCGAAACCGTATATTCCTACGATCTGTGATTGTGGCCGAACAGAACGTAGTCATCGCCGACCCCCGCCCCATAGCTTGTGCGCGTGCACCGACCGCAAGACCACCAGCCCACCCCGCCCTTCAACGCCCCCGCCGCCCGAAGACTGCGGGCAGCACTCGGAATGGGGCCCGAGCACGTCGCGTACGGACTGAGAGCCTCGTACGGGCTGCCGTACGCCACCCCCGATCTGGTCATCGCCTGGGAGCGCGGCACAGCGGCTCCGAGCAGCCCCGAACTCACCGCCCTGGCGGGCGTGTTGTGGTGTTCCGCCGATGAACTCATAGGCGCGCCGCGGACGTTGCGCGAACATCGCCTCGCCCGCGATCTGGCCGCGGAGGACGTGGCGCTCGCGGTCGGGATCGGTCTCCTCGCCTACGAGCGGATGGAGGAGTCCAACAACTGGCGTGGCAACGAACGGCAGTCGACCGCTCTCGCCAAGGTCCTCGACCTCTCGCTGCCGGACTTCGTCACCGTGACGGGCCGCGACGGCCGGCTCGGCGACCTGCTGCGCAGCGCGGTGACGACGCGCTGGCAGACGTACGTGCGCCCGGTCGCGAAGCTGGTGCCGCTGGAGCGGGCCCTGCTGGAGGTCGCGCTGGAGGAACTGCACACCGACTACCAGGCGCGGACCGCCGCGATGCCGAACCGGGGCGGGGGTCGGGCCGCCGCCTCCGGCGAGTCCGGCCGCACCTTCCTCGACCGGGTCGTGGATCATTTCTGGACAGCCGTCCGCGGCAGCGCGTACTGAGGTCCCTGGCCCCGTACGGCACGACGGCCCCGGGCGCACGCGGCGCCCGGGGCCGTCGCCGGACCGGACTCCCGGAAGAACGAACGGCTCCGGGAGGGCTGTCTTTGTGAGCGCTGTCTCCGTGAGGGCTAGAAGACCGACTCCGCCTCGTCCATGCGGTCCTTCGGCACGGTCTTCAGTTCGGTGGTCGCGTCCGCGAGCGGCACCATCTCGATGTCCGTGCCGCGCAGCGCGGTCATCTTGCCGAACTCGCCGCGGTGGGCGGCCTCGACGGCGTGCCAGCCGAAGCGGGTGGCGAGGACACGGTCGTACGCGGTCGGCGAGCCGCCGCGCTGGACGTGGCCGAGGATGACCGGCTTGGCCTCCTTGCCCAGGCGCCGCTCCAGCTCGTAGGCCAGGGCCGTACCGATGCCCTGGAAGCGCTCGTGCCCGAACTGGTCGATCTCGCCGTGGCCGTAGTCCATGGTCCCCTCGGCGGGGTGGGCGCCCTCGGCGACGCAGATGACGGCGAACCGCTTGCCGCGCGCGAAGCGCTCCTCGACCATCGCGACCAGGTCGGACGGGTCGAAGGGACGCTCGGGCAGGCAGATGCCGTGGGCACCGGCGGCCATGCCGGACTCCAGGGCGATCCAGCCCGCGTGCCGGCCCATGACCTCGACGACCATGACCCGCTGGTGGGACTCGGCCGTCGTCTTCAGACGGTCCATGGCCTCCGTGGCGACACCGACGGCGGTGTCGAAGCCGAAGGTGCGGTCCGTCGCGGAGATGTCGTTGTCGATGGTCTTCGGCACGCCGACCACGGGCAGGCCCGCGTCCGACAGCATCCGGGCCGCCGTGAGCGTGCCCTCGCCGCCGATCGGGATGAGCGCGTCGATCCCGAACTCGCGGGCCATGTCCTGGGCGTTGTCACAGGCCTCGCGGAGCCGGTCGCGCTGGAGCCGGGAGGAGCCGAGGATGGTGCCGCCGCGGGCGAGGATGCCGCTGACGGCGTTGAGGTCGAGGGTGCGGTAGTGGCCGTCGAGGAGCCCGGCGTAGCCGTCCTCGAAACCGATGACCTCGTCGCCGAAGTTGGTGACCGCTCGGTGCACGACCGACCGGATCACTGCGTTCAGGCCAGGGCAGTCGCCGCCTGCCGTGAGAACTCCGATGCGCATCGTGCTGTGTCTCCTGCTCCCTGCCGGTTCGTGTGAGCCGATTCGATTGTTTCACGGCCCGGGGTGCGGCGCCGATTGCGTCCACCGCCCGCCGCGCCACCGCACGCCCCTCGCCGCCGACCGGCACACTTGCCCTGGCGGGCGCCTTAGCCAGCGCCGGAGGTATTGTCAAGAGGGTTCTGCTCACGTTGGTGGGCCCTTTTTCCGAGCCCAGAAATCAGCCTGGCGACGAAACGGATGGAGAGCACGCGTGACGCGCAGCGTGTACGTGACCGGGATCGACCGAGGCGACGGCCGGCAGGTCGTCGAACTGGGGGTCATGGAGCTCCTGACCCGCCAGGTCGACCGGGTGGGGGTGTTCCGTCCGCTCGTGCACGACGGCCCCGACCGGCTCTTCGAGCTGCTGCGGGCCCGCTACCGGCTGGCGCAGGACCCCGCGACGGTGTACGGCATGGACTACCGGGAGGCGTCCGCGCTCCAGGCCGAGCAGGGCACCGACGAGCTGGTGTCCACGCTCGTCGACCGGTTCCACCTGGTCGCCCGCGACTACGACGTCGTCCTCGTCCTCGGCACCGACTTCGCCGCCACCCAGCTCCCCGACGAGCTGGCACTCAACGCCCGGCTGGCGAACGAGTTCGCCGCGTCGGTGCTGCCGGTCGTCGGCGGCCGGGGCGAGAGCGCCGAGTCGGTGCGCGCCGAGACCCGCAACGCCTACCGCGCCTACGACGGCCTGGGCTGCGACGTCCTCGCCATGGTGGTGAACCGGGTCGCCCCCGAGGACCGGGCGGAGATCGCCGAACGGCTCGACTCCCGTCTGCCGGTGCCCTGTTACGTCCTCCCGGACGAGCCCGCGCTCTCCGCGCCGACGGTCGCGCAGATCACCCACGCGCTCGGCGGAAAGGTCCTCCTCGGCGACGACGCGGGGCTCGCCCGGGACGCGCTGGGCTTCGTCTTCGGCGGCGCGATGCTGCCGACCTTCCTGACCGCGCTGACCCCGGGATGTCTCGTGGTCACTCCGGGGGACCGGGCCGACCTGGTGATCGGCTCGCTCGCCGCGCACAGCGCCGGCACCCCGCCGATAGCCGGCATCCTGCTCACCCTGGACGAGCGGCCCACCGACGAGATCCTCACGCTCGCGGCCCGCCTCGCGCCCGGCACCCCGGTCGTCTCGGTGGCCGGGAACTCCTTCCCCACCGCCGAGGCCCTGTTCGCCCTTGAGGGCAAGCTGAACGCGGCCACGCCCCGCAAGGCGGAGACCGCGCTCGGCCTGTTCGAGCGTCATGTGGACACCGCCGACCTGCTCAAGCGGGTCTCCGCGCCCAGCAGCGACCGGCTCACCCCGATGATGTTCGAGCACCAGCTCCTCGAACAGGCCCGCTCCGACCGGCGCCGGGTCGTGCTGCCCGAGGGCACCGAGGAACGCGTCCTGCACGCCGCCGAGGTGCTGCTGCGCCGGGGTGTCTGCGATCTGACGCTGCTCGGCCCCGTCGACCAGATCCGCAAGAAGGCCGCGGACCTCGGCATCGACATCAGCGCCACCCAGCTGATCGACCCTCAGACCTCGCCGCTGCGGGACTCCTTCGCCGAGAAGTACGCCGAACTGCGCGCCCACAAGGGCGTCACGGTGGAACTGGCCTACGACGTGGTCGCGGACGTGAACTACTTCGGCACGCTCATGGTGCAGGAGGGCCTCGCCGACGGGATGGTGTCGGGGGCCGTGCACTCGACGGCCGCGACCATCAGGCCCGCGTTCGAGATCATCAAGACCCGGCCGGAGTCGAGGATCGTCTCCTCCGTCTTCTTCATGTGCCTGGCCGACAAGGTCCTGGTCTACGGCGACTGCGCGGTGAACCCCGACCCGGACGCCGAGCAGCTGTGCGACATCGCCATCTCCTCGGCCGCCACCGCGGAGCAGTTCGGGGTCCGGCCGCGGATCGCGATGCTGTCGTACTCCACGGGCACCTCGGGTTCGGGCGCCGACGTCGACAAGGTGCGGGAGGCGACCGAGCTGGTGCGCGCGCGCCGCGCCGACCTGCGGGTCGAGGGGCCGATCCAGTACGACGCCGCCGTCGAGCCGTCGGTCGCGGCGACCAAGCTGCCGGAGTCGGAGGTCGCCGGGCAGGCGTCCGTGCTGATCTTCCCCGACCTCAACACCGGCAACAACACCTACAAGGCCGTGCAGCGTTCGGCCGGCGCGATCGCCGTCGGCCCGGTGCTCCAGGGTCTGCGCAAGCCCGTCAACGACCTGTCTCGCGGCGCGCTCGTCCAGGACATCGTCAACACGGTCGCCATCACGGCGATCCAGTCCCAGAACCCCGACCGGAAGGCTGCCGTTCAGTGAGCGACCGTCCGTCCACCCCGGCCGCCGCGCCCGGGGAGCCCGCCTCCCCGCCGGCCGTGCGGGTCCTCGTCCTCAACTCCGGCTCGTCGTCGGTGAAGTACCAGCTGCTCGACATGCGTGACGGCGCCCGGCTGGCCGTCGGCCTGGTGGAGCGGATCGGCGAGGGGACCTCGCTGCTGCGGCACACCACGCGCGCGACGGGCGAGACCCGTGAGCGGGCCGACACCTTCGCCGACCACGAGGCCGCGCTGAAGGCGATGGCCGAGGAGCTCGCGGTGGACGGACTCGGCCTGGACTCCCCCGAACTGGCGGCCATCGGCCACCGGGTGGTGCACGGCGGACGGACGTTCACCGATCCGACGGTCATCGACGCGGAGGTCCTCGCGGAGATCGAGCGGCTGATCCCGGTCGCCCCCCTGCACAACCCGGCGAACCTCACCGGGATCCGCACCGCGATGGCGCTGCGCCCCGACCTGCCCCAGGTCGCCGTCTTCGACACCGCGTTCCACACGACGATGCCGGAGGCCGCCGCGCGGTACGCGATCGACGTGGCGACGGCCGACGAGCACCGCATCCGCCGGTACGGGTTCCACGGCACCTCGCACGCCTACGTGTCCCGGACGACCGCCGAACTCCTCGGCAAGGCGCCCGAGGAGGTCAACGTCATCGTGCTGCACCTGGGCAACGGGGCCTCGGCGTCCGCGGTCAGGGGCGGGCGGTGCGTGGACACCTCCATGGGGCTGACCCCGCTGGAGGGGCTGGTGATGGGAACGCGGTCCGGCGACGTGGACCCGGCCGTCATCTTCCATTTGGAGCGCGTTGGCAACATGTCCACGGACGAGATCGACACTCTTCTCAACAAGAGGAGCGGGCTGCTCGGTCTGTGCGGCGACAACGACATGCGCGAGATCCGCCGCCGTGTCGACGAGGGGGACGAACAGGCCCGGCTCGCCTTCGACATCTACATCCACCGGCTGAAGAAGTACATCGGCGCCTACTACGCGGTCCTCGGCCGGGTGGACGCCGTCGCGTTCACCGCCGGGGTGGGCGAGAACGCCGCCCCGGTGCGCGAGGCGGCGATCAGGGGCCTGGAGGAACTGGGGCTCGCGGTCGACGGCGAACTGAACGCCGTGCGCGGGGGTGAGCCCCGGCTCATCTCACCGCCGTACGCGCGCGTCGCGGTCGCCGTGGTGCCCACGGACGAGGAACTGGAGATCGCCACACAGACGTACGCACTGGTCGGAAAAGGCGACGCCTGAGCGGGGCGGAGAGCCACGCCTGAGCGACCGCCCGCCCATTTGTATCTTCCGCCAGACGGAATATTCCGTTGCGAAACAAACCGATAGGATCGCCCCATGCGCCGTTCGAAAATCGTCTGTACTCTCGGCCCCGCGGTCGACTCCCACGAGAAGCTTGTCGCGCTGATCCAGGCCGGCATGAACGTGGCCCGATTCAACTTCAGCCACGGCTCTCACTCCGAGCACCAGGGCCGGTACGACCGTGTCCGGGCCGCCTCGGCCGAGACCGGCATCGCCATCGGCGTCCTCGCCGACCTTCAGGGCCCCAAGATCCGCCTGGAGACCTTCGCCGAAGGCCCCGTCGAGCTGGAGCGTGGCGACGAGTTCGTCATCACGGCCGAGGACGTCCCGGGCGACAAGCACATCTGCGGCACGACCTACAAGGGTCTGCCCGGTGACGTGTCCAAGGGCGACCAGATCCTCATCAACGACGGCAACGTCGAGCTGCGGGTCGTCGAGATCGACGGTCCCCGGGTCAAGACGGTCGTCATCGAGGGCGGTGTGATCTCCGACCACAAGGGCATCAACCTGCCCGGCGCGGCCGTCAACGTGCCCGCGCTGTCGGAGAAGGACGTCGAGGACCTGCGCTTCGCCCTGCGGATGGGCTGCGACATGGTCGCCCTGTCCTTCGTGCGCGACGCCAACGACGTGAACGACGTCCACAAGGTGATGGACGAGGAGGGCCGCCGCGTCCCCGTCATCGCCAAGGTGGAGAAGCCGCAGGCGGTCGACAACATGGAGGGCGTCGTCGCGGCGTTCGACGCCGTCATGGTGGCCCGTGGCGACCTGGCCGTCGAGTACCCGCTGGAGCGCGTCCCGATGGTGCAGAAGCGCCTCGTGGAGCTGTGCCGCCGCAACGCCAAGCCGGTGATCGTGGCGACCCAGATGATGGAGTCGATGATCACCAACTCCCGTCCGACGCGCGCCGAGGCCTCCGACGTGGCCAACGCGATCCTGGACGGCGCGGACGCGGTCATGCTGTCGGCCGAGTCCAGCGTGGGCGCGTACCCGGTCGAGACCGTGAAGACGATGTCGAAGATCGTCGCCGCGGCCGAGGAGGAGCTCCTGTCCAAGGGCCTCCAGCCGCTGGTCCCGGGCAAGAAGCCGCGCACGCAGGGTGGTTCGGTCGCCCGCGCCGCCTGCGAGATCGCCGACTTCCTCGGCGGCAAGGGCCTGGTGGCCTTCACCAAGTCCGGTGACACCGCCCGCCGTCTCTCGCGCTACCGCGCCGCCCAGCCGATCCTGGCCTTCACCACGGACGAGGGCACCCGCAACCAGCTGACGCTGAGCTGGGGCGTCGAGTCGCACGTCGTGCCGTTCGTGAACAGCACCGACGAGATGGTCGAACTCGTCGACCACGAGCTGCAGAAGCTCAAGCGGTTCAACGAGGGCGACGTCGTCGTGATCACCGCCGGTTCGCCTCCCGGTGTCGCCGGCACCACCAACATGGTCCGGGTGCACCACCTGGGCGAGGGCAACCACGCCTGATCACCGCCGCCGCACGGACACTGAGGGCGCCCCCGGCGAACAGGGGGCGCCCTCAGTGTCTGTGCGGCTCCCGGACGGGCTCTGGACGACTCAGCCGGTCGTGTACTGGTGGAGTCCGGGGACGTGCAGGGTCCCGCCGAACTGGCCGGCCTGAACGACCTTCACCTTGGTGAAGTAGATCAGCGGGATGTTCAGCGGCGGAGGGTTGTCCGGGTCGAACGTGACCGGGATGAGTCCCAGCAGGTTCCCGGATATGCTCTCCGTGTACATGATCGTCTTGCCGTCGCGGATGGTGGACGTCGAACCCGCCGCGGCCTGCACGTGATAGGTCTTGCCCGACTGCTTGTCCTCCACCGTCTGGTGCAGGTCACCGATGTCCGTGCCGTCGGATATGACGTACTTCAGCACCTTCTTGACGGTGCCGTCGGCCGTCCTGACCTTGACTATGCCCTGGTAGTCGGCGCCCTTGAGGAGCAGCGAACTGGCGTTGAGGTACCAGGGGTCGGTCGGCAGGGCGACCGAGTTGTCCACGCCGCCCGTGTCGTCGGTGGCGACGGGGCAGTCGGCCGGGTCCGTGGTGGAACTCGCGGACGGGCTGGGCGACTCGGTGACCGCGGCGGCCGTGTCCTTGGCCGCTTCGGTGGCGTCCGAGGCCGCCTTCGACGCGGTGTCGGTGACCTTGTCGGTGGTGTCCTCGACCGTCTTGGTGACCTTGCCGGCCGTGTCCGCCGGGGTGTCCGTGGCGCTCGTGCCGGCCGTCGTGGTGCTCGCGCTCGGCGACGCGGAAGGCTCCGGGGTGGAGCTCGCCGTCTCGTCGGGCGTGAGGATCTTCTTGATGGCGTCACCGACGCCCAGCGGGTCGAGCGGGTTCTTGCTGCTCTCGGACGCCGAGGGCGTGGGCGTGGAGGCCGCGGAGGCCGCCGCCTTGTCCGCCGTCTTGTCCGGTGCGCTCGCGGAGGCCGACGGGGACGCCGTGGACCCGGCCTTGTCGTCGGAACCTGAATCCGACGAAGAGGTCTTGTCCTTGGCGGCGGTGTCGGACGACGCGGAGGGGCTCGGCGTGGCCTCGGCGGAGGAGGAGCTCGCGCTCGCCGACGCGGAGGGCGACGCCGTGTCCGGCGCGTCCTTGCCCGTGACGGCCTCGACGCACGCCTGGTACTCCTCGGCCGTGAGGCTCTTGGAGGTGGAGTGGTCGTCGGCCTGGGCGAGCGTCGGGGTGAAGCCCATGCCCATGAGCACGGCCGTCGGCATCGCCGCTATGGCTATCACCTTGCCGGCGGGCATCTGGAACCTGGTGAACAGCGGCTTCCTCGGGGCCGCGTGGCGCGGCCCGGTTCCGGCTCTCACACGGGACTCCTCCACATCAGTCCCATGGGTCACCTCGTCAGCCGGCACTGTGCCTCCCGTTCGCCCCGTTGGTCGGGCTCGTTCCTGACAGATCGTTCGGGTCGCCCGCGCCGTCCGCCGCCCCGGGCCCGGCAGGCTCGGAGACCACGGCCTCCGGCACGTCCTGCTTGTCGAGGGACTTCGGCGCGGCGTAGCCCTCCTCGGGTTCGCCGGGAACCCAGGAGACCGCCATGGCGCCGCCGAGAAGGGCGAACAGGAAGCCGATCAGGAAGCCGCCCAGGTTGGCCACCGGGATGGACACCAGGGCGAGGAGGATCGCGGCGACACCCGCGAACGTCCGCACGTGCTTCTGGAACCAGAGGCTGATCCCGAGCACGACGAGGAGCACGCCGATGATCAGGGAACCGGCTCCGGCGGTGGTGGACATCGCCAGCGTCAGGTGACCGAGGTGCAGGTGCGCGTACGGGAAGTAGGCGATGGGAAAACCGCCGAACACGATGTACAGACCGGCCCAGAACGGGCGATCGCCCCTCCAGTCACGGAACTTCCGCCGGAACACCTGGAGGTAGTGCTCATCGTTCTGACCGGGCGCGGCAGGGGTCTCGGCGCTCATGGATACAGCTCCCTGGAACGGCATTGCTGTGAGAAGTACGCGTTGGTGCTCCGCGTACGACGGGCGGAGCGGACGGGGCGGGCGAAGCGGCCTGAGCCTCCTCGCCCACCCCTGTGGTGCTTAGAAGCACTCGTGGGTGCCCGCGGACACCGACATCTGGAGACCGCTGAGCTTGAAGGTGCCGGCCGTGGTCGCCCACGCCGTCTGCTTCACGCCGGTCAGCGTGGCCGACTCGGCCTGCTGGGCGAACCCGTAGGGGTTGGCCTGCTCGCCGCCGCCCTTCATGCCCGGACCCTTGGAGGCGTCCTTGGCGGCAACACCGATGTCGATGTTCTTGAACGTCGCGTCGGCGCCGAGGTCCTGGACATCGATGTACAGGTTGTCGGCGTGAACCGGCGTACCGCTGCCGCCGGCCTTCAGCACGAGGCTGACGGAACCGAGCAGCGGGATGTCCGGAGTCACGACGGACTGGCACATGCCGGTGATGTCGGCGCTCTTGAACGCCGACACCGCGACGGGGTGCAGCGCCGCCTTGCCGTCAAGACCGGTGCCCTGGTCGAGGGCGCCGTACTGCGAGAAGCCCTGACCGTCAAGCTTGTCCGCGGACACCTTGAAGGACTGGCCGGAGACACTGAACGATGCGGCGAGAGCACCCTGCGCAAGGGCGACACCTATCGCTGCCGTGGCTGCCACGCTGGGCACCATGACGACGGCGAACCGCTTCCATCTGGTCCCGCCACGCACCTGGGACATAATTTTTCCTCCTTCTCGGACGTACATCTCCTGGCCCTGACTGCCACGTTGCGGCGGCTCAGCCGGGCAGGGATGGGAGAAGTGCTACGTCCTCGGGAAGGAGAGCGCCTGTACCCGACGGTGCGGACTGCACCCGAATCACCGGCGATCACCCCCGAGCGACAACCACTGGTCGCGCCTGACACACATCACGCACAACCTGCTGGACAGGCTCCGCCGGACGGCGAAGACCCCCCTGCCCAAGAACCGATCGCACTGCTGTCGGTCCTACTCGGTGGGGACCCAGAAAGTCCGCCGTCCCGATTGGCTGTCGGGGTGCGGGAATGGACCGAGCGTCGCCGATCGTGGTGCATTCTCGCCGCGTGCACAAGGGGGTTCGTTACTGGCTAGTAACGGCGGGATAACCGAAGAACGACCGGGCGGCGTCGGGCGGCGACTCAGGGTGGCACCACCGGGGGTGACACAGTGGTCAAATCCCGGACGGAACCAGACAGTTCAACGGCCTCGACTTACTACGAGTAACAGCGGCCGCGTTTACCAAGTTTTGGTAAAGCGCGGCCACATCTGTCCCTGTCGGCCAATCTTTCACCCGGGCATCACAAGCCCTGGCGTTTACGGACTGGTCAGAACAGCGCCCTGGCGAGCGCCCGGCGCGCCGCGACGACGCGCGGGTCGTCGGCACCGACCACCTCGAAGAGCTCCAGCAGCCGCACGCGTACGGCGTCCCGGTCGTCGCCGGCCGTGCGCCGCACCGTGTCGATGAGCCGCCCGAAGGCGTCCTCCACGTGGCCGCCGACGAGGTCCAGGTCGGCCCCGGCGATCTGAGCCGCCACGTCGCCGGGCTTCTCCGCGGCGTCCCGGCGCACCTTCTGCGGGTCCAGGCCCTGCACGCGCTGGAGCAACTCGGCCTGCGCCAGGCCCAGTTTGGCCTCCGTGTTGCCCGGGTCGTCGCTCAGCACGTTCTTGTACGCCTGGACGGCACCGCCGAAGTCGCCCGCGTCCAGCGCCTGTACGGCGGCCTCCAGAAGCGCGTCGTACGGTCCGGCCGGCACCTCGCGCGCCACCGGGGATCCGTCCGCGCCGCCGTCGGCGTCGACGGTCAGACCGGTCAGGCCGAAGCGCTGCTCGGCCACCTGGACGAGCTGGTCGAGGGTCCCGCGGATCTGCGCCTCGGCGGCGGCCCCCTGGAAGAGCGGCAGGGCCTGGCCGGCCACCACCGCGAAGACGGCCGGGATCCCCTGGACCCCGAACTGCTGCATCAGCATCTGGTTGGCGTCGACGTCGATCTTGGCGAGCACGAAGCGCCCGTTGTACTCGACCGCCAGCCGCTCCAGGAGCGGGCTCAGCTGCTTGCAGGGCTCGCACCACTCGGCCCAGAAGTCGATGACGACGGGCACCTCGGTGGAGCGCTGGAGGACGTCCAGCTCGAATCCTGCCTCGTCGACGTCGATGACGAGACTCGCGGGTGTCACGGCCCCGCCTCCGCCCTGCCTGGCCGCTTCGGCGCGCGCCTGCTCCGCCTTCGCCTTGGCCTCTTGGGCCGCCTTCACCGCGGCGAGGTCGACGACTCCGCTCATGGACATGTTCCGTGGCTGCATGAGTACATCCTCCCCCTTCCTCGCGCACGTGTGAAAAGCGTCGTGAAAGCCAGGCTGTGTCAGGCCTGTTCGGCGCCGGGTCCCCACCTGGCGCCTGTGCGGTTGTCGCCGCGTTCGAGCTTTCGCTACGAGTCGTAGCGTAACTGTACGGAGACACGCCCGCGTACCGTCTCCCGGTGATCTCCCTCACGGCTTCACGCAACCGCCGGATATCGGCCGGTGCAGCGGCCGGATATGGTCAACGGCATGCAATGTCGCTCCCAGGCCGCCCGTACGGGCCGCCCCCGCAGCGCCGCCGCGGACGCCGCGATCCTGGAGGCGACGCGTACGGCCCTGGTCGAACTGGGCTGGTCCAAGCTGACGTTGGGGTACGTGGCGACCCTCGCGGGCGTCGCCAAGACGACCCTCTACCGCCGCTGGGCGGGCAAGAACGAACTGGTCGTCGACGCGGTGGCCGAGCTGTTCGACGAGCTGGAGCTTCCCGACCGGGGCAGTCTGGCCGCCGACATCGAGGGTGTGGTGCTCCAGTTCGCGGCGATCCTGGACCGTCCGGAGGCGAAGACGGCGCTGATGGCCGTGGTCGCGGAGTCCACCCGGGACGAGCCGCTGCGGGAGCGCATCCGTACGTCCATCGTGGACCGGCAGAAGCGCCTGGTGATGGAGGGCCGTGCCCGGGCGCAGGCGCGCGGCGAACTGCCGCCGGAGGCGGACCCGGCCGCCGCCGACCGCACCGCGGCGCTGATCTTCGACGTGGTCGCCGGGGCGGTCGTCCATCGCACCCTGGTCAGCGCGGAGCCCGCGGACGAGGCCTGGGTCCGCGCCTTCACCCAGGTCCTCCTGGTGGGCCTGACCGGCGCGACGACGCCTACGGCGGACTGAAGGATCGGTCCGGTGGGGGGGTCGGGGCCGTGCCGGTGCATCAGCCCGTCGCCGTTGGGTGAGGTGTGGGCGTCGGTGGCGACGGCCATCGATGTACCGGCACGGCCCCTCGCGCCGGATGCCGGCTGCGGCTGCGTCCCCATTTCGGCTCCGGCCGGGAGAGATTCAGCTCCGGCCTGTCACTTTTCAGCTCGGGCCGGGGAAAGTCTTAGCCCCTCCGGCGTTTGAGGAGCGGGGGTCCGGGGGCGGCGCCCCTGGGTACGGGTCGGGTAGGGGCGGAGGGGGCGAGGAAAAGGGCTTCTGGCGCGGGCGGACGGTTGCCAGTACCGGCAAGGGCCCCCGAACCCCTGGCTCGGGCGGAGCCAGGAGCACGGGGGCCCCGGGTCGGTCAGAAGCCCGCCGGCTCGACGTAGATGCCCCACTCGTCGCGCAGGACACCGCAGATCTCACCCAGCGTCGCCTCCGCGCGAACCGCCTCCAGCATGGGGCCGATCATGTTCGACCCGTCGCGCGCGGCGGCGAGCATCGCGTCCAGCGCCCCCCGCACGACCACCTCGTCCCGCCCCGACTTGCGCGAGGCGAGCACCCGCACCTGCTCCCGCTCCACCTCGTGGCTGACCCGGAGGATCTCCAGGTCGCCGGTCACGGACCCGTGGTGGACGTTGACGCCGACGACCCGCTTGTCGCCCTTCTCCACCGAGCGCTGGTACTGGAACGCCGACTCGGCGATCTCGCCGGTGAACCAGCCGTCCTCGATCCCGCGCAGGATGCCGGAGGTGATGGGACCGATGGGGTGCTTCCCGTCCGGGTGCGCCCGCAGCCCGCGCTCCTTGATCTGCTCGAAGATCTTCTCCGCGTCGGCCTCGATCCGGTCGGTGAGCTGCTCGACGTACCAGGAACCGCCCAGCGGGTCGGCGACGTTGGCGACGCCGGTCTCCTCCATGAGCACCTGCTGGGTCCGCAGGGCGATCTCCGCGGCCTGCTCGGAGGGCAGGGCCAGCGTCTCGTCCAGGGCGTTGGTGTGCAGCGAGTTCGTGCCGCCGAGGACCGCCGCGAGCGCCTCCACGGCGGTGCGGACGACGTTGTTGTACGGCTGCTGGGCCGTCAGCGAGACACCGGCGGTCTGCGTGTGGAAGCGCAGCCACTGCGCCTTCTCGGAGGTGGCGCCGTACACGTCCCGCATCCAGCGGGCCCAGATCCGGCGCGCCGCGCGGAACTTGGCGATCTCCTCGAAGAAGTCGACGTGCGCGTCGAAGAAGAAGGAGAGCCCGGGAGCGAAGACGTTCACGTCGAGGCCGCGGGAGAGGCCGAGCTCCACGTAGCCGAAGCCGTCCGCCAGCGTGTAGGCGAGCTCCTGCGCGGCCGTGGAGCCGGCCTCACGGATGTGGTACCCGGAGACGGACAGCGGCTTGTACGCGGGGATCTTCTCGGCGCAGTGCTCCATCAGGTCGCCGATGAGGCGCAGATGCGGCTCGGGCTGGAAGAGCCACTCCTTCTGCGCGATGTACTCCTTGAAGATGTCGGTCTGGAGCGTCCCGTTGAGGACCGCGGGGTCGATGCCCTGGCGCTCGGCGGCGACCAGGTACATGCAGAAGACCGGCACGGCGGGGCCGCTGATCGTCATCGACGTGGTGACGTCACCGAGCGGGATGTCCTGGAAGAGGACCTCCATGTCGGCCGCGGAGTCGATCGCGACACCGCAGTGCCCGACCTCTCCGAGGGAACGGGCGTCGTCCGAGTCGCGGCCCATCAGCGTCGGCATGTCGAAGGCCACCGAGAGGCCCCCGCCGCCGTTGGCGAGGATCTTCTTGTAGCGCTCGTTGGTCTGCTCGGCGTTGCCGAACCCGGCGAACTGCCGGATGGTCCAGGTGCGGCCCCGGTAGCCGGTCGCGTACAGCCCGCGGGTGAAGGGGTACTCCCCGGGCCAGCCGATCTGCTCGAAGCCTTCGTAGTTGTCCCCGGGCCGGGGACCGTACACCGGCTCCACGGAATCACCCGAGAGCGTGGTGAAGTCGGCCTCGCGCTTGCGCGAAGCGTCGTAACGGGCCTGCCAGCGTCGGCGGCCTTCCTCGATGGCGTGAGCGTCCATGCCTTCAAATTTACTAGGACGTCCTAGTAAATGTCGATGGCAAACCGCCGTACGGTCTCGTACGGCGGTGTGGATCAGACCTCGGCGACCGCGGGGGCGGCGGCGTCCTCGACCTTGGACTCCAGCTCGTGGCTGATGCGGCGCTCCACGAAGAAGGCGGCCGTGGGGATCGTGCCCGCCAGCAGCACCCAGAGCTGCTTGCCGACCGGCCACTTCGCCTTGGAGCCCAGGTCGAAGGCGAAGATCAGGTAGATGACGTACAGCCAGCCGTGCGCGATCGCGACGACGCGGGTGAAGTCCGCGGCCCCGTCGATGCCCATGCCGTACTTGGCGATCATGCTGAGGCACAGCAGAACCAGCAGCACGCCGGTGACGTAGGCCATGACGCGGTAGCGGGTCAACACGCTCTTCTTCATGGCACGAGGGTAACCACCCTATTTGCGCGATCTTCACGCACCCCCGGGCCGGGCCCGCTCCGGCCCCGCCTCCCGCGGGAGCGGGCCGGACTACTCGTCGTCGAAGTCGTGCGCGGCGACCCGCAGCGGGCGCAGCATCGCGAAGATCTCCGCGCACTCCTCGGCGTCGTAGACCCCGAGCCCGAAGTCCATCGCCATCAGGTCGCGGGTGGCCGCGTCGCAGACCTCGCGGCCCTTGTCCGTGATGGAGGCCAGCGTGCCCCGGCCGTCGTTCGGGTTCGGCCGCTTGTCGACGAGCCCGGACCGCACCAGCCGGTCCACCGTGTTCGTGACGGAGGTCGGGTGCACCATGAGCCGCTCGCCGATCTTCGACATCGGCAGCTCGCCCGCCTTGGAGAAGGTGAGCAGGACCAGTGCCTCGTAGCGCGCGAAGGTCAGTCCGTACGGCTTGACGACCGCGTCCACCTCGGCCAGCAGGATCTGGTGCGCGCGCATGATCGAGGTGATCGCGGACATGGACGGCACGGCGCCCCAGCGCTGCCGCCAGTGTTCGTCGGCGCGGGCGATGGGATCGAAGGCAAGGCTGAGCGGCTTCGGCACGCCGACGACCTTACCGGCCGGTCACATCGTGGTCAGCCCTGTCTCGCTTTTCGATATCGGGGCCCCGCGGGGACGGGACCGGGGAGCCGCCGGGTCCCCCTCGCCGGGCCGGGGCGGGTCCCCCTCGCCGGGCCGGGGCCCGCTCCTACCGGGCCGGGCCGGGGCCCACTCCTACCGGGCCGGGGCGTGCCCCTCCCGCGCGGCCGCGTGCTCGGCGCGCCGGGCGGCGACCGCCAGGGCCGCGCAGGCGGCGGTCCCGAGGACGCCCGCGCCCACGATCGTCGCCCTGACCCCGGCGAACTCGGCCACGACGCCCGACAGGGCCATGCCCACGCCCTGGATCGTCATCAGCCCGGCCGAGTTGAGCGTCATGGCCCGCCCGAGCAGTTCGTCCGGCACCGCCCGCACGAACCACTGGTCGAGGCCGAGGGTGTACGCCGATCCGGCGCCGGCGAGCACCAGCAGGGCCAGTGACCAGCCCAGGCCCGGCCGCAGCGCGTACGCCGCGTAGGGCAGCAGGGTGAGGCAGACCAGGGGCAGCGTGAGCCGGTTCCTGGTGGCCGGCCGCAGCCGCGCCCCGGCGAACAGCTCCCCCGCGATCGTGCCGACGGGCAGCGCGCACATCAGCAGACCGAGCCCCGCCGTACCGGCGCCGAGCCCCTCGGCGTACGGCGCCGCGAGCGCCTCCGGGGCCACGACGAACATCGGCGGCACCCAGAACAGCAGCAGGAGCGCCAGGATCCGCCGGTCGGCGAGCACCTGGCGGGCGCCGCGCAGGGAGTCGCGCACCAGCGCCTGGCCCCGGTCCGCCCGCGCGGGCCGCCGCCGGGTGCCGAGGCGCAGCAGCGCGGCGGAGGCCAGGAAGGTGCAGACCGTGACGAGGAGCGCGTGCCGCGGGGAGACGACGGTGAGCAGCAGTCCGCCCGTGCCGAAGCCCGCCAGCAGCGCGCTCTGCGACAGGATGCGCAGCAGGGAGCGGCCGAGCACGAACAGTTCGCCGTCCCCGAGGACGTCGGCGAGGGTCGCGGTCCGGGTGCCCTGGAAGACCGGGGCGACCAGCGCGAGCGCGGCCCGCATGGTGAGCAGTACGGCGACGGGCGCGCCCGGCAGCACCATCACGGCCACGCAGCCCGCGCACACCAGGTCGCACACCACCAGGACCCGGCGGGCGGGGAAGCGGTCCGCGACTCCCGCGAGCAGGGTCCCGCCGATCAGGTACGGCAGGAAGCCGAGCGCGAACGTGAGGGCGCTGAGCAGCGGGGAGCCGGTCAGGCCGTAGACGAGGACGGAGAGCGCGATCTCGCTGACGACGAGTCCGAGCAGCGAGAACGCGTGCGCGACGAACACGGCCCGGAACTCGGGCACGGCGAACACGGGCCCGTACCCGGCCCGCCCGGCCGGCCCGGCCCGCCCGCCTGTTCCCTGCATGGCCCCCTCCCCGGCGGGTGCCGCGGGGTCCGGCGCGGCGGGCGCGGCGGGCGTGGCAGGCATGGCGGGCGTGGCGGGCATGGCGGGCATGGCGGGCGTGGCGATGTTCTCCGTCGTGGGCGTCGGCTTCGGCACGGTCGTCGTGGGCGTCGGCGTCCGCACGGTCGTCGTGCGCGTCGGCACGGTCGTCGTGGGCTTCGGGGCTGGTTCCGGCATGGGGGTCAGCGTGCCGGGATCCGTCGCGGAGCCGTAGAGTTTCGGCTCCAGCCGAATCTTCCGGGGTCGTTCCATGCCGTCACTGCTGCACTTCGGGGAGGACGACCTCCTCAACTGCCGCTTCGCGGTGTCGCCGCTCTGGGAGACGCAGGAGGCGGTCCGCACGCTCAACCGGCCAGCGCGGCACGGCTATCACGCGCCCTGGCTGCGCCGTATGCGCGCGGCCGCCGACGGGCTCGACCTCTCCCCGCTGTGGCTGCTGATGCCCCGGCGCGGCTACTCCCCCGACTGGCTCGGGCCACCCCCGCTGGGCCATGCGGCGGCCTTCGAGGACGAGATCGCCGCCGTCCGCGCGGCCGACCCGGACCTGGCCCGGCAGGAGAGCGCCCGTTCGCTCGCCGAAACCCCAGGCGCCCTGGCGTCCCCGCGCGGCCGGGCCCTGCTGGCCGACCCCGTCCGCATGGTGCGGGAGCTGACGGACCTGCTGGAACAGGCCTGGCACACCCTCGTCGAACCGGACTGGCCACGGCTGCGCGCCCTGCTGGACGCCGACGTCGCCTTCCACTCCCGGCGGCTCGCCGAGGTCGGCCTCGGCGGGCTCCTCCCGGAGATCGACCGGCGCTTCGGCTGGCGTTCCCACACGCTGACCGTCGAGGTCGGCGGCCGGCACGAACGGCATCTGGCCGGCCGGGGCCTGGTCCTGATGCCGAGCGTGTTCTCGTGGCCGGACGTGATCAGCGGCTTCGAACCCCCGTGGCAGGCGACCCTCGTCTACCCCGCGCGCGGCATCGGCGGCCTGTGGACCGAACCGGCGGACCGCAGTCCCGACGCGCTCGTACGGCTCCTGGGGCGCGGGCGGGCCGCCGTGCTCACGGCGCTGGACGAACCGGCCGGCACGACCTCGCTCGCGCACCGGCTGGGCCTCGCCCCGTCGTCGGTCTCCGCGCATCTCACCGCCCTGCGCGACGCGGGCCTCCTCGTCTCGCGCCGGTACGGGCACCAGGTGCTGTACGAGCGGACCCCGCTCGGCATCGCGCTGGCGTCGGGCGGCGGCTGACCGGGGACGGCCGCGCCACGCCGCTTCCCCGCCGCAATGTCCGCCTGTGCCACGATTGGTGACCGTTGGTCACCCTCGCGCAAGGGAGCGGCATGCCCCGGCTGATCCACGCCCTCGCGGCGCTCGCGGTGCTCGGACTCACGGCGGGCTGCGGGTCCGCGCCCGAGGCGGGACGGGCCCCGGTCGCCGGTGGCGCCTCCACCCGGACGGACGCCGGTGCCCGTTCCCCCTTCTGGGTCGACCCGCGGGGCCCGGCCGCCCGGCAGATCGAGCTGTGGCGCCGGCAGGGCCGGGCCGCGGACGCCGCCTCGCTGCGGCGGATCGCGCGGGAGCCGGTCGCGCTGTGGCCGGCCGGCGAGACCGACCCGGGCCCGGCGGTCGGGTCGGCGATCGGCTCCGCGACCCGGGAGGGACGGACGGCGCTGTTCGTCGCGTACGACATCCCGCACCGGGACTGCGGCCAGCACTCGGCGGGCGGGGCGGCGGACGCGGACGCCTACCGGCGGTGGATCGGCCGGTTCGCCGACGCCCTCGGTGACGGCCGGGCCCTGGTGGTCCTGGAGCCGGACGCGGTCGCCCACATCGTGGACGGCTGCACTCCGGGCGAGTACCACGACGAACGCGAGCGGCTGCTGGCCGATGCGGTCGTCCGGCTGAAGCGGCAGCCGCGCACCAAGGTCTACCTGGACGCCGGCAACCCGTCCTGGATCCCGGACTCCGGGAGGCTGGTCGGGCCCCTGGAGCGGGCGGGCGTCGCGGACGCCGACGGCTTCTCGCTCAACGTCTCCAACTTCCAGACGGACGCGGCCAGCAAGGAGTACGGCGTCGGTCTGTCCCGCAGGCTCGGCGGCAAGCACTTCGTCGTCGACACCAGCCGCAACGGCAACGGTCCGCTGGAGGGGGTCTGGTGCAACCCGCCGGGCCGGGCGCTCGGCACCCCGCCGACCACGGCCACCGGCGAACCGGCCCTCGACGCCTATCTGTGGATCAAGCGGCCCGGCGAGTCGGACGGGGAATGCGGGGGCGGACCGGCGGCCGGCCGGTGGTGGCCCGAGTACGCCCTGGAGCTGACCCGGGGCCCGGCCGGCTGACCGCCGCCGCGCCCCGGGGCGTCACCGCACGTGGATCCACTTCGCCTCGGACGGCGTGCCCCGCGCGTCCGTCACGAAGAGCATGTACCAGCCGGGCGGCACCAGCGCCGGGTCCCTCGGCACGTCGACGGTGACCGAGTCCGCCGTCTTCGTCAGCCCCAGCTCGATCGACCGCTGCTCGACGTCCGTGGTGTGGGTGACCGCGCTCGGCCGCATCAGCCGGGCCTTGGCGATCCGTTCCGGACGGGCGGTGGCGAACGTGGCCCGGTGGTTCACGTCGAGTTCCTCGGGACCTGGGCCCAGCACCGGGCGACTCGCCCCGTCGCGGTGCAGCGCGGGCGGGGTGAAGATCTCCATCCGCTGCTCGAAGTGACCCAGCTTGGTGTTCTTCCGGTCGTCGAAGAGCGGGTCGGAGCCGAAGGTGGCGACGCGTCCGTCGGGCAGGAGCAGCGCCTCGGAGTGGTAGTTGCGGCCCACGCGGGGGGCCGCGGCCTCGCGGAAGGTGTTGGTGCGGGGATCGTAGAACTGCGCCTTGAGGATGTTGCTGGCGCCGCGGCCCCGGTAGTCGCGGGATCCGTTGGTGGTGAAGACGGTGTCGTCCGGCATGATCACGCTGTTCAGATAGCGCGTTCCCTGGGGCAGGTCGGGGCCGTCCTCGAACACCGGGTTGTTCTTCTTGAGGTCGACGACGGCGGTGCGGGCGGTGGACTTCCTGGACTCGCCCACGCCTCCGCCGCCGAGGATCATCACCTTCTGGTCCTGTGCGGGCGGGAGCAGGAGCGAGGCGGAGGTCTCCGTGCGGTCGGCGTCCCGCAGGCCGGGCACCTTCTGGAACGTGTTGGTCCGCGGGTCCCACAGGCCCGGTTCGCGGCCCTGGCCGGCGGGTCCGTACCCGGCGTTGGAGGCCGGGTAGAAGAGCTTGCCCCCCTCGGTGAGGAAGAGGGCCGGGTAGGTGGGGAAGTAGCGGTGGGGCCCGGGGCTCCACCGCTTGGTCGCCGGGTCGTAGATCTCGGTGTCGCCGGGGTCGATCACCCCGACGTCGTCGAGGCCGGACACGGCGAGGACCCGTCCGTCGTCCAGCCCCACCAGGGTCGGGTACCAGCGGGCCTTGGCCATCGGGTCGACGGGGATGTACCGCTCGGCCCTGGGGTCGAACTCGTAGGCGGCCCTGATGCCCTGGAAGTCCTGCTTCGCCAGGGTGATCTTCTCCGAGAGGCCGTACGTGTTGCGGGCGTCCTCGCCGCTCAGGCCGACGATCTCGTACTGGGCCTGCCGGTCGGTGACCGAACCGGGCCCCTTCTCCTCGGCCTCCACGAAGACCCGGGCCTCCCCGGCGGTGACCTCGGTCCGCCAGGGCTGCATCACACCCTTGCGGTCGTAGGTGACGACCTGGTTCCGCCTGGCCCTGGGGACCGTCACGTCGACCCTGCTGACGTAGTCGACGCCGGCCGGTGAGCGGAAGACGGTGCCCTTCCCCAGGACGACGTCCTTGTCGGGGTTCTCGTTCTTCACCCGCATGCCGCCGCCGGCCCGTACGACCTCGCCGTCCAGCTTCTCGTAGCGGGCGGTGCCGCCGGCCACGAGCAGCCTGCCGTCGGGGAGCTGGGCGTGTCCCGAGCAGAAGAAGTCGTCCGGTGTGGGGATCCTCTTGAAGGTGTTCGCCTTCGGGTCCCACAGGATCGTGTCGAAGGACCCCTGGTCGAACTTCTTCTGCTCGTTGCCCGACCCGGCGACGATGAGCACCTTCCCGGTGTGCAGCAGGGCCGCGTGGATCGCGTTGGTGCGGTACCGCGCGGGGATGTCGACCCCGCTCCAGGAGCCGTACCGCGCCTGGTAGGCGGGCCGGGAGATCTCGTACGCGTGGTAGGTCTCACCGGCGAGGCCGAGCGCGGCCGGGGCGTTGAGCCCCGCGACGACGGCGAGGCCCGCGATGCCGAGCAGCGTCCTCCTCGTCCGCTTCGAGGGCCGGTACGTCTTCGTGGAGGGCCGGGACGCCATGGACTAGGTGCCTCCTGTCGTGGGGCCGGCGGCGGGGACGGGGGTGGCGGCCGTCACCGCCTCCCGGCTGTCGGGGAGCCGTACGGGAGCGGGCGCGAGCGACCGGGTCCGGCGCTCCGCGGCGCGGGTGCGGAGCCAGACCGCGACCGGGGCGAGCGAGATGCCCATGGCCAGGAGCGCCCAGGCCCGCATCGCCGCGTGGGTGTGGCCGAGGACGGCCGAGGCACCGAGCGAGACGGCGAGGAGCGCCGCCCAGCCGAGGTGGACGCGGAAGGTGCCGAGCCGGTCGGCACTGGCGTCCTGGCCCTTCGGGGTGACGACGAAACGGCTGGGACGGCGGAGGACCGCCTCGCTCAGCGCCTTCAGATAGACGGGGGCCGACAGGGCCGACATCGCCATGCCGGCCAGGCCGCCCGATCCCTCCGGCTCGTGCGGGGAGACGTTGTGCCGCCGGTTCCACAGGTACAGGCAGATCTGGAGGGCGGCGGCGTCGCCGTAGAGCATGAGCCACACGGACGCGGTGATCTGCGTCCCGGACGCCCCGAACCACAGGAAGAGGAAGCAGCTGACCATGCCCAGCAGCCAGTTGACGGCCGTCATCGGGTAGTAGAGGAGCATCAGCGTGTACGAGAGGAGCCGGCCGCGCGGCATCGAGAACAGCGCCGTGCCGTACTGCTTGATCAGGGTCTCGTAGGCGCCGCGCGACCAGCGGGTCTGCTGGGTGAAGAAGTCGGTCCAGGTGGAGGGGCCCTCACCGACGGCGAGGACGTCCGGTGTGTAGACCGACCGCCAGTGCCGTCCCGTGCGCGGGTTGTGGTGCCGGTGCAGTTCGAACCCGGTGGCCATGTCCTCCGTGATGGAGTCGTACAGCCCTCCGACCTGCCGGAGGGCGGCGATCCGCACGACGTTGTTCGTGCCGACGAACATGGGCGAGCCGTAGCGGTTCCCGGCGCGCTGGATCAGGGCGTGGAAGAGGAACTGCTGGGACTCGGCGGCCTTGGTGACGGGGTTGTCGTAGTTGCCGTACACCTGGGGGCCGACGACGAACGCGACGTCGGGGTCCCGGAAGTAGCCCATCATGCGTTCGAGGAATCCGGGCAGCGGGACGTGGTCGGTGTCGACCGAGGCGAAGAAATCGTAGGCGTGCCCGTAGAGGTCGAGCCACGCGTTGTAGTTGCCGTGCTTGGTGCGGGCCCGGTGGCCTCCCTCGGGGCGGTTCCACTCGGGGACCCCGCGCCGGGTGAAGTGCCGGACGCCGAGCTCCGCGCACAGGGCCCTGGCCTGCTCGTCGTCGCCCTCGTCGAGGAGCCAGACGTCGAGGGGGCCGGTGTGGGTGAGGGCGACCGCGCCTTCGAGGGTGGCGCGGACCGTGGCGAGGGGTTCCTTCCCCGGGACGTACGTGGTGAGGAAGGCGACCCGGGTCCCGTGCGCGGGGAGGACCGGAACGGGGTCGCGCGCGGCCAGTGCCGCGTGCGCGATGCTCACGACGTTGACGGCCATGAAGAGTTCGATCAGGCCGACGGTGACGAGCATCGCGGTGTCGAGGGCGTTCCGCCACGGCTCGCCGCCCTCGCGTTCCACCCAGTGGGTGGGCCACACGAGGTAGGCGAGGAGCGCGCCGGTGACGACCGGGGCGAGGGCCGTCAGCACGACGGCGGCCGTCCGGTGCGGCGCTCGCGACAGGAGCTTGGTGTACTGCACCCGGTAGCCGGTGCCGGACGGCTCGGTCAGGGGTCCGGCGAGTCGGCTGTAGGTGTCGTAGTCGTAGCCCGCGGGCCGCACATCGCCCTCCCGTCGTGGAACGATCCGGTGATCGTCCCGGCCGTCTCCCCCACACAAGTGGAGGGCTGACGATGTGTCGAACGGGGCGCGTCCGGTCGGGTACGGGGAGCGTGCGGTCGGGTGGTCTTTCGCCCCGGCCGCCCCGGGGCACGGAGGAACCCGGCCGGGGGGCACGGAAACCCGGCCCCGGGCACGGACGAACCCGTCCGCCGGCACGCGAGGACCCGTCCCCGGGCACGCAAGGACCCCGGCCGCCGGAACGGCGGAACCCCGGCCCTGGGGACCGGGGTTCTCGGACGTGGGGCTCGCGCCCCGGGGCGTGCCGGCCGCCGACACACCGTCATGCGGCCGCGGGGCCGAGGGCAGAGCGGCCGGACGGTCGGGCGGTCGGGGCGTCAGGCGGACAGGTGCCGCTCCACCGTCTCCACCTTGGAGGTGAGGCCGTCCGTCACTCCGGGACGGATGTCCGCCTTGAGGACGACCGAGACGCGGGGCGCGCGCGCCTCGACGGCGGCGACGGCGCGCTTGACGACGTCCATCACCTCGTCCCAGTCACCTTCGATCGAGGTGAACATCGCGTCGGTGCGGTTGGGCAGGCCCGACTCGCGGACCACGCGGACGGCGTCGGCGACGTACTCCCCCACGTCCTCGCCGACACCGAGCGGTGTCACGGAGAAGGCGACGATCATGCCTTCACCGCTCCGTCGGCGAGGGTGCGCGAGGCGACGACCGCGTCCTCGGCCTCGCGCCTGAGCTTGCGCTCGGCGAAGAAGCCGCCGGTGGGCAGGACCGAGAGGACGAAGTAGAGGACACCTGTGCCGGCGCTCCAGCGGGCGCGGTTCCACGCGTCCAGCCAGAAGATCACGTACAGGATGAAGAGGACGCCGTGGACCGCGCCCATCACGGGCACGGCGTTGAAGTCCGTGGTCCGCTTCAGCACCGAGCAGACGAGCAGCAGCAGGAAGGAAACGGCTTCGGGGGCCGAGACCAGGCGGAGCCGGCGGAGTGCGGTGGCGGTCTTTATGTCCACGGGTCACCTTCGGTGGGATTCGCTGTCGGGGGAACGCTTCCTTGTGAACGCACGCACAAGCGTCCCGGCCATTGTGGCATCCGGCGGGGGCGATCCCGGGTCCGGGGCCCGGACCACACCGGGCGGACCCTCCGGCGGGGGAACCGCGGCGGACCGTCCGGCGGGAACCCCTAGGGGACGGATCGGGGACGGATCCACCCGTGAGCCCTGTCCGCCGCCCGGCGGTGCGGTTACCTTCGCTCCGTGGCGATGTTTCGACTTCAGGGCAGCAAGGTGCTGGCCGTCGACATGACCGGGGACGCCGTGAAGGCGAAGAACGGCTCCATGGTCGCGTACGACGGGCAGATGGCCTTCAAGAAGCTGAGCGGGGGCGGTGAGGGGCTGCGGGGGATGGTGACCCGGCGTCTCACCGGCGAGCAGATGACGGTGATGGAGGTGAAGGGGCACGGCACGTGCTGGTTCGCGGACCGGGCCTCGGAGATCAACCTGGTGTCCCTCCAGGGGGACAAGCTGTACGTGGAGGCGAGCAACCTGCTGGCCACGGACCCGGGCCTGCGCACGGGCACGACGTTCACGGGACTGCGCGGCGCCTCGCAGGGCAACGGTCTGTTCACGACCACCGTCGAGGGCCACGGCCAGGCGGCGATCACGTCGGACGGGCCCGCGGTGGTGCTGCGGGTCAGCGCCCAGTACCCGCTGACGGTCGACCCGGGCGCGTACATCGCCCATCAGGGCAATGTGCGGCAGACGCTCCAGTCCGGTGTGACGTTCCGCACGTTCCTCGGCGAGGGCGGCGGCGAGGCGTTCCAGATGCGCTTCGAGGGCGACGGACTGGTCTACGTCCAGCCCAGTGAGCGCAACACGATCGCGGGGGATGTGTGAGATGGCGTTCCGCGAGGTGAACTCGAAGATGGTCGAGGCCACGGTGGTGCCGGGGCAGCGGCTGTTCAGTCAGCGCGGCGCGATGCTCGCGTACAAGGGCGAGGTGTCGTTCACGCCCAACATCCAGGGCGGTCAGGGCGGGGTGATGTCGATGATCGGCCGCCGTCTGGCCAACGAGGCGACGCCGCTGATGACCGTGGAGGGCTCGGGCACGGTGTTCTTCGGGCACGGCGGCCACCACGTCCATGTGATCACCCTCACCGGGGACACGCTGTACGTCGAGGCGGACCGGCTGCTGGCCTTCGACGGGACGCTCCAGCAGGGCACGATGTTCCTGGGGTCGCAGGGCGGCGTCATGGGCATGGTGCGGGGCCAGGTGACGGGCCAGGGGCTCTTCACCACCACGCTCAAGGGCCACGGGGCCGTGGCCGTCATGGCGCACGGCGGTGTCTTCGAGGTCCCGATCACCCCGCAGCGGACGGTGCACGTCGACCCGCAGGCCTATGTGGCGCACCACGGCGACGTCCGCAACAAGCTGTCCACGGCGCTGGGCTGGCGCGACATGGTGGGACGCGGCTCGGGCGAGGCGTTCCAGCTGGAGCTGAGCGGCAGCGGTTCGGTGTACGTCCAGGCCTCGGAGGACAAGCTGTGAGCGGGTACGGAGTTCCGGGCGGCCCGGTGATCCACGATCCGATGTCGCTGCCCGTCGACGACAACGTCAACAAGTACACCTTCTGCGTGGAGCTCAAGGGGAGCGAGTGGTTCCTCCAGAAGGGCAAGATGATCGCCTACTACGGCTCCATGGAGTTCAACGGCATCGGGCACGGTCGACTTGACCGTCTTGTCCGTACGTCGTTCCATTCGCCACTGCACGCGAGCGACTGGGTCGTGGCGCAGGGCTCGGGCAAGATGCTGCTCGCCGACCGGGCATTCGACGTGAATTCGTACGACCTCGACGACGGCAACCTGACCATTCGCTCGGGCAACTTGCTCGCTTTTCAGCCAAGTCTCGCGCTCAAACAGTCGATCGTGCCGGGCTTTCTGACACTGATCGGAACCGGCAAGTTCGTGGCCGCGTCCAACGGTCCGGTGGTGTTCATGGAACCCCCGATCCGGGTGGACCCGCAGGCCCTCGTCGGATGGGCCGACTGCCCCTCCCCGTGCCACCACTACGACCATGGGTACATGACCGGCGTGATGGGCGGTCTACGTGCGATGACGGGCCTCGGCGGGGCCTCGGGCGAGGAGCACCAGTTCGAGTTCGTGGGGGCGGGCACGGTGCTGCTCCAGTCCACCGAGATCCTCATGGCCGAGCAGGCCACGGGGGCGGTCCCGCAGCAGGCGGGCGTGCCGGGCGCGGGAGGGGTGCCCGGTCAGCACGGGCAGCAGGCCGGGGCACCGCGCCTTCCCGGACAGCTGGGGGACCTCCAGCGTCGCTTCGGGCTGTGAGCGGTAGTCTGCGGAGTGTGACGTCGAACGCGCATCGAACGCGTGCGCACCGTCACACAACCCCTCACTAGTTCGCATTTCAACATTTTAGGTAGACTTCATTTATGGAGACCGAGACGGCCACGCGCTGGCTGACCGATGCGGAGCAGTGCGCCTGGCGCACCCACCTGGAGGTCAACAGGCTGTTGACGTACCAGCTTGAGAGGGACCTTCAGCCGTTCGGGCTGACCATGAACGACTACGAGATCCTGGTGAACCTCTCCGAGTCGGAGGGCGTGCGCATGCGGATGAGCGACCTGGCCTCCGCCACCCTCCAGTCCAAGAGCCGGCTCTCGCACCAGATCACGCGCATGGAGAACGCGGACCTGGTGCGCCGCGAGAACTGCGAGTCCGACCGGCGGGGCCTGTACGCGGTCCTCACCGAGCACGGCATGGAGACCATGAAGAAGGTCTCGCCGCACCATGTCTCCTCCGTACGGCGGCACTTCATCGACCTGGTGTCGCCCGAGGCCCTGGAGGACCTGCACAAGTCCCTGCGGCCGATCGCCGAACACCTGCTGGGGCAGCGCGGCAAGCCCTAGGTCCCGGCTCGCCGCGCCCGCGGCACGATCCCGACAGCCTTGCTCAGCCGGTCAGTTGCGCGCCCTCCGTCACCTCGGACCGCGCGCCGCCGGCCGCGCCGCACCCCGCGTCCGTGTCCGGGCGCGGGGTTCGTGCGCCGGGTACGCAGACCAGGGCCGCGGCGATCGCCAGTGCCCCCGAGACCGCGAAGCACAGCCCCAGCGGCAGCCGGCCCGCCAGCAGGCCCGCACCGGCGGTGCCCACGGAACTCCCGGCGTTCACCGCGGTGTTGACCCAGGCCCCGGCCTGGGTGCGGAAGCCCGGCGGGGCCGCGGCGTCGGCCGTCAGATAGGACGTGGTCAGGGCCGGGGCGACGAAGAAACCGGCGCAGGCGACGGCCACGGTCAGGGTGCCGAGCCCGTCGGCGAGTCCCGCCGCGAGCAGGGTGAGGCCCAGGGCTCCGGCCGGCAGCGGCAGCCGGGTCCCCGGGGCCGTACGCCAGTCGACCGCGCCGTTCAGCAGACCGCCCAGCGCGCTGCCCAGCGACACCGCGGCCAGCACCCAGGCCACCACGCCCGGGCCGTGGTGGTGCCGTTCGGCGAACGCGACGACCAGCAGGTCGACCGCGCCGAGCGAGAGGCCGACGCCCGCCGCGACGACCACGGGCCGGGCGAGGGCCCGGCCGCCCCACCGGCGGCGCCCGGCGCCCGCCGCCCGCGCGGCGGCCGGGCGGACGCCCGCCACGACCGGGGACAGGACGAAGGCCAGGGTCCCCGACCACACCAGCACGGCGCTGAGCACCACGGCCGCGGCGGGCGGCGCCAGTTGCACGACCGCGCCGACGAGCAGCGGCCCGGAGACGAAGAGGACCTCCTCCACGACACCGTCGAGGCTGTAGGCGCGCTGCAACAGCCTTTCGTCCCGCACCACTTCGCCCCACACGGCGCGCATCGTGGGACCGAGCGGGGGTGTGCACGCGCCCGCGGCGACCGCCACCGCGCCGACGGCGGCCACGGGCGCGCCGGGCCGCCAGGCGGTGACGGCGAAGGCCGTGAGGAGGCCCGCGTAGAGCGAGGCCATCGGGATCAGGGCGCGGCGGGCGCCGTACCGGTCGATCAGGGCCGCCCGCGCGGGCGACAGGAACACGCTCGTCGCGCCGAACAGCGCCATGACCGTGCCGGCCACGGCGTACGAGCCGGTGGCGCGGGTGGTGGTGAGCATCATGGCCAGGGAGACGAGCCCGTACGAGAGGCGGCCGGTCATGGCCGCCAGGAAGGTGCGGCGGGCGTGGGGAATGCGGAAGAGCGCGGCGTAGGACGGCCGCGAGGACGACGCAGACATGGGTGATGTTCCTCAACAGCGAGGCGGGACAGGGGTCGCCTGAGTGCCGCGACGGCGCGGCGACGGTGCCGCGTGCGCGTCGCGGGCCTGGGCGGGCCCTATGCCATGAGGAGGAACATGCCGTCAACGTAACAGCGGTGCCCGGCGGTCGGCCAGACCTTTTCGAGCGCCGGGGCGGACCTCGCCGGGGACGCGCCCCGGCACGGCGAGCCGCTCTCCCGAGGGGGCGTGCCGTCCCGCGGCGCGCACCCGCGCGGTGCGGGCACGACGCACCGCGCCCCGGCGCGCCGGGGGCGGGCCGGGACGCGCACGGCGGGTCAGGATTCCTTCAGGCCCTCGATCAGGGTGTCCGCGGCCTCGTACGGGTCCAGTTCGCCCGCGACGATGCGTTCCGCCAGGGCGCTCAGACGGCGGTCGCCGTGGAGGTCGCCGATGCGGCGGCGCAGCGCGGTGACGGCGATCGTCTCGACCTCCTGGGACGCCCGGGCGAGCCGGCGCTCGGCCAGGACGCCGCGCTCCTCCATCCACGCCCGGTGCTTCTCCAGCGCCTCGACGACCTCGTCGATGCCCTCGCCGCGCGCGGCGACCGTCTTGACGATCGGCGGCCGCCAGTCCCCCGGGCCGCGGGACTCGCCGAGGCTGAGCATGTGGTTCAGCTCGCGGGCGGTGGCGTCGGCGCCGTCGCGGTCGGCCTTGTTGACGACGTACACGTCACCGATCTCCAGGATTCCCGCCTTGGCGGCCTGGATGCCGTCGCCCATGCCGGGGGCGAGGAGGACGACGGAGGTGTCCGCCTGGGAGGCGATCTCCACCTCCGACTGGCCGACGCCCACCGTCTCGACCAGGATCACGTCGCAGCCCGCCGCGTCCAGGACGCGGATGGCCTGGGGCGCGGACCAGGCGAGGCCGCCGAGGTGCCCGCGGGTGGCCATCGAGCGGATGTAGACGCCGGGGTCCGAGGCGTGGTCGGACATCCGGACGCGGTCGCCGAGCAGGGCGCCGCCGGAGAACGGCGAGGACGGGTCGACGGCGAGGACGCCGACCCGCCTGCCCTGCCGCCGGTAGGCCGTCACCAGCGCCGACGTCGACGTCGACTTGCCGACGCCGGGCGAGCCGGTGAGCCCCACCACGTACGCGTTGCCGGCCAATGGGGCCAGCGCCGCCATGACCTCACGGAGCTGCGGTGCCGCTCCCTCCACCAGGGAGATCAGCCGGGCCACGGCCCGCGGCCGTCCTTCCCTGGCCTGGGTCACCAGCGAGGAGACGTCCTGCATCACAGCTCCGTTCACGAGAGGTCGGTCGTGCGAAAGCGGGTCAGGCCTTGGCCACCCGCACGATCAGGGCGTCGCCCTGGCCGCCGCCGCCGCACAGGGCGGCCGCGCCGACACCGCCGCCGCGCCGCTTCAGTTCGAGGGCCAGGTGCAGCACCAGGCGGGCGCCGGACATGCCGATCGGGTGGCCGAGGGCGATGGCGCCGCCGTTGACGTTCACCTTTTCCGTGGACACCCCGAGGTCCTTCATTGACTGGACCGCGACCGCCGCGAAGGCCTCGTTGATCTCGATCAGGTCGAGGTCCCCGACCTCCAGGCCCTCCTTCTTGAGGGCGTGCAGGATCGCGTTCGAGGGCTGCGACTGGAGCGAGTTGTCCGGGCCGGCCACGTTGCCGTGGGCGCCGATCTCCGCGATCCACTCCAGACCGAGCTCCAGCGCCTTGGCCTTGCTCATCACGACCACGGCGGCGGCGCCGTCCGAGATCTGCGAGGCGCTGCCCGCGGTGATGGTGCCGTCCTTGGTGAAGGCGGGGCGCAGCTTGCCGAGGGACTCGGCGGTCGTCTCGGCGCGGATGCCCTCGTCCTTGCTGAAGACGACCGGCTCGCCCTTGCGCTGCGGGATCTCGACGGGTGTGATCTCCGCCTCGAAGAGGCCGTTCTTCTGGGCGGCGGCCGCGCGCTGGTGGGAGAGCGCGGCGATCTCGTCCTGCACGGGACGCTGGATGCCGAGGCGGGTGTTGTGCTTCTCCGTCGACTCGCCCATGGCGATGTTCTCGAAGGCGTCCGTCAGACCGTCGTACGCCATGGCGTCGAGCATCTCGATGGCGCCGTACTTGAAGCCCTCGCGGGACTTCGGCAGCAGGTGGGGCGCGTTGGTCATGGACTCCTGGCCGCCGGCGACCACGATGTCGAACTCGCCGGCGCGGATCAGCTGGTCGGCCAGGGCGATGGCGTCGAGGCCGGAGAGACACACCTTGTTGATGGTCAGGGCCGGGACGTTCATGGGGATGCCCGCCTTGACGGCGGCCTGGCGTGCCGGGATCTGCCCCGCCCCGGCCTGGAGCACCTGGCCCATGATCACGTACTGCACCTGGTCGCCGCCGATGCCCGCACGGTCGAGGGCGGCCTTGATCGCGAAGCCGCCGAGGTCGGCCCCGGAGAAGGACTTCAGCGAGCCCAGCAGTCGTCCCATGGGCGTTCGGGCGCCCGCGACGATCACCGAGGTGTTGCTGTTCGTTCCAGACATGAGGTGCGATCCCCTTACCGGCTGCACAGCCGAGGAGTGAACGAGGGTTTACTGAGAATGTACTGAGCGGTAGGCCACCCGTCATCCGGCCCGCAGTGTGATCGCGCGCACGTTGCGTAACCACGCCGGGAGCGCTGCACTGACTCCATGCTGACGCGAATCGACCACATCGGGATCGCCTGTTTCGACCTCGACACCACTGTCGAGTTCTACCGTGCGACATACGGCTTCGAAGTCTTCCACTCCGAGGTCAACGAGGAGCAGGGCGTGCGGGAGGCCATGCTCAAGATCAACGAGACGTCCGACGGCGGCGCCTCCTACCTCCAGCTGCTGGAACCCACCCGCGAGGACTCCGCCGTGGGCAAGTGGCTGGCCAAGAACGGCGAGGGCGTGCACCACATCGCCTTCGGCACCGCGGACGTCGACGGGGACGCCGCGGACATCCGGAACAAGGGCGTCCGGGTGCTCTACGACGAGCCCAGGACCGGGTCCATGGGCTCCCGGATCACCTTCCTCCACCCCAAGGATTGCCACGGAGTACTGACAGAACTGGTCACTTCGGCGGCGGTTGAGTCACCTGAGCACTGACCTCCGTATATCTGGGCCGGTAGGGTTGGGGTCGGCCGTCGCCTTTCGCGGGGGACGGCCGTGGTCCCGGCGCCTTCCGGCGGGCGGGACCAAGGGCCGGGGTCCAGGTTTCGGGGGGCGAGCGTCGGGGCAGCAGCCCGTGCTCCGCCGTTGATCTGACACCATTCCCCGGGGGCCCCGTTCGGCCGAAGAACGGTGCTCGTTCGGAATTACATGACCAGGGGACGGATGGGACCGCGCAGTGCGGGGCTACGAACGCCAGGAGCGAGAGCCGGCGGCTGACGTCGACCACCTCTCTCGGTTCGAGGCCGAGATGGAACGGCTGAAGACCGAGCGGGAGAAGGCCGTCCAGCACGCCGAGGACCGCGGCTATCAGGTCGAGGTGCTGCGCGCCAAGCTGCACGAGGCGCGCCGCAGTCTGGCGACCCGTCCTGCCTACGACGGGTCCGACATCGGCTATCAGGCCGAGCAGATGCTCCGCAATGCCCAGATGCAGGCCGACCAGCTGCGCGTGGACGCCGAGCGCGAGATCAGCCAGGCGCGTGCGCAGACCCAGCGACTCCTCCAGGAACACGCCGAGCACTCGGCCCGGCTCCAGGCTGAGCTGCACCAGGAGGCCGTCACCCGGCGCCAGCAGCTCGACCAGGAGCTGGCGGAGCGCCGCCAGACCGTCGAGTCCCACGTCAACGAGAACGTGGCGTGGGCCGAGCAGCTCCGTGCCCGCTCCGAGTCCCAGGCCCGCCGGCTGGTGGACGAGTCCCGCGCCGAGGCCGAGCAGGCGCTCGCCGCGGCCCGCGCCGAGGCCGAGCGGCTCGCCGCCGAGGCGCGCCAGCGGCTCACCACCGACGCCGAGGCCGCCCGCGCCGAGGCCGAGGCGCTGCTGCGCCGTGCCCGCACCGACGCCGAACGCCTGCTGAACGCCGCCTCGACGCAGGCGCAGGAGGCCACCGACCACGCCGAGCAGCTGCGCAGCTCCACGGCGAGCGAGTCGGACAACGCCCGCCGCCAGGCCGGTGAGCTGAGCCGGGCGGCCGAGCAGCGGATGAGCGCCGCGGAGACGGCGCTGCGCGAGGCGCAGGCCGAGGCGGACAAGGTCCTCAACGAGGCCAAGGAAGCGGCCGCGAAGACGATCGCGAGCGCCGAGTCCGTCAACGAGCAGCGCACCCGCACGGCGAAGGAGCAGGTCGCCCGGCTGGTCAGCGAGGCCAACCAGGAGGCCGAGACCACCAAGTCCGAGGCCGAGCAGCTCGTCGCGGACGCCCGCAGCAAGGCCGAGACGATCGTCGCGGAGGCCGAGGAGAGCGCGCGCAGCCTCACCGCCGAGGAGACCGCCTCCCAGCTCGCCAAGGCCGCCCGTACCGCCGAGGACGTGCTCGACAAGGCGTCCGAGGAGGCCAAGCGGACCACCAAGGCGGCGTCCGAGGAGGCCGAGCGGATCCGCACCGAGGCGGAGACCGAGGCCGACCGGCTGCGCGCCGAGGCGCACGACATCGCCGAGCAGCTCAAGGGCACGGCGAAGGACGACACCAAGGAGTACCGCGCCAAGACGGTCGAGCTCCAGGAGGAGGCCCGCCGGCTGCGCGGTGACGCGGAGCAGCTGCGTTCGGACGCGGTCGCCGAGGGCGAGCGCATCCGCGCCGAGGCCCGGCGCGAGGCCGTCCAGCAGATCGAGGAGGGCGCGCGGACCGCCGAGGAACTGCTCGGCAAGGCGAAGGCCGACGCGGACGAGCTGCGCCAGGCGGCCACCGCGGACAGCGAGAAGGTCCGTACCGAGGCCATCGAGCGCGCCACGACGCTGCGCCGGCAGGCCGAGGAGGCCGTGGAGCGGATCCGCACCGAGGCCGACCGGCACCGCGCGGACGCCGAGGAGCGGGCCGAGACGATCGCGGCCGACGCGGAGCGCGCCGCCGAACGGCAGCGCGAGGAGACCGAGCGGGCCATAGAGGCCCGTCAGGCCGAGGCCGCCGAGGGGCTGGCCCGGCTGCACACCGAGGCCGAGGAGCGGGTGGCCTCCGCCGAGCAGGCGCTGTCCGACGCCCGCGCGGAGGCCGAGCGCATCCGCCGCGAGGCCGCCGAGGAGATCGACCGGCTGCGTTCGGAGTCCGCCGAGCGGATCCGCACGCTCCAGGCGCAGGCCGAGACCGAGGCCGACCGCAGGCGCGACGAGGCCGCCGCGGACGCGTCGGCGTCCCGTGCCGAGGGCGAGGCCCTCGCCGTACGGCTGCGTTCGGACGCCGCGGCGGAGGCCGAGCGGCTCAAGTCGGAGGCCCAGGACAGCGCCGACCGGGTGCGGAGCGAGGCGCAGGCCGCGGCAGAGCGCCTGGCCGCCGAGGGCGCCGAGACGCTGGCCGCCGCCCAGGAGGAGGCCGCCCGGCGCCGCCGCGAGGCCGAGGAGACCCTCGGTTCGGCGCGCCAGGAGGCCGACCAGGAGCGCGAGCGGGCCCGCGAGCAGAGCGAGGAGCTCCTCGCGTCCGCGCGCAAGCGGGTCGAGGAGGCCCAGACCGAGGCCGTACGGCTGGTCGAGGAGGCCGACCGGCGCGCCACGGAGATGGTCTCCAGCGCCGAGCAGACCGCGCAGCAGGTGCGGGACTCGGTGGCGGGGCTCCAGGACCAGGCCCAGGAGGAGATCACCGGGCTGCGCTCGGCCGCCGAGCACGCCGCGGACCGTACGCGGACCGAGGCGCAGGAGGAGGCGGACCGGGTCCGTGCCGACGCGTACGCCGAGCGCGAGCGGGCCGGGGAGGACGCGGCCCGGCTGCGGCGCGAGGCGAACGAGGAGCGGGAGGCCGCGACCGCGCTCGCGGAGCGCACGGTCGCGGAGGCGATCGCGGAGGCCGAGCGGATCCGCTCGGACGCCTCGGACCACGCCCAGAGGGTGCGCACCGAGGTGTCGGACGCCATCGCGAACGCCGACCAGGACGCCGCGCGCACCCGCGCCGACGCCCGGGAGGACGCGAACCGGATGCGTTCGGACGCGGCCGCGCAGGTGGACACGCTCATCACCGAGGCGACGGCCGAGGCCGACCGGCTCGCGATGGAGACCTCGGCCGAGGCCGAGCGGGTACGCGCCGAGTCCGTGGCCAAGGCCGAGAAGCTCATCTCGGACGCGACCGGGGACGCGGAGCGGCTGCGGGCCGAGGCCGCCGAGGCGGTCGGTTCCGCCCAGCAGCACTCCGAGCGGATCCGCACCGAGGCCGAGCGCTTCAAGGTACGGGCCACGGAGGAGGGCGAGCGGCGTACGGCGGCGGCGCGCGAGGAGGCCGAGCGGCTGCTGGACGAGGCGCGCCAGGAGGCCAACAAGAAGCGCTCCGAGGCGGCCGAACAGGTCGACACGCTCATCACCGAGACGGCGTCCGAGGCGGACAAGCTGCTCGCGGAGGCGCAGCAGAGCGCGCAGAAGACGACGGCGGACGCCGAGTCGCAGGCCGACACGATGGTCGGCGTGGCGCGCGGCGAGGCCGAGCGGCTGGTCTCCGAGGCGACCGTCGAGGGCAACACGCTCGTGGAGCGGGCCCGTACGGACGCGGACGAGCTGCTGGTCGGCGCGCGCCGGGACGCGACGGCGATCCGGGAGCGGGCCGAGGAGCTCCGCGACCGTGTCACGTCCGAGATCGAGGACCTGCACGAGCGGGCGCGCCGTGAGTCGTCCGAGGCGATGAAGAACGCGGGCGACCGGTGCGACGCGCTCATCAAGGCGGCCGAGGAGCAGCTCGCCGAGGCCGAGGCGAAGGCCAAGGACCTGGTGGCGGAGGCGAACTCCGAGGCGAGCAAGGTCCGTATCGCCGCCGTCCGCAAGGCCGAGGGGCTCCTGAAGGAGGCCGAGCAGAAGAAGTCCTCGCTCGTCTCCGAGGCGGAGAAGATCCGGTCCGAGGCGATCCAGGAGGCGAAGGCCGCCGTCGAGGAGGGCAAGCGCGACCTGGAGGTCCTGGTCCGCCGGCGCGAGGACATCAACACGGAGATCTCCCGTGTCCAGGACGTCCTGGAGGCGTTGGAGTCTTTCGAGGCCCCGGCGGGCGCCAAGGACGGCGGAGTGAAGGCGGGTGCGGCCGCGGGGGCGGCCCGTACGGGCGGCAAGGCGTCGGACGGCTAGCAGGAAGCACGCATTACGTGCTCAGTGGGAGGTTTGTCACAGATTCTGGCAAGCCTTCCCACAGTCGGCCACCCAAAAGGAGTGTCATTCTCCAGATCAAACACGTATCCGCTCGATGACACACCGCATTGCCCCCTAGGATTCCACCTATCACCTCACCGGTCTCATTCGACAGGATCCCCATGAGCGACACTTCCCCCTACGGCTTCGAGCTTGTGCGGCGTGGATACGACCGCGCGCAGGTGGACGAACGCATCTCGAAGCTCGTCTCCGACCGTGACAGCGCTCTGGCCCGTATCACCGCCCTCGAAAAGCGCATCGAGGAACTCCATCTCGAAACGCAGAACGCCCAGGCCCAGGTCAGCGACGCGGAGCCGTCGTACGCCGGTCTCGGTGCGCGCGTCGAGAAGATCCTCCGCCTCGCCGAGGAGGAGGCCAAGGACCTGCGCGAGGAGGCCCGTCGCGCGTCCGAGCAGCACCGCGAGCTCGCCGAGTCGGCGGCCCAGCAGGTGCGCAACGACGCCGAGTCGTTCGCCGCGGACCGCAAGGCCAAGGCGGAGGACGAGGGCGTCCGGATCGTCGAGAAGGCCAAGAGCGACGCCTCCCAGCTGCGCTCCGAGGCGCAGAAGGACGCGGCGTCCAAGCGCGAGGAGGCGGACGCCCTCTTCGAGGAGACCCGCGCCAAGGCCGCCCAGGCCGCCGCCGACTTCGAGACGAACCTGGCCAAGCGCCGCGAGCAGTCGGAGCGTGACCTCGCTTCGCGCCAGGCCAAGGCCGAGAAGCGTCTCGCGGAGATCGAGCACCGCGCGGAGCAGCTCCGCCTGGAGGCCGAGAAGCTGCGCACGGACGCCGAGCGCCGCGCCCGCCAGACGGTGGAGACGGCCCAGCGCCAGGCCGAGGACATCGTGGCCGACGCGAACGCCAAGGCCGACCGCATCCGCTCGGAATCCGAGCGCGAGCTGGCCGCCCTCACCAACCGCCGCGACTCCATCAACGCGCAGCTCACGAACGTCCGCGAGATGCTCGCGACGCTCACGGGCGCCGCGGTGGCCGCCGCCACCGGTCCGGCCGAGGACGAGCCGATCTCCCGTGGGGTTCCGGCGCAGCAGTCCCGGTAACCGCACCGCACGACACCAGGGCCCGTTCCCTCCCCCGAGGGTGCGGGCCTTGTCGTTGCCGCTGCCGTCGTCACCGCTGTCGACACGGGCTCGTCGGCGGCGGCACCGGGCCCGTCGTCAAGTGGCAGGCCCCCGGGGGCCGTCTTAGCGTGGGCCGCATGATCGAGCTCGAGGGGCTGACGAAGCGGTACGGCGAGAAGGTGGCGGTCAACAACCTCACCTTCAGCGTCAGACCGGGCATCGTCACCGGCTTCCTCGGGCCCAACGGCGCCGGGAAGTCCACGACGATGCGGATGATGCTCGGTCTCGACCGGCCCACCGCCGGCGACGTGCGGATCGACGGGCAGCACTACGACCGGCTGAAGGACCCGCTGAAGTACATCGGTGCCCTGCTGGACGCCCAGGCCATGCACGGCGGCCGCAGCGCCTTCAACCATCTGCTGTGCCTCGCCCAGAGCAACGGCATCCCGAGGGCGCGGGTGCACGAGGTGCTGGACACCGTCGGTCTCACCGCGGTCGCGCGGAAGAAGGCGAAGGGGTTCTCGCTGGGCATGGGCCAGCGGCTCGGCATCGCGGGGGCGCTGCTGGGCGACCCGCGGATCCTGATGTTCGACGAACCGGTCAACGGCCTGGACCCCGAGGGCATCCACTGGATCCGCAACCTGATGAAATCCCTCGCCTCCCAGGGCCGTACGGTCTTCGTCTCCTCGCATCTGATGAGCGAGATGGCGCTGACCGCCGACCACCTGGTGGTGATCGGCCAGGGCAGGCTGCTCGCCGACACCTCGATGGCCGACTTCATCCGGCAGAACTCGCGTTCGTACGTCCGGGTCCGCTCCCCGCAGCGCGAGCGGCTGCTCGATGTGCTGAGGGGCGCGGGGATCACCGTCGTGGAGACGGGCGGCGGGGCGCTGGAAGTGGACGACGGGCGGCCGGACCACATCGGGGAGCTGGCCGCGCAGCACCAGCTCGTGCTGCACGAGCTGAGTCCCCAGCAGGCCTCGCTGGAGGAGGCGTTCATGCAGCTGACCGCGGAGTCGGTGGAGTACCACGCGCACACCGACGCGCCGCCGCAGCAGATCGCGTCGAGCCCGGCCGGCACGGCGCCGGCCCCGCCCCCGTCCCCGCGCTGGGGCGGCGACTGGAAGAAGGGCTGACCATGGCGGCCACCCAGGTCCTGAAGTCGGAGTGGACCAAGATCCGGTCCGTGTCGTCCACGGTGTGGACGCTGAGTCTCGCGGCGGTCGTCACGATCGCCCTCGGCCTGCTCATCTCGATCCTGTCCAACAACGAGTTCGACAACATGAGCCGGCAGGACAGGCTGACGTTCGACCCGACGTTCATCAGCTTCGCGGGCATGACCCTCGGTCAGCTCGCGATGATCGTGTTCGGGGTGCTCGTCGTCGGCAACGAGTACAGCACCGGCATGATCCGCACCTCGCTGTCGGCGGTCCCCCAGCGCGGCACGTTCCTCTTCAGCAAGGTCGCCGTGGCGGCCGGCCTGGCCCTGGTCGTCGGCATGATCACCAGCTTCGTCACGTTCTTCGTGGGCCAGGCGGCGCTCGGCACGCACCGGGTGTCGATCAGTGATCCGGGGGTGCTGCGCGCGGTGATCGGCGGCGGGCTGTACATGACGCTCATCGCCGTCTTCTCGATGGGGGTCGCGGCGATGCTGCGCTCTCCGATGCTCTCGCTCGGCATCCTGATGCCGTTCTTCTTCCTGATCTCCAACATCCTGGGGGCCGTGTCCGCGACCAAGAAGGTCGGCCGCTATCTCCCCGACCAGGCGGGCAGCAGGATCCTGCGGGTGGTGACCCCCATCGACGACACTCCCTACGGTCCCTGGGGCGGCCTCGGGATCATGGTCCTGTGGGTCGCCGCGGCCCTGGCGGGCGGCTACGCCCTGCTCAAGAAGCGGGACGCGTAGCCCCTGGGGGGCAGGTCACCCGAACGCGACCCCGACGGACCAAGGCCAGACCCCGCCGAGCCGCGGTCAGGTCACCCGCGGGCCGGGAATCCGGTCGCCCGCCTGACCGGGAGGCTCGTCCCCATCGGGGCTCTCCGGGCCAGGACGGACGTCCGCATCAGGGCCGGAGACCTCGTCAGGGCCGGAGGGCTCGCCGACGACCGGGCCGGGAGGCTCGTCCCCCGCCGGAAGGGGAGGCTCGCCGCCCTCAGGCCCGGAGGGCTCGTCCCCGGCCGGGGCGGCGGGTTCGCCGCTGGTCGCGCCGGCAGGCTCACCGTCGGGCAGACCCGCCGGGGCGCCTCCGGTCAGGTCCGCAGGGGCACCGCCCGTCAGGCTCGCGGGGGCCGTCCCCGCCGGGGCGGCGGGTTCGGCGGGTGGCGGGACCGGTGGGGGGTGTTCGTCCGGGGTGGGGGCGAGGAGGGCGTCGAAGTCGGACCAGCCGGTCCACTTCCAGACGTCCTTGCCGAGGTCGGGCTGCAGCGGCACGAAGCGGCCGAGTTCGAAGTCCCCGGCCTCCAGGTCGAACCAGCGCTCGTCGGCGACTTCGGTGCCGAGCCCGACGGTCCGTGCCGTCAGCCGCACCAGCAGCTTCACCCCGGACGAGGAGGACAGGTCCTTGCCCTGGATCCGGCGGAACGGCAGCTCGGGCACCGGCGCCTCGACCGGGATCCAGACCGTGAAGGGCGCCCCCCTCTCGACCGCGAGCCAGCTCCGCTCGTCCGCCGGTTCGCCCTGCGCGTCCAGCACCTTCAGCCACTGCTTGTAGATGACGAGACTGCCGTCGTGCGGGGAGGTCTCCAGATAGCGCAGATGCGCGCGGGCCCGCAGATCGACGACCGACAGATTGTCGAAGCGGTTGTAGAAGCGCACGGCGATGATGGCGTCCTCGCTGTTCGCGTGCCGCCGCGAGTAGCCGGGGAAGTCGGCGGTCCAGGCCTGCGAGATGCTGGCCCGCCGCCGCCACTCGAAGGGCCGCAGCGCGAACAGCTTGATCAGGACGATGCCGAGCAGGACCGCGGGCACCAGCGCCCCCGTCACGGACGCGAGCGTGGCGAGCAGCTGGTGGGCGGTGCTCTCCGGTTCGGGATCGAGACTGTCGGTGCCGACGAAGGCCCGCAGCACACCGAGGCTGAGGCCGAGGAGCCGCTCCCCGTCCGAGAACCGGTCCGCCATCGAACGCGCCGAGTCCTCGGTCAGCGTCCAGGCCGCCGCCACGACGACCGAGAGCCCGGCCAGCGCGCCGAGCGTCATCAGCAGCAGGGCGTGGACCGTGCGGCCCGCGATCCACCAGCGAACGGACATGCGATAGCGCGGATGCGCCGTGCCCCGCACCGACACGCCCCCCAGCCGTTCCCGCCATCGCCTCAGGTTGTGCCCCATCGGCCTCAACTCGCTTCCCCCGTAACCGATTTCGCCCCCACGCATACAATAAGGGCGACATCATTCCCGGTGTCGGTTCAGGCCAACCGCGCCCAGCCGGGGAGACTCGGGCCCACGCCGGGTACATCTGGGGTGAGGGCCCCGGCCCATCTCGCGTGAAAGGCTGTGCCCGCATGCGCGCGACACCACCCCCGGAGGGCGTCACCGTGACGACGAAGGACCGAAGCCTCGAAGCGCTGGGGCTGAGCGACGTGCCCGCGAAGAAGCCCCTCACCTATCCCGGCCGGCCCACCACCGAACCGTCCCTGCTGACCGGCGGCGAGCTGCTCCAGCTCGACGTGCGTCCGCTGCGGCTCGGCGAGTGGTACGTGGAGGAGCGCCAGGCGCAGCAGCGGCTGGACGAGGCACTGGCCGACCTCGGGCAGGTGGGCACGGGGCTGCGGCACCCGGTCATCGCCGTCGGCTCGAACGCCTCCCCCGGGCAGGTCGCCCACAAGCTGACCCGGCTGGGCATCCCGGCGACGGTGCCGATGGTCCCGGTGCGGGTCGCCGGGATAGGCGTCGGCTGCTCCGGGCACATCAGCCCGGCCGGTTACGTGGCCGGGACGCCGTACGTCGACCGGACCGCGGAGACGACCCTCGTGGTCACCTGGCTGGACTCGACGCAGCTCAAGGCCGTCGACGACACCGAGTTCCCGGACTACCGGCGGGCGATACTCCCCGGTGACGCGTTCGCGATGACGATGCCGTCCGGGGAGCGGCTCGGCGGCGCGTACATCTACTTCAGCGCGCACGGCGTGCTCGCCGAACCGCGGACCGGGCGGCCGAGGCCCGGCGGCGGCGACCAGTCCGAGCTGCTGGCCGCCCTGCTGGCCGGATCCGAGCGCCTGCGGGACCTGCTCGGACCCGACCCGGCGACCTGGGTGCGCCGCGCGGGCGCCGACCGGGCGCTGCGCGAGGCGGGCACGCTGGTCTTCGGCGAGGAGGGCTGGGTGCTGCCGCAGACCGACTTCCTGCCCTACCTCGACGAAGCGGCCGAGCTGCGGCTCTACGACGATCTTCCGCCGCTGGACGACTCCCTGCCGCAGCGTCCCTGAAAAGCCGCCCGGTTCCCGGGAGTTCACTCTGCGCGGGCCGGGCGCGTATTTCCTTTCGCCGAATTCCCGCCCGATCAAGGAAGACGGGTACCTGACAGGACACCCGTACGAGACGTCGCCCTCTACTGGATCTTTCACCGGCCGATGGGCGCGACTTTACTTTCCCTTGAGTGGAACCGTCGGCGCCCGGATATCCTCCTAAGCCTTACGGGGGCGTGCGCCCCGACGTCCTGAACCTTTCGATGGGTGCGGAGAATGATCGAGGCAGTCGGCCTGACGAAGCGCTACGGCGCCAAGACGGCCGTGTACAACCTTTCCTTCCAGGTCCGGCCGGGTGCCGTCACCGGGTTCCTCGGGCCCAACGGCTCGGGCAAGTCGACGACGATGCGCATGATCCTCGGCCTCGACAACCCCACCTCCGGTCAGGTGACGATCGGCGGCTTCCCCTACCGCAGGCTGCCGAACGCGCCCCGTCAGGTCGGCGCGCTCCTCGACGCCAAGGCCGTCCACGGCGGCCGCAGCGCCCGCAACCATCTGCTGAGCCTGGCCCAGCTGTCGGGCATTCCGGCCCGCCGCGTGGACGAGGTGCTCGGTGTCGTCGGCCTCCAGGACGTGGCGCGAAAGCGCTCCAAGGGCTTCTCCCTCGGCATGGGCCAGCGCCTCGGCATCGCCGCCGCGCTGCTCGGCGACCCCCAGGTGCTGCTCTTCGACGAGCCGGTCAACGGCCTCGACCCCGAGGGCATCCTGTGGGTCCGCAACCTGATGAAGGCGCTGGCCGCCGAGGGCCGTACGGTCTTCGTCTCCTCGCACCTGATGAGCGAGATGGCGCTGACCGCCGACCACCTCATCGTGATCGGCCGCGGCCAGCTGCTGGCCGACCAGAGCATCAAGGACTTCATCTCGCACAACTCGGCCGACTTCGCCCGGGTGCGCACCCCGGACACCGAGCCGCAGCAGCGCGAGAAGCTGACCGCCGCGCTGACCGAGGCCGGCGGCCAGGTGCTGCCCGAGCAGGACGGCGCGCTCCGGGTCACCGGCCTGCCGCTCCCCCGGATCAGCGACCTCGCGCACTCCGCCGACGTCCGCCTGTGGGAGCTGTCGCCGCACCAGGCCTCGCTGGAGGAGGCGTACATGCGGATGACGCAGGGCGCCGTCGACTACCGCTCGACCGTCGACCAGAAGGCCGGGCTCCAGCAGCAGCTGCCGCCGGGCGCCGTGCCGCCGCCGCAGCTGCCGGTGGCGGGCCAGGGCCAGCCCGGCTGGTACGCGCCGCTGCCGCCGCAGCAGGGCGGGCAGCCGTTCGCCATGCCGCAGTCCGGGCCGTACGGCGCGCCCCCGGCCCCCGGTGCGGGCGCTCCGGGCCCCTACGGCGGTCCGGCCGCCCCCGGCGCCACGAACGCCAACCCGTACGCCCAGGCCCCCGCGGGCACGCCGGCACCGGCCGCCGTGCCCGCCCCGGCACCGGCCGCCGCCCCGGCACCGGCTCCCGCCCCGGCTCCGGCGCCCGAAGCCGCTCCCGAGTCCGCACCCACGGCCGCGCCCGCCGCCGACCTGACCAAGCCCGAGGACGCCCGATGAGCACGCCCCAGCCCCCGATGCCGCAGCAGGCGGCCGCCGCTCCCGCCTGGCAGGCGGCGCCCGGCACCTCGTACACCTCGCCGATCCCCGTCACCCGCACCCACCTCGGGCACGCGCTCAACTCCGAGTGGACGAAGATCAAGTCGGTGCGCTCCACGATGTGGACGCTCGGCACCTTCCTGCTCCTGGTGATCGGCATCGGCTTCCTGGTCGCCGTGCAGACCACGAACGAGGACTTCACCGACGTCCCGTTCACGGTGCCCGCGTTCATCGGCCTGCTGCTCGGCCAGATCTGCCTGCTCACGCTGGGCGTGCTGGTGGTCTCCTCCGAGTACGGCACGGGCATGATCCGTACGACGTTCACGGCCTCGCCGCAGCGGCACCGGGTGCTCGCCGCCAAGCTGATCATCTTCTTCACCGTCGCGTACGTCGTCTCGGCCCTGTCGATCGGGCTCATCGGCCTGTTCACCGCGAGCCTGCACAGCGGCGACACCCACGCCCCGTGGGGCGCCACCGTGTTCATGGGCGCGCTGTACGTCTCGCTGCTCGGCGTGCTCTCGCTCGCCGTGGGCTCGATGATGCGTCACTCGGCGGGCGCGATCACCACGATGCTCGGCGTCGTGCTGCTGCCCTCGATCCTGCCCGCGTTCCTGATGATGTCCGACACCCTGCGGACGATCGGCGAGAAGATGCAGGAGTACGCCGCCATCAGCTCGCTCGCCAAGGTCTTCCGGCTCAACAGCGAGCAGGGCAACGGCGGCGCCCAGCTCGGTCTGCTCGCCGGGGTCACCGCGGTGGCCGTCGTCGCCGCCTTCGTGCTCCTGGAGCGCCGGGACGTGTGACGGCCGCGCCGAACTCGGCCGACGCCCTCAGAACCTGGGCGCGTTACGGGACCGCTGCACCCGAGAGGTGCGGCGGTCCTTCGCGTTCCAGCAGGCCTTGTGCCAGTGCCGCCGCTCGTCGACGCCCGAGTGCTCCGGCCAGGCCACCACGTGCGGAACGCCCGAGGGGATCAACTGGTCGCAGCCGGGGCAGCGGTAGGTCTTCCCCTGCGCGCTCGCGCCCGCCACGTGGCGCACGCTCCACTCCTCGCCCTGCCAGCTCTCCGTGGACTGCCAGCCGCCGTAACGGTCCGACGAGTCCTCCTCCGGGCTCCTGCCGGACGAGCCGGCGTCCTTCGGACGGTTGCGACGCGGGGACAAGGGACACCTCACGGAGCTATACAGGGGGCAGGGGCCGACTCAAGCCTACGCGGGACACACAGGGGTACGCGTACTCCGCCAACCCGCACAGATCCCCCTTCGGACACTCCTCGGGCGGTCTCCGGACAGCCCAATTCCCAGACAATCCGCAAATCTCTCCGCAAGGCCGTGTCTTCGGCACGTGTCAGGCGGTTATGCCGGGCGGGGGAGCTCCGTGTCGGAGCCGAGGAAGCAGGAAGTTCGATGCACGTTGGAAGTTTTGTACTGGGTGCCCAGTTCCCCGGCCAGGGCCAGGGAGAGGCCCTGCACCGCGCCGTCCGGTCGGCGGAGGTGGCCGAGGAGGCCGGGCTCGACGCGGTCTGGCTGGCGGAACACCACTTCGTGCCGTACGGGACATGCCCGTCGGCCGTCACACTCGCCGCGTATCTGCTCGGGCGCACCGACCGGATCCGGATCGGCACGGCGGTCAGCGTGCTGCCCACCGCGCACCCCGTGGCGCTCGGCGAGCAGGCCGCGCTGCTGCACCTGACGTCCGGCGGGCGGTTCTCGCTGGGCGTGGGCCGCGGCGGCCCCTGGGTCGATCTGGAGGTCTTCGGCGCGGGTCTCGCGGCGTACGAACACGGGTTCCCGGAGTCACTCGATCTGCTGATTCGCTGGCTCCGCGAGCCGTCCGTCGCCGGCACCTCAGAGCGGTTCGCGTTCCGTGAAGTCCCCGTCGTACCACGCCCGTCGGAGGCGCTGAGCGGAGCCGCGGGTCCCGAGGTGGTCGTGGCGTGCACCTCGCCCGCGAGTGTCAGGCTCGCCGCCGAGCGCGGGCTGCCGATGCTTCTGGGCATGCACGTGGGTGACGAGGAGAAGGCCGAAATGGTCGCGCTGTGGCGGCGGCACGCGCGCACGGCGGGGCGCCCGACGGACGAGATCCTGGCGGCCGCGCACGTCTCCGCGGGCGTCTGCCAGCTCGCGGACCGCCGCACCGACGCCGTCGAGACGCTCGTCAAGGCGATGCCGGGATGGCTGAAGCAGGGCCTGGACGCCCATGTGACGGTCGACGGCCGCGCCCGCTCGATGCGGGACCCGGTGGCGTACACCGAACTGCTCTGCGGGCTGCACCCGGTGGGCACCCCGCGGCTGTGCGCGGACCGGCTCGCGGCGACCTCGGAGCGGACCGGCATCACGCGGTTCGCGCTGCTCGTCGAGGGTTCGGGCGACCTGGCGGCGACCGAGGAGAACGTGCGGCGACTGGGGGCCGAGGTGCTGCCCCAGCTCGGGTGACCGCACGGGGTCCGGCCCGGCGGGCCGGACACGCGGGGAGCTTGCCGCCCCAGTACCAATGCACCTCCCGCGTACGGAGCGGCAAGCAATGCGGCATCAGTGCGTCAGCAGTCCCTGAACTCCGGGGACTGGTTGAGCAGCTGACTGCGGACCGAGGTGAAGCGTGCCAGTGTGTCGTCCACCGAGTCGTCCAGTGGGAACACCGCCACCCGGTGGCAGTTCTGGAAGGCCAGCCGCACTCCGAAGTGCCGCTGTAGCGCGCCGCGTATCGCGTCACTCGCGAGCGCACGCAGCAACTGGCCACGTGCCTGCTCGTCCGGCGGAGGCGTCTGGTTGTCGGCGAAGTTGCCGCCGTCCACCTTCAGCTGGGCCACCAGGGAGCTGATCATCTCCCATGCGTAGGGCAGGGAGGTCCGGACGCAGTCGACGAATTCAGCTTCATCGACCTCGCCTCGCTCGGCCTGTTGGAGTAGGGCCGGTGAGACGTCGAGCGACATGGGTACTCCTCTCGCACCCCCATACCTCGGGGGTTGCCGGACAGGGACGGGGATCGCGATATCGAACACGCTGAGTACATGTATCGCGACCTCCCGTTCATACGGTAAGCATCGGCAGGTAACGACACCAGGAGAATGGGCACATAGTGAACTCCGGGTAGGCCGACAATCGGCCACGGAGGAACACGGAACCTTCAGGATCAATGGGGTGACCCGCGGAAACGTCCACCGGGCGCACCGACGGAAGCCCCGCGGACAAAAGGGACGAACCGCGGGTTCCTCCTCCGCTCCGTCCCCGGCGGCGGCTCCCGGACGTCCGCGGGACCGCTACGGGAATCGCGTGCACCGCCGCCGGTCGAGTAGCGTTGCCGACCATGCGTCTCGTCATTGCCCGCTGTTCCGTGGACTACGCGGGCCGGCTCACCGCCCATCTCCCGTCGGCTCCCCGCCTGATCCTCGTGAAGGCGGACGGCAGCGTCTCGATCCACGCGGACGACCGGGCCTACAAGCCCCTCAACTGGATGTCGCCGCCCTGCACACTGAAGGAGGGGTCAGGCGACGACGAAGGCGTCTGGACCGTCATCAACAAGGCGGGCGAGAAGCTCATCATCACGATGGAGGAGATCCTCCACGACTCCTCGCACGAACTCGGCGTCGACCCCGGCCTGATCAAGGACGGCGTGGAAGCGCACCTCCAGGAGCTGCTCGCCGACCGCATCGAGACCCTCGGCGAGGGCTACTCGCTCATCCGCCGCGAGTACATGACGGCCATCGGACCGGTCGACATCCTGTGCCGGGACGCCGACGGGCGGACGGTCGCCGTGGAGATCAAGCGGCGCGGCGAGATCGACGGCGTGGAGCAACTCACGCGCTATCTGGAGCTGTTGAACCGCGACCCGCATCTCGCGCCGGTCCGCGGCATCTTCGCGGCCCAGGAGATCAAGCCGCAGGCCCGGGTCCTCGCCACCGACCGGGGCATCGGCTGCGCGGTCCTGGACTACGACGCCCTGCGCGGTATCGAGGACGACAAACTGCGGCTGTTCTGAGCCCCCCGGGTTCGTATACGGCCGAGGGCCGGGTCCGCCGCGGACCCGGCCCTCGCCTTCTTTCCGTCCGGTCGGGCCGTACGTCAGGACCGGACGGTCAGATCACCGTGCCGCCGCCGTCGGTCACCGCGGCCGAGGTGTGCGGAGTGCCGGTCGACGACACGGGACCGCTCGCGGAGTCGGAGGTGCCCGGGGTCGACGTCGCGGTGGCCGTCGGCGTCGAGGTGTCCGGAGGGCTCGCCGGCTTCGTGGAGGACTCGGAGGCCGACGGGCTCGCCGACTTCGAGGGGGGCGGGGACGACCGGTGCGTGGGCCGGTGCGTCGGCGTCGAGGACGGCGTCTCCGACGGCCGGCTCGTGGCCGTGTGCGTCCCGCTCGGTCCGGCGGACGGCTGCCGGCTCCCGGTCGCCGAGGGCGTCGGGTCGTCCGAGGTGCCGTACGTGCCGTCGGGGCCCGGGTCGCTGGGCTTGGGCACGGAACTCGGGGAGGAGTCGTCGCCCTTCTTCGGGGTGTCCGCGCCCAGGCTGTCGTCCTGGGCGTCCTGCGTGGCGGACGGGTTGACGCCGACCTTCTCGGACGGGGTGTCGTTGTTGTGGTCCGAGGTGGCGCCGAGGGTCACCACGGTCCCGAGGACGGCGACCAGGAGCGCGCCCGCGCCCGCGGCCACCAGGTTGCGCCGGGTGCCGTCGACCAGCCGTCCCGCGACCCCGCGCGGCTTGCCCCCGGGAACACCGGGGCCGCCCGCGCGGGAGAGCATCACGGTGTCGCCGGACGGGTCGGCGAGGGCGTACGAGTACGGGACGCCGGCGCGCGGCGACGCCGACTCCTCGTGCCGCGCGTCGGGCACCTCCTCGCCGGCCGGGGTGCGCCCGCCGGTCAGCTGAAGGGGTCCGGAGCGGTCGGCGACCAGCGCCAGGGCGCGGCGGCCGGCGGTGATGCCCCGCTTGTCGGCGAGCTCGCCGCGCAGCGCGACGGAGGCCTCCAGCTCGGCGCGGGACCGCTCCAGCTGGTGGCCGCAGAGCGCGAGGACGCCCAACTCGTGGTGGAAGTAGGCCTGTTCCGCGATGTCGCCGGCCAGTTCGGAGGCCTCGACGCCCTGCCGCAGGACCCGCTCCCAGGCGCTCCAGTTCAGGCCCGAGGCGAAGGCGGGCGCGGCGGTGCGGGCGAGCTGGACGGAGACGGACTCCTCGCCCTCCTCCAGCGGCGCGGTGGTGGCCGGGACGAGCACGTCCAGCGCGGCGAGCACGGCGTCCGCCTCGGCGCAGACCCGCTCCGGGGTGACCGAGGGGTGTCCCGCCCACCAGGTGTAGTGCCGGGCGGCGGCCAGCGCGCTGTCCTGGACCGTCTCGGCGTATCCGGAGGCCTCCAGCTGGGCCCGGACCCCGGCGGCGAGCCGGTAGCGGGGGCCGACCGGGGAGACGAGCGCGGAGGCCGCGAGTTCGGCGAGCGCGGCGTCGGCGTGGGTGTCTCCCACGAGCGCGGGCAGATGGGCCTGGTGGGGCACCTCGCCGCCGAGCGCGACGGCGAAGCGCAGGGTGGCGCGCGCCGACTCGCTGAGCCGGGAGGCGAGCAGCGCGGCGGGCGCGGCGCCCTCGGCGAGGGAGGGCAGCGGTACGTCGGAGCCGTCGCCGGTCCGCGGCGGGGCGTCGGCCGGGGCCTCCTGGAAGACCCCGTAGTCGTCGAAGGCCTCCTCGCGGGCCTGGAGCCGGTCGCGCTGCCGCAGCAGGGCTCCGGCCTGAATGAAGCGCAGGGGCAGGCCCTCGGACTCGAACCAGAGGTCACCCGCCCAGTTCGACTCGTCCTCGCTCAGGACGCGTCCGACGGCCCGCTCCAGCAGTTCGAGACCACCGCTGCGGTCGAGACCGCCGAGCAGGACCTCCTCGACCTCGGCCTGCGCCGAGGGGGCGGGTATGTCCGGGGTGGCCGCGATGACGAAGGCGCACTCGGGGGTGGCGTCGAGCAGCAGGTCGAGGGCGCTGCCGCCGATCTCGGCGTCGTCCAGGACGACGACCGCGCCGATCTCGCGGACGAGCACGAGCAGTTCGTCGTGGTCCGGGCGGTGCAGCGGGGCGTCGTAGACGGCGGCGAAGAGGTCGTGGAGCACGTCGCTCGCGGTGCGGCCGTAGCCGGAGAGACGGACGACGCCGTCGGGGGCGAGGTCCGCGCAGTCCTCGGCGACGGCGTCCAGCAGGACGGTGCGGCCCGATCCCGAGGGGCCGGTGAGCCGTACGGAGCGTCCGCGCGCGAGGAGTCGTACGACCTGCTCGCGTTCCTCTTGGCGTTCGAGGAGGGGCAGCCGGGGCTGCGCCGGGCCCGGCGGAACGGGCGGCTGGGCCGCGCGGGCCAGTTCGGCGCGTTCCGCGGCGCCGTACTTGACCGGCGTCCCCGGCCGCTCGTGCGGCGGGCAGTTCTCGATCTCGCTGCCGTCGACGGGGTTGACCGTGAGGGCGAATTCGCCCGCGACGAGCCTGACCGTGCGGACGGGTGCGGGTTTGTGCTGTCCGAGGTCGGCTGCGAGCGGGTCGCGCGGCGGGCGCGGGCGAGTCACCTGGCCCTCGTCGTCATGGCCGTAGTCCTCGGAGCCCCGGTCGATCGGGTCCATGTTCCAAGCCCCCCAAAAGCGTCGTGTGCCGATGCCCTCCCGGCCTGGCTGCACAGCGCTTCGTCGCTTCTGGTCCGGTGCCCGCTCGTAGGGTTTCGGTCGGCGGGCAGCCGAACCCTAAACCTTCGCACAGTATCTACGAACAGGCGGGGTACCGCGCCGTCCGAACCGTCACAGCTTCGTGAGGATTGTGCACGTGGCAGGCCCGGCGCACGGGTCGGGGCGCGCGCGCGTCACGTCGTTCCGGGCGTACGCGGTCGCGTACGCGGAGCGACGGAGGGCGCCCTCCGGGGTCAGACCCGGGGCAGAGACTCGACCCCGATACCGCCCTCGATCGCGAGGATCCGGTGCAGCCGGGTGGCAACCAGGAGGCGCTGCATCTGCGGCGGCACTCCGCGCAGGACGAGCCGTCGGCCGCACCGCCCGGCCCGTCGGTGGGCCCCCATGATGACGCCGAGTCCGGTGGCGTCCCAGGAGTCCAGCTCGGACAGATCCAGCACGAGATCGCCGGCTCCGTCGTCGACGGCCGAGTGCAGGACCGTACGGGCGTCCGCCGCGCTGCGGACGTCGAGGCGGCCCCCGACGACCAGCTCGGCGTGGTCGCCCCTGATGTACATATGCGCTCCCCGAGAATGCGTCTCGTAACTCCGCGTGTGTCTGTATCCGCGTCTTCGCGTCTGCATGTTGTGCATGGTCTGACTGCCTGAGGGCCACGGAGGTTGCCGTCTGTAAGCGAACCGATACCGAATTCACCTCATGGAGTGACATCCAGGAGGTGCGCGCGGTGTCCGTGGGACATGCGGCGGCCGGATCCCGGCCGCCGCATGATCGTTCAGTGCTTGTAGAAGCCCTGCCCGCTCTTGCGCCCGATGTCACCGGCGTCAACCATCCGGCGCATCAGCTCCGGCGGGGCGAACTTCTCGTCCTGGGTCTCGGTGTAGATGTTGCCGGTGGCGTGCAGCAGGATGTCGACGCCCGTGAGGTCGGCGGTGGCGAGGGGGCCCATGGCGTGGCCGAAGCCCAGCCGGCAGGCGAGGTCGATGTCCTCGGCCGTGGCCACGCCCGACTCGTACAGCTTCGTCGCCTCGACGACGAGGGCCGAGATGAGGCGGGTGGTGACGAAGCCGGCGACGTCGCGGTTGACGACGATGCAGGTCTTGCCGACGGACTCGCTGAACTCGCGCGCGGTGGCGAGCGTTTCGTCGCTGGTCTTGTAGCCGCGGACCAGCTCGACGAGCTGCATCATCGGGACCGGCGAGAAGAAGTGCACGCCGACGACCCGCTCGGGGCGCTCCGTGGCCGCCGCGATCTTGGTGATCGGGATGGCGGAGGTGTTGGAGGCGAGCACGGTGTCGGGGCGGACGATCTTGTCCAGGGCCTGGAAGATCTCGTGCTTGACCTCGAGCTTCTCGAAGACCGCCTCGACGACGATGTCCGCGTCGGCGACCGCGTCCAGGTCGGTGGTCGTCGTGATGCGCCCGAGCGCGGCCTCCGCGTCCGCGGCGTCCAGCTTGCCCTTGCTCACGAACTTGTCGTACGAGGCCCTGATGCCGTCGAGACCGCGGTTCAGCGCCTCGTCCGTGACATCGCGCAGAACGACGTCCCAGCCCGCCTGCGCGGAGACCTGGGCGATGCCGGACCCCATGAGTCCGGCTCCGATGACGGCGAGCTTCCCAGCCACTCAGACTCCCTTAACACGCTGCTTGTGTATGCCTCTTCGGCGGAGAGTAGCGGTCGGAAGGGGGCGTGAAACCGGTAAGTAACGCGTGTCACGGTCTCAGGGCGTGAGACACCCGTCACGTCCCGTCCGGCGGGACGGGCGAACCCCCGGCGGCCGGCTCCGCGCCCTGTGATCCGCACCTCGCGGGCACGGCGCCTCCCGGGCCCGCGAGGCCGTCTAGATTGACTCCATGGTCAATCTGACGCGCATCTACACCCGGACCGGCGACCAGGGCACGACCGCCCTCGGGGACATGAGCAGGGTCGCCAAGACCGATCTGCGGATCTCGGCGTACGCCGACGCCAACGAGGCGAACGCCGTGATCGGGACGGCGATCGCGCTGGGCGGTCTGGAGGACGAGGTCGTCCAGGTCCTGACCCGTGTCCAGAACGACCTGTTCGACGTCGGTGCGGACCTGTCGACGCCGGTGGTCGAGGAGCCGAAGTTCCCGCCGCTGCGGGTCGAGCAGTTCTACGTCGACCGGCTGGAGGCGGACTGCGACCTCTTCAACGAGCGGCTGGAGAAGCTGCGCTCCTTCATCCTGCCCGGCGGCACCGCGGGCGCCGCGCTGCTGCACCAGGCGTGCACGGTCGTGCGCCGGGCCGAGCGCTCGACCTGGGCCGCGCTGGAGGTCCACGGCGAGGTGATGAACCCGCTCACCGCCACCTACCTCAACCGGCTCTCGGACCTTCTGTTCATCCTGGCCCGTACGGCGAACAAGGACACCGGCGACGTGCTCTGGGTCCCGGGCGGGGAGCGCTGAGCGGCACCCCCGCCGCACCCCCGCCGCATCCACTCCCGCCGGTACCCACCGGCACCCACCGCATCCTCCGCATCCGACGAAGGGCGTCCGCACCGGGCTCGAACGTCATTTCGGGCCCGCCACCGCGGGCGCCCTTCGCCGTGTCCGCCGACGGCTCCGACGGCTCCGACGGACCGCGGAGCGGGGCACGAAGGCCCACGTCAGCCGCCTTCCGGAGGGCCCGCATCATGCGACGGAGCATCAATGTGCCGTGCGCTCAACGGAGTTGAGGCTCCATCACGAGAGCGAAACAGTGGTCCAGACCTATTGACCCATGGTCCAGACCTTCCTATTCTCACGGCACCGTGGGTGTGAAGGCTCAGTCACGCCCCTCCCCCTCCAACTCCCCCGAGGAGGCGCGGAATGCGCTTCAGACAACGCGCGACGGCAGGGCTCGCGACCCTGCTGCTCCCGCTGGCCGGCCTGGTCGGCCTCGCGAGTCCGGCCCAGGCCGCGACCACCGCCACGGCCACCTACGCCAAGACCCAGGACTGGGGCACCGGCTTCGAAGGCAAGTGGACGGTCACCAACACCGGCAGCGCCGCGATCAGTTCGTGGACCATCGAGTGGGACTTCCCCTCCGGCACCTCGGTCACCTCGGCCTGGGACGCGGACGTCACCAGCTCCGGCAACCACTGGACCGCCAAGAACAAGTCCTACAACGGCAGCCTCGCCGCGGGCGCCTCCGTCTCCTTCGGCTTCAACGGAGCGGGCTCCGGCTCTCCCTCCAACTGCTCCCTGAACGGCGGCAGTTGCGACGGAGGCACCACCGTCCCCGGTGACAACCCGCCCTCCGCGCCCGGCACCCCCACCACCTCCTCCGTCACCGACACCTCGGTGAAGCTCTCCTGGAGCGCGGCCACCGACGACAAGGGCGTCAAGAACTACGACGTCCTGCGCGGCGGCACCAAGGTCGCGACCGTGACGACGACCTCGTACACGGACACCGGCCTGACCGCCGGCAACGACTACTCGTACACCGTCCAGGCCCGTGACACCGCCGACCAGACCGGTCCGGTCAGCGGCGCGGTCGCGGTCCACACCACCGGCGGCACCACCGACCCGCCGCCCAGCGGCAAGACCGTCAAGCTCGGCTACTTCACCGAGTGGGGCATCTACGGCCGCAACTACAACGTCAAGAACCTGGTGACGTCCGGCTCGGCCGCCAAGATCACGCACATCAACTACGCCTTCGGCAACGTCACCAACGGGCAGTGCGCGATCGGCGACTCCTACGCCGACTACGACAAGGCCTTCACCGCCGACCAGTCGGTCAGCGGCGTCGCCGACACCTGGGACCAGCCGCTGCGCGGCAACTTCAACCAGCTGCGCGAGCTGAAGGCCAAGTACCCGAACCTGAAGGTCCTCTGGTCCTTCGGCGGCTGGACCTGGTCCGGCGGCTTCGCCCAGGCGGCCGCCAACCCGGCCGCGTTCGCGGACTCCTGCTACAACCTGGTGAAGGACCCCCGCTGGGCCGATGTCTTCGACGGCATCGACATCGACTGGGAGTACCCGAACGCCTGTGGTCTCTCCTGCGACAGCAGCGGTGCCGCGGCCTACAAGAACCTGATGCAGGCCCTGCGCGCCAAGTTCGGCACCGGCAACCTGGTCACCGCGGCCACCACGGCCGACGGCACCTCCGGCGGCAAGATCGACGCGGCCGACTACGCGGGCGCCTCGCAGTACGTCGACTGGTACAACGTGATGTCGTACGACTTCTTCGGAGCGTTCAACGCGCAGGGCCCGACCGCCCCGCACTCCCCGCTCACCTCGTACAGCGGCATCCCGACGCCCGGCTTCACCACCGCCGACGCGATCGCCAAGTTCAAGGCGAAGGGCGTGCCCGCGAGCAAGCTGCTCATCGGCATCGGCTTCTACGGCCGCGGCTGGACCGGGGTCACCCAGGCCGCGCCCGGCGGCACGGCGACCGGCCCGGCGGCCGGCACCTACGAGCAGGGCATCGAGGACTACAAGGTCCTCAAGACGTCCTGCCCGTCCACCGGTCTCGTCGCCGGCACGGCGTACGCCTACTGCGGCAACAACTGGTGGTCGTACGACACCCCGGCCACCATCGGGACGAAGATGTCGTGGGCCAAGAGCCAGGGTCTGGGCGGCGCCTTCTTCTGGGAGTTCAGCGGAGACACCAGCAACGGTGAACTGGTCAGCGCCATCAACAGCGGCCTGAGCTGATCACCGGACCGGTGACCGGTCCACGACCGGTCACCGGTCCACATCGCAAGCAAAGAACCGCGGGCAGACCTCAGGGTCTGTCCGCGGTTCGCTGTTCGGGGGGGGAGCCTCAGGCCACGTTCACCCGCTGGCCGGGGGGAGCCGCCTCCAGCCAGGCGAGGAAACCGGTCAGCGCGTCCTCGCTCATCGCCAGCTCCAGACGCGTCCCGCGGTGCAGGCAGGCCAGGATGATCGCGTCGGAGAGCAGCGCGAGCTCCTCCTCGCCCTCGGCCGCGCGGCGGCCGGCCACCTCGATCGCCGAACGTTCCAGGAGGCGGCGCGGGCGGGGGGCGTAGGAGAAGACGCGGTACCACTCGACCCGGTCGCCGTTGTAGCGGGCCACACCGTAGCTCCAGCCCTTGCCGCTGGGGTCACCCTTCTCGGGGACGTCCCAGCGCAGGCTGCAGTCGAACGTTCCGCCCGAGCGCTGGATGAGCCGGCGGCGGAGGCCGAAGACGAACAGCCCCACCACCACGAGCGCCACTACCACTCCGCACACAGTCAGAGCGAGGACCATCGACACCGACCTCCTCGTCTCCTAGGTAACGGAAAAGAAAAAACGTCCGGATTTGCCTCAGCCGCGGCCAGGGCCGGAGTGATCCGGTCCCAGCCGCGGCTGAGTCAAAGCCTTGCACAGTGCTCCCCCGGCGCCTGACGGCCCGGGGTCGCACCGATCGTCAGTGGTTCGCCACCGCACGCAGACGGACGTCCGCGCGACGCTCGGCGGACGCGTCGGCGTCCGACTTCGCGCGCTCGAGCGCCCGCTCCGCACGCTGGACGTCGATCTCGTCCGAAAGCTCGGCGATCTCGGCCAGCAGCGACAGCTTGTTGTCGGCGAAGGAGATGAAACCGCCGTGCACCGCGGCGACGACCGTTCCACCATCACTCGTACGAATGGTCACCGGGCCCGACTCCAGCACACCGAGAAGCGGCTGGTGACCGGGCATGACGCCGATGTCGCCGGACGTGGTACGCGCGACGACCAGGGTGGCCTCGCCGGACCAGACACTGCGGTCCGCGGCGACGAGCTCGACGTGCAGCTCAGCAGCCAAGGTGGGCTCCTCGGGTCACCACCCGGCGTTGCTGCCGGGTGTTGGGTCAAAGTCTAGTAGGCGTACGGAGGGGGAAGGACCGCACCCCGCGAGGTGTGGTCCCGCCCCCTCCTCAAGAACACGAGGTTCAGGAGACGCCGAGCTCCTTGGCGTTGGCCTTGAGGTCCTCAATGCCACCGCAGAGGAAGAACGCCTGCTCCGGGAAGTGGTCGTACTCGCCGTCGATGATCGCGTTGAAGGCCACGATCGACTCGTCCAGCGGGACGTCCGACCCGTCGACGCCGGTGAACTGCTTGGCGACGTGGGTGTTCTGGGACAGGAAGCGCTCCACACGACGGGCACGGTGGACGGTGAGCTTGTCCTCCTCGCCCAGCTCGTCGATACCGAGGATCGCGATGATGTCCTGAAGGTCCTTGTACTTCTGCAGAACCGACTTGACGCGCATCGCGGTCGCGTAGTGGTCCGCCGCGATGTAGCGGGGGTCCAGGATGCGGGACGTGGAGTCCAGCGGGTCCACGGCCGGGTAGATGCCCTTCTCGGAGATCGGACGGGAGAGAACCGTCGTCGCGTCGAGGTGGGCGAACGTGGTGGCCGGGGCCGGGTCGGTCAGGTCGTCCGCGGGGACGTAGATCGCCTGCATCGAGGTGATCGAGTGACCGCGGGTCGAGGTGATGCGCTCCTGGAGGAGACCCATCTCGTCGGCCAGGTTCGGCTGGTAACCCACCGCGGAGGGCATACGGCCGAGCAGGGTCGAGACCTCGGAACCGGCCTGCGTGAAGCGGAAGATGTTGTCGATGAAGAACAGCACGTCCTGCTTCTGCACATCGCGGAAGTACTCCGCCATGGTCAGACCCGCGAGGGCCACGCGCAGACGGGTGCCCGGGGGCTCGTCCATCTGGCCGAAGACAAGGGCGGTCTTGTCGATGACGCCCGAGTCCGCCATCTCCTCGATGAGGTCGTTGCCCTCACGCGTGCGCTCGCCGACACCGGCGAACACGGAGACACCGTCGTGGTTGTTGGCGACGCGGTAGATCATCTCCTGGATGAGCACCGTCTTGCCGACGCCGGCACCACCGAACAGACCGATCTTTCCACCCTTGACGTACGGGGTGAGAAGGTCGATGACCTTGACGCCGGTCTCGAACATCTCGGTCTTCGACTCGAGCTCGTCGAAGCGCGGGGCCTTGCGGTGGATGGACCAGCGCTCGCCCGTGTACTTCTCGTCCGAGTTCAGCACCTCACCGAGGGTGTTGAACACCTTGCCCTTGGTGAAGTCGCCGACGGGGACGCTGATGCCCGCGCCCGTGTCGGTGACGGCGGCCTGGCGGACCAGACCGTCGGTGGGCTGCATGGAGATCGTGCGGACCAGTCCGTCACCCAGGTGCTGGGCGACTTCCAGGGTCAGCGTCTTCTTCTCGCCGGCGTTGGCCGGGTCGGCCACCTCGACGTGAAGGGCGTTGTAGATGTCCGGCATCGCGTCGACGGGGAACTCCACGTCGACGACCGGGCCGATGACCCGGGCGACGCGGCCCGTGGCAACGGCCGTCTCAGAAGTCGTCGTCATTACTTGTCACTCCCCGCGGTCGCGTCGGCAAGGGCTGCGGAGCCGCCGACGATCTCGCTGATTTCCTGGGTGATTTCGGCCTGGCGGGCCGCGTTGGCAAGTCGGGAGAGCGTGTTGATCAGGTCTCCCGCGTTGTCGGTCGCCGACTTCATCGCGCGGCGCGTGGCGGCGTGCTTGGAAGCAGCCGACTGGAGCAGCGCGTTGTAGATACGGCTCTCGACGTAGCGCGGCAGAAGGGCGTCAAGGACGTCCTCCGCCGACGGCTCGAACTCGTACAGCGGAAGGATCTCGCCCTCGGGCGCCTCCTCCGCCACCTCTTCGAGGCGAAGCGGCAGCAGCCGGCCGTCGATGGCCGTCTGCGTCATCATCGAGACGAACTCGGTGTAGACGATGTGGAGTTCATCCACGCCGCCGTCGGCCGTGTCCTTCTCGATGGCCTCGATCAGCGGACCCGCGACCTTCTTCGCGTCCGCGTACGTGGGCTCGTCGGTGAAGCCCGACCACGATTCCACGACCTTGCGCTCGCGGAAGTTGTAGTGGGCCAGACCGCGGCGGCCGACGATGTACGTGTCGACCTCCTTGCCCTCGGCCTCGAGACGGGCGGTCAGCTGCTCCGCCGCCTTGATGGCGTTGGAGTTGAAGGCGCCGGCCAGTCCGCGGTCGCTCGTGAGGAGCAGAACCGCGGAACGGGTCGCCGTCTCCGCCTCCGTGGTCAGCGGGTGCTTGGTGTTCGAGCCGGTGCCGACCGCCGTGACCGCGCGGGTGAGCTCGGTCGCGTACGGCGTGGAGGCCGCCACCTTGCGCTGCGCCTTGACGACGCGCGAGGCGGCGATCATCTCCATCGCCTTGGTGATCTTCTTGGTCGCGGTGACGGATCGGATGCGACGCTTGTAGACCCGGAGCTGGGCTCCCATGAGTCAGGTCCCTTCCTTACGTCACTTGGCGGCGGCCGGAGCGTCCTCGCCGAGAAGCTTCCCGTCCGAGGTCTCGAACTGCTTCTTGAACTCCGTGATGCCGTCGGCGATGGCGGTGAGCGTGTCGTCCGACATCTTGCCGCCCTCCTTGATGGAGGTCATGAGGCCCTGCTCCTTGCGGTGCAGGTACTCCAGGAGCTCCTTCTCGAAGCGGCGGATGTCGGCGACCGGGACGTCGTCCATCTTGCCGGTGGTCGCGGACCACACGGAGACGACCTGGTCCTCGGTCGGCATCGGCTGGTACTGAGCCTGCTTGAGCAGCTCGACCAGACGCTGACCGCGCTCCAGCTGCGACTTCGACGCGGCGTCCAGGTCGGAACCGAAGGCGGCGAACGCCTCCAGCTCGCGGTACTGGGCCAGGTCGAGGCGAAGACGGCCGGAGACCTGCTTCATCGCCTTGTGCTGGGCGGAGCCACCGACGCGGGAGACCGAGATACCGACGTTCAGGGCCGGACGCTGGCCGGCGTTGAACAGGTCGGACTCCAGGAAGCACTGGCCGTCGGTGATGGAGATGACGTTGGTCGGGATGAACGCCGACACGTCGTTCGCCTTGGTCTCGACGATCGGCAGACCCGTCATCGAACCGGCGCCCAGGTCGTCGGAGAGCTTCGCGCAGCGCTCCAGCAGACGGGAGTGCAGGTAGAAGACGTCGCCGGGGTAGGCCTCGCGGCCCGGCGGGCGGCGGAGCAGCAGGGACACGGCGCGGTAGGCGTCGGCCTGCTTCGAGAGGTCGTCGAAGATGATGAGGACGTGCTTGCCCTCGTACATCCACTGCTGGCCGATGGCCGAACCGGTGTACGGCGCAAGGTACTTGAAGCCGGCCGGGTCGGACGCCGGGGCGGCGACGATGGTCGTGTACTCCAGCGCGCCGGCCTCTTCCAGGGCGCCACGCACGGAGGCGATGGTCGAACCCTTCTGGCCGATGGCGACGTAGATGCAGCGGACCTGCTTCTTCGTGTCGCCCGAGCGCCAGTTGTCGCGCTGGTTGATGATCGTGTCGACGGCCAGCGCGGTCTTGCCGGTCTGACGGTCGCCGATGATCAGCTGACGCTGGCCACGGCCGATCGGGGTCATCGCGTCGACGGCCTTGTAGCCCGTCTCCATCGGCTCGTGGACCGACTTGCGGACCATGACGCCGGGGGCCTGCAGCTCGAGGGCGCGGCGGCCGGACGTCTCGATCTCGCCGAGGCCGTCGATCGGGTTGCCGAGCGGGTCGACGACGCGGCCGAGGTAGCCCTCGCCCACGGCGACGGACAGCACCTCACCGGTGCGCTGCACCGGCTGGCCCTCTTCGATACCGCTGAACTCGCCGAGGATGACCGCACCGATCTCGCGCTCTTCCAGGTTCAGCGCGAGGCCGAGGGTTCCGTCCTCGAACTTCAGCAGCTCGTTCGCCATGGCCGAGGGAAGACCCTCGATCTTGGCGATACCGTCGCCGGCGACGGTGACCGTACCGACCTCCTCGCGCGAGGCCGCGTCCGGCTGGTACGACTGGACAAAGTTCTCCAGTGCGTCCCGGATCTCCTCCGGCCGGATCGTGAGCTCCGCCATCTGGGTTCCCTGCTCTCCTTGTTGGGCCCGAAGTTTCACTTTGGGGGGATGGGGACTCCCCCCGATGAGAGGTGAATCCTCTGCACGGCCCAACCAGGGCCGTAATTGCGTACTGCTTGTGTGTTTGCTAGCTCGCCATGCGGCGGGCGGCGTCCTCGAGACGGTCCGCGATGGAGCCGTTGATGACCTCGTCGCCGACCTGCACCCGGATCCCGCCGAGGACATCGGGGTCCACGTCGAGGTTGAGGTGCATCGGACGGCCGTAGAGCTTGGCCAGGGCGGCGCCGAGGCGCTGCTTCTGTCCGTCGCTCAGCGGCACCGCGGAGGTGACCACGGCGACCATGCGGTCGCGACGCTCGGCGGCGAGCTTGGACAGGGACTCGAGTCCCGCTTCCAGGCTACGTCCGCGGGGTGCGGTCACGAGGCGCGTCACCAGACGCTCGGTCGTCACGTCGGCCCGGCCGCCGAGCAGGCTGCGCAGCAGCTCGCTCTTGGCCGCCGTGGTGGCGGCCCGGTCGGTCAGCGCGGCGCGCAGCTCGGTGTTCGAGGCGACGATCCGGCCGAAGCGGAACAGCTCGTCCTCGACGTCGTCGAGCGCGCCCGTCCGCTGCGCCGCCGTGAGGTCGGCGGTGGCGGTGAGTTCCTCCAGCGCGTCCACCAGGTCGCGGGGCTGCGACCAGCGGGAACGCACCATGCCGGACACCAGGTCCGCGGCGCTGCCGCCGACCTGGCCGCCGATCAGGCGCTGGACCAGCTCGGCCTTGGCCTCGCCGGGCTGCGCCGGGTCGGTGAGGACCCGACGCAGCGACACCTCGCGGTGGAGCAGCGTGGTGACCGCGGCCAGCTCGTCGGCGAGACGGGCCGCGTCCACGGACGTCGAGTCCGTCAGCGCGTCGAGACGCTCACGTGCGGCTGCGGTTGCCTCGCGGCTCGCTCCGTGTGCAGTCATCGAGCCGCCTCGGCCTTCTCCTCAAGCTCGGAGAGGAAACGGTCGATGACGCGGCTCTGGCGGGCGTGGTCCTCGAGGGACTCGCCGACGAGCTTGCCGGCCAGGTCGGTGGCAAGCGTGCCGACGTCCTGACGCAGCGACTGCGCGGCGGCCTTGCGGTCGGCCTCGATCTGCGTGTGACCGGCGGCGACGATCTCGTCGCGCTGCCGCTGGCCTTCCGCGCGCATCTCGGCGATGAGCGTGGCGCCCTGCTCCTGTGCGTCCTGGCGCAGGCGCGCGGCCTCGTGACGGGCCTCGGCGAGCTGAGCCTTGTACTGCTCGAGCACGCTCTGGGCCTCGGTCTGCGCGGCCTCGGCCTTTTCGATACCGCCCTCGATGGCCTCGCGACGCTGCTCCAGAACCGTGTTGATGTTCGGGAGAAGCTTCCAGGCCAGGAAGCCGAAGACGATGACGAAGGCGAGCAGGCCGATGACAAGCTCGGGAATCGGCGGGATGAGAGGGTTTTCCTTCTCGGCCGCCAGAATGAGCATGTGGCTCATGTCAGTGCCTTTCGTCTAGTGGGCTGTCGCTGATCGGGTGGATCAGGTGCCGTAGACGAACGGCATGACCAGACCGATGAGGGCGAGCGCCTCACAGAAGGCGAAGCCGAGGATCTGGTTGGCGCGGATCAGACCGGCGGCCTCGGGCTGACGGGCGAGAGCCTGGGTGCCGTTACCGAAGATGATGCCGACGCCGACGCCGGGGCCGATGGCCGCGAGGCCGTAACCGATCGAGCCGAGCGAGCCGGAGACAGCGGCAAGGGTCTGGGACATGCCAGTTCTTCCTTTTCTTTACGGACCGGTGGGGGTTGGCCACCGGACGACTGAGGGGTCGGGGGAGCGGGAGCCGCTCAGTGGTGCTCGGCCAGCGCGCCCTGGATGAAGGTGCAGGTCAGCAGCACGAACACGTACGCCTGCAGGGCCTGGATGAACAGCTCGAAGGCCGTCATGACGATGACCATGATGAACGAGACGCCGGAGTAGACGATCCCGAGACCGTTGAGCAGGTACCAGGTGGCGATCGTGAACAGCAGCAGCAGCGTGTGACCCGCGAACATGTTCGCGAAGAGTCGCACCGCGTGCGTGAACGGCCGGACGATCAGGTTCGAGAGCAGCTCGATGAACATGGCCAGTGGGAGAACCGGGCCGAGCGACTTGTCGTAGCCGCTGAAGTTCTTGAACGCTCCGACGAATCCGTGGCGCTTGAACGTCAGGGACACCCAGACGATGTAGACGATGCCGGCCAGTACCGCGGGGTACGAGATGATCGCCGTGACCGGGAACTGGGCGACCGGAATGATCGACCAGAGGTTCATCATCCAGATGAAGAAGAACAGCGAGACGACCAGCGGGACGTACTTCTCGCCTTCCTTCTTGCCGATCGTCTCGTAGACGACGCCGCGCCGGATGAAGTCGTAGCCGGTCTCGGCCACCATCTGGAGCTTGCCCGGGACGACCTTCGGCTTGCGGAAGGCGGCCCAGAAGAAGGCGACGACGACGAGCGAGCCGAGCAGCGCCAGGAGCATCGTCTTGTTGAAGTACAAGTTGCTGTCCCCGTCGCCCCAGAGAGGCTTGAACAGGAACGAGTGCAGGCCGGGTGCCGGGAAGCCACAACCGTTGTTCTCGAAGATGTGGCAGTCGGTCTCGAAAGCGAGCACCTGCGTCGGGTCAGCACTCACCGCGGGCTCCTTCAGCGTGGCGCATAGGTACGGCAACCTCGTTGTGTCGGCGCGGCGCGCAGCCGCGGTTCGGCACTGGACTGGTGTTACGGATGTGGGGGCGGCAGAGGGGCATCAAGCCTCGCGATCGAACAGGCGTCAGCTCAGATGCCCGCGCCCGCGATGCCGCAGTTGGCACCGGACGATAGCAGGATCTCCTACGTGCACTTATCCCGGCCCTACCCCTCACGACGAGTGCCCCTTGTTCTCGGGCTTTTCGGCCTTCGAGGAGTCGGGTTCGACGTAGAGGATCTTGGCCTTCATATGGGCACGCGCCTGGGCGCCGATCCACACGAGGGTGGTGACGACCAGGGTGAGCGCGAAGGACTTGGGATTGAACAGCGAGGTGTTCTTGAACACGGCGACAAAGATGAAGAGCAGAAGAATCTGTGCCGTGTAGAGCAAGAGGCCCATCGCCTGGAACAAGTGCGGAAGCGATTTGGCAGTGCGCTGCAGGACGTAGAGGCCCAGCCCCATGAACAGAATCACGACCAGCGTCGCGACGATCGCCCCGAGCGCTCCCTTGCCGCCGGCGACCACACCGCTGACGACGGCGGCAATCGCGCCGACGGCAGCTGTGGGTACAGCGGCCTGAAGGAGGATCCGGGCGTCATTGGACGGCATGGCGGCAACTCCGCTTGCTAAGGGGGGCGTGTCGTCATGGACGAGCGTAGTCCCGGGCCGAGAGAGAACCTCACGCCAAAGGACCGTCGTTCAGGGGTCCTTCGGCTCTGCCCTGGGTTCTCGTGAACCGTATCACAAACTATTTGATGAGGTCTTTACCTGGTTGGTGTGCTGACTGTCACACATGAGAGTGATGCTGCGCGTCTGTGCATTTCAAGCGTCCCTTTGTCTGGTATTGGGACGCTTTACTCCCCCACGATTTGGTCACGCGTTAGTCAGATTCTTACCTTCGGCTCAGCGCGAGGACTCGGCCTCGCGCCGGTCGAGCAGGCGCGGACGGGCGCCGATCGCCGTCGCTCCGTTGACTCCCGAGACTCCCGCCGCGGCCGGAGCACGGTGCTCACGCGCCCCGTCCGGCTCGCTCGCCGAGGCCGCCTCGTGGGTCACGGGGGCGACGTCCTGGGCGGCCGCCGCGGCGGCCCTGCGGCGCCTGTAGCGGGGCGGCAGGAGGTGCTCCGCCCAGCGCGGGGCGCGCGGCGTGAAGCGCGGCAGCAGGAGCAGTACGAGGCCGACGGCGCTGAGCGCCGCGATGGCGAGCACGCTCCACATGGCGCCGGAGTTGACCGAGTACGCCAGAGCGCCGAAGGCGATCAGGGCCGACCAGAAGTACATGATCAGGACCGCGCGGCTGTGCGAGTGGCCGACCTCCAGGAGGCGGTGGTGCAGATGCCCCCGGTCGGCGGCGAACGGCGACTGCCCGCGCCAGGTGCGCCGCACGATCGCCAGCACCAGGTCGGCGGCCGGGATCGCGATGATCGTCAGTGGCAGCAGCAGCGGGATGAACACCGGCACGGTCTGGTGCACGGTGTTGCGTTCGGAACCGGAGAAGAGGTTCATCACGTCGGGGTCGATCTGCCCGGTGATGGAGATCGCGCCGGCGGCCAGCACCAGACCGATGAGCATCGAGCCCGAGTCGCCCATGAAGATCCGCGCGGGGTGCATGTTGTGCGGCAGGAAGCCCAGGCACATGCCCATCAGGATCGCCGCGAACAGCGTGGCCGGGGCGGCGGCCTCGATGCCGTACGAGTACCAGATCCGGTAGGCGTACAGGAAGAACGCGGCGGACGCGATGCACACCATGCCGGCGGCCAGTCCGTCGAGACCGTCCACGAAGTTGACCGCGTTGATGGTGATGACGACGAGCGCCACCGTCAGCAGCGTGCCCTGCCACTGGGTCAGCGCGACCAGCCCGACGCCGGGGATCGGCAGCCACAGGATCGTCAGACCCTGCATGACCATCACACCGGCGGCGATCATCTGGCCGCCCAGCTTGATCAGGGCGTCGATCTCGAACTTGTCGTCCAGGACGCCGATCAGCCAGATCAGCGCGGCACCGGAGAGCAGGGCGCGCGGTTCGTTCGAGTTCGAGAAGACCGCGTTCAGGTTCTTCAGGTGGTCGGCGACCAGCAGGCCGGCGCACAGCCCGAAGAACATCGCGATGCCGCCGAGCCGCGGCGTGGGTTCACGGTGCACGTCGCGCGCCCTGATTTCCGGCATGGCTCCGGCCACGATCGCGAATTTCCGTACCGGCCCTGTCAGCAGGTACGTCACCGCGGCCGTGATGCAGAGCGTCAGCAGGTATTCACGCACGGGCTTCCCCACAGGTCTCGCTGGCCATCACAGCCCCACACCCTAGCGATGCACGCATATGGTTGAGGACTTTCGGGTAGCGACGATGGTTGCACGTGTGGCTGTGCGGTCCGGTACGCGTACCCCCGGTCAGTCCGGATAAGGAGGAAATCTACCGGTCAATTCCCGCACCTCGTCCCGTGCGGCCCGGCTGTCGACCTCGTCCCGCAGCACCCCCGCGAACAGGGCCGCGACCCGTGCCATCTCCGGCTCGCCCATCCCCTGGGTGGTCAGCGCCGCGGTGCCGAGCCTGAGGCCCCGGGTGTCGCCGTGAGGCAGCGCACAGGTGTCGAGGACCATACCGGCCGCGGCCAGCCGGCCCCGCGCGGTCCGTCCGTCGACACCGAGCGGCACCGGATCCGCGACCAGCAGATGCGTGTCGGTGCCGCCGGTGGTGACCGCGAGCCCCTCCGCCTCCAGACCCGCGGCCAGCACCCGCGCGTTGGCGGTCACCTGACGCACGTACGCCGTGAAGGCCGGGGTCGCCGCCTCGCCGAACGCGACGGCCTTGGCCGCGATGGTGTTCATCTGCGCCCCGCCCTGGGTGAACGGGAACACGGCCCGGTCGACCCGCTCGGCCAGTTCGCCGCCGCACAGGAGCATGCCGCCGCGCGGACCGCGCAGCACCTTGTGCGTGGTGGCGCACACGATGTCGGCGTACGGCACCGGGTTCGGCGCCGCTCCCCCGGCGACCAGCCCGATCGGGTGGGCGGCGTCCGCGATGAGATAGGCGCCGACCTCGTCGGCGATCTCCCGGAACAGCGCGTAGTCGATGTGCCGGGGATACGAGATCGACCCGCAGACGACCGCCTTGGGACGGCGGGTGCGGGCCAGGGTGCGCACCTGCTCGTAGTCGATCAGCCCCGACTCCGCCTCGACGCCGTAGCCGACGAAGTCGAACCAGCGGCCGGAGAAGTTCGCGGGCGACCCGTGGGTGAGGTGCCCGCCGAAGGGCAGGCCCATCGCCAGAACGGTGTCACCGGGGCGCAGCAGGGCGGCGTACGCGGCCAGAACGGCCGAACTGCCGGAGTGGGACTGGACGTTGGCGTGATCGGCGCCGAAGAGGGCCTTGGCGCGGTCGACGGCGATCCGCTCGGCGACGTCGACGATCTCGCAGCCGCCGTGGTGGCGGGCGCCGGGATACCCCTCGGCGTACTTGTTCGCCAGCGGCGAGCCGAGCGCGGCCAGCACGGCGGGTGACGTGAAGTTCTCGGCCGCGATCAGCTGGAGCGTGGTCGACTGCCGGTCCAGCTCACCGTTCAGGATCTCCGCGAGCTCGGGGTCCTGACGGCTCAGTACATCCTCTTCGGGCATGGTGGCGACCGGCATGGTGGACTCCGGACATCTGCGGGGGGACGCTTATGTCCAATGTAGGACCGGGACCGGTGCCACGCCCGGTGTCACGTCCGCGCGGGTACCCCCGTCAGAGCGGTGACGACGGGATCGAGCGCCTCGTTGATCTCGTCGCCGATGGACCGGAAGAACGGCAGGGGCGCCCCGTAGGGGTCGTACACCTCGTCGGCCTCCGCGGTGGGGGCCAGCAGCCAGCCGCGCAGCGCCGCGGCGGCCCGCACCAGGGCGACGGCCCGCTCGACCACGCCGTCCTGGAGGGGCGGCAGGGTCGCGGTGTCTATCGCGCGCACCAGCCGGGTGAACTCCTTGAGGGTGAAGGTGCGCAGCCCCGCGGAGTGCCCCATGGAGATGACCTGGGCACGGTGGTCGCGGGTGGCCGTCAGGACCAGGTCGGCGCGGATGACGTGGTCGTCGAGGAGCTCGCGCCCGACGAAGCCCGAGGGGTCCGCGCCGAAGTCGGTCAGGACGGTCGCCGCGTTGGCCTCCATGGGCGCGCCCTCGTGGCCCCAGGTGCCGGCGCTCTCCACGATGAGCCCGCCCCACAGGGGGTCGCCCAGCCGGTCGGCCAGGGCATGCCGGGTCAGCCGCTCGGTGATCGGCGAGCGGCACACGTTGCCGGTGCTGACGTGGAGGATGCGGAAGGACCCGCTGGGGGATCCGCCGGTCCCGGTGATCCCCGTGCCTATGCCACGCATGGGGATGCTCCCTGCTCGGACCGAGCCGGGAGCCCGGAGGGCTCGGGGGCTGTCAATTCGCCACCTCGAGGTCGGGTACGACCTTCCGGAGCTCCTCGCCCGACAGGGCGCCCGCGCGCAGCAGGACGGGCACCTTGCCGGTGACGTCGACGATCGAGGAGGGCACGTTGCCGGGGGTCGGGCCGCCGTCCAGGTAGACCGAGACGGAGTCGCCGAGCATGTCCTGGGCGGCGTCGCAGGTCTCCGGGGAGGGGTGGCCCGTGAGGTTGGCGGAGGAGACGGCCATCGGGCCGACCTCGGTCAGCAGCTCGATGGCGACGGGGTGCAGCGGCATACGGATCGCCACCGTGCCCCGGGTGTCCCCCAGGTCCCACTGGAGCGAGGGCTGGTGCTTGGCGACGAGGGTCAGGGCGCCCGGCCAGAACGCGTCGACGAGCTCCCAGGCCATCTCGGAGAAGTCCGTGACGAGGCCGTGCAGGGTGTTCGGGGAGCCGATGAGGACGGGGGTGGGCATGTTGCGGCCCCGGCCCTTGGCGTCGAGCAGGTCGGCGACGGCCTCGGAGCTGAACGCGTCGGCGCCGATGCCGTAGACGGTGTCGGTGGGGAGGACCACCAGTTCGCCACGGCGGACGGCGGACGCCGCCTCACGCAGACCTGTCGTGCGGTCGGTCGCGTCGTTGGTGTCGTATCGCCGTGCCATTTAGCGGGCCTCCTCATACACGTACTGCTGGCTGGGGGTGCGAAGAAACGCGATGCGGGGGGACGCGGTGCGCGCGACGGCGCCGCGCGCCCCGGCCGTGGGTGCCGTGCTCACGGCATCGCCTTGCGGGCGGTCGCGAACCGCGGCCGGTTGTTGAGGTCCGGGTGGTCGGCCGCGTCGGCCCAGCCCCGCTCCTCGGTGAAGATCCACGGCACCTGTCCGCCCTGGGTGTCGGCGTGCTCGATGACGACGACGCCGCCGGGGCGCAGCAGCCGGTGCGCGGTGCGCTCGATGCCGCGGATGAGGTCGAGTCCGTCCTCGCCGGAGAACAGGGCGAGCTCGGGGTCGTAGTCCCGGGCCTCGGGCTGTACGTACTCCCATTCGGTGAGCGGGATGTACGGCGGGTTGGAGATCACCAGGTCCACCTGGCCGTCGAGGTCGGTGAACGACGTCAGGGCGTCTCCCTGGCGCAGGTCGACCCTGGACCCCTCGACGTTCTTGCGCGTCCACCGGAGGGCGTCCTCGGACAGCTCCACGGCGTGGACGCGGGAGCGCGGGACCTCCTGGGCGAGGGCGAGCGCGATGGCGCCTGAGCCGGTGCACAGGTCGACGATCAGCGGTTCGACGACGTCCATCGCGCGGACGGCGTCTATGGCCCAGCCCACGACCGACTCGGTCTCCGGGCGGGGCACGAAGACGCCGGGCCCCACCTGGAGTTCGAGATAGCGGAAGTAGGCGCGCCCGGTGATGTGCTGGAGCGGCTCGCGGGCCTCGCGGCGCGCGGTCACCTCCCAGTAGCGGGCGTCGAAGTCCACGTCCTTGACGGTGTGCAGCTCGCCCCGCTTCACGCCGTGCACGAAGGCGGCGAGCTCCTCCGCGTCGTTGCGCGGCGAGGGCACGCCGGCGTCGGCCAGCCGCTGGGTGGCCTGGGCCACTTCCGCGAGCAGCAGGTTCACGCTGGTCCTCCGGGCTGAGCTGTTGTCGTGGGTCGTGCGGTGGTTACGCGGCGGCGAGCTTGGCGGCCGAGTCCGCGTCGACGCAGGCCTGGATGACGGCGTCGAGCTCTCCGTCGAGGACCTGGTCCAAGTTGTACGCCTTGAAGCCGACGCGGTGGTCCGAGATGCGATTCTCCGGGAAGTTGTACGTACGGATCTTCTCGGAGCGGTCGACCGTGCGGACCTGGCTGCGGCGGACGTCGGAGGCTTCCCGCTCCGCTTCCTCCTGTGCCGCCGCGAGGAGCCTGGAGCGCAGGATACGCATCGCCTGCTCCTTGTTCTGAAGCTGGCTCTTCTCGTTCTGGCAGGATGCGACGACTCCGGTGGGAATGTGCGTGATGCGCACCGCGGAGTCGGTCGTGTTGACGGACTGGCCGCCGGGGCCCGAGGAGCGGTAGACGTCGATCCGCAGGTCGTTCGCGAGGATCTCGACCTCGACCTCCTCGGCCTCGGGCGTGACGAGCACGCCGGCGGCGGAGGTGTGGATACGGCCCTGCGACTCGGTGGAGGGCACGCGCTGCACGCGGTGCACGCCGCCCTCGTACTTCAGCCGGGCCCAGACGCCCTGGCCGGGCTCGGTCGCACCCTGGCCGCCCTTGGTCTTCACGGCGACCTGGACGTCCTTGTAGCCGCCGAGCTCGGACTCGGTGGCGTCGATGATCTCGGTCTTCCAGCCGATGCGCTCGGCGTAGCGCAGGTACATGCGCAGGAGGTCACCGGCGAACAGGGCGGACTCGTCGCCGCCGGCGCCGGCCTTGATCTCCAGGATGACGTCCTTGTCGTCGCTCGGGTCGCGCGGGACCAGCAGCAGGCGGAGCTTCTCGGTGAGCTCCTCGCGCTGCTTCTCCAGGTCCTTGACCTCGGCGGCGAAGTCGGGGTCGTCGGCGGCGAGCTCCTTGGCCGTGCCGATGTCGTCCCCGGTCTGCTTCCAGGAGCGGTACGTCGCGACGATCGGGGTCAGCTCGGCGTAGCGCTTGTTGAGCTTGCGCGCGTTGGCCTGGTCGGCGTGGACCGACGGGTCAGCGAGCTTCTGCTCCAGATCGGCGTGCTCGCCGATCAGTTCCTCGACCGCCTCGAACATCTCCGGCTCCAATGGACTGTCCCCGGTTCCGGGAAGGGCCCGGGGACGTAGGTACGGCGTGGGGTTCCCCTGCTCGACCGTGTCGAGAGCCCGGGGAGGGGGCTGGACCGCAAAGCGCCGGTCCCGGCGTCCCCCGTGCGGGAGACGCCGAAGACCGGCGCTGTGGGCTCGCTACTTGCTGGCAGCGGCAGCCTTGCCGAAGCGGGCCTCGAAGCGGGCCACACGGCCACCGGTGTCGAGGATCTTCTGCTTGCCCGTGTAGAACGGGTGGCACTCGGAGCAGACCTCGGCACGGACGGTGCCGCTGGAGATCGTGCTGCGGGTGGTGAACGACGCGCCACAGGTGCAGCTGACCTGCGTCTCGACGTACTCGGGGTGGATGTCGCGCTTCAAGGTGTCTCCTAGTTTCGGGAGGGCACCGGGTCGCCGCCGCTGGATGCGGATGCGTGAACCGGGGCCGACGTACCAGTCTGCCAGGACTGGCCGTATCCCCCAAAACGGGGGGACGCGGCGATCTATTCCCCCGGGGCCGCGCGGGGCCGACGCGCCGCCTGCGAGGGGCCCGCACGCGGGTCAGCCGGGGCTGACGACGCCCTTCGCGGTGCCGGTGGCGGTTCCCTGGGTGGCGGCCCTCGGGATCGGCCTGTCGGCCTTGAGCGCCTTCCAGACCAGCTCGGCCTTGGCCTTGTCGACCAGGACACGGTTGCCGTCGGCGGGGTCGTACTGGACGGGCATCGTCACCATGTTCATGTGGGACGCGCCGATGCCCTTGAGGCCGCCGGCGAAGGAGGCGAGGTCGGTGACGCTGCCGATGTCGGAGTCGGTGGTCACCGTCCTGGTCGCGGTGTCGGCGAGGTCGTACAGCTTTTTCGGGTTGGACAGCAGCCCGATGTGCTTGACCTGGCCGACGAGGGCCTTCATGAAGGCCTGCTGGAGCTGGATGCGGCCGAGGTCGCTCCCGTCGCCCACGCCGTGCCGGGTGCGGACCAGGCCGAGCGCCTGCTTGCCGTTCAAGGTGTGCGATCCGGCGGCCAGACGCAGATGGCTCTCGTGGTCGGAGATCGCCTTGGTCGTGGTGACCGTGACCCCGCCGAGGTCGTCGACCAGCTTCTGGAAGCCGCTGAAGTCGATCTCGATGTAGTGGTCCATGCGGATGCCGGTCATGGACTCGACGGTCTTCACCGCGCAGGCCGCGCCGCCGGTGGAGTAGGCGGAATTGAACATCGCGCCGGAGACCGCGCCGTGGACGGTGCCCTTGGAGTCGGTGCAGGAGGGCCGCGCGACGAGGGTGTCACGGGGGATGGAGACCACACTGGCCCGCTTGTGGCCCTTGTACACGTGGACGATCATCGCGGTGTCCGAGCGGGCGCTGCCGTCGTCGGCGCCGCCGCCCAGCTTCTTGTTCGTGCCGGAGCGGCTGTCGGAGCCGAGGACCAGGATGTTCTCCGAGCCGTTGTCGACCTTCAGCGGCCGGTCGCTGCCGAGCGCCTGGTTGATGTCGACGCTCTTCAGGTTGCCGTTGAGCTTGAAGAACAGGTACCCGGCTCCGGCGCCGCCGAGCGCCACGACACCCGCCGCGGTCCAGGCCGTGATCATCAGGGCCTTGCGCCGCGGGCTGCGGGGCTTGCGGCGGCCGCCGTCGGGGCGGCGCGGGGTGTTGTTGCCCGGGTCGCCCGGTATGACGGGCTCCGGCGTGCTCTCGGCAGGCATATGGCTCCTCGGTCGCTTTGCGGTCGGTTACCCCCTGCTTTCAGGGCCAGGCCCATCTGGTCGTGACGAGGCGTACCGCTCCATGGTCACTCCGTACGGTCAGACGGGGAAACTCGGGAAAGGGTTGCACGACGAAAAGTGCCCACCGCGTGAAGCGATGGGCACTCTGCGTGATCGGCCTGAGCGGGGAGATCCCCGCTCACCTGCGAGGTCAGCCGAAGATGTCGTACGCGTCGAAACCGGTACCGACCGAGATCCTTGTGGCAAAGATCTCGCTGGTGGCCTTTCCGGTCCCGGGGTACAGGTACAGCGTGCCGGCGGGGGTGCGGGCCAGGAAGTCGGCCTTGCCGTCGCCGGTCACGTCACCGACGGCGTCGAAGGCGTTGTAGCCGGACCAGGTGCGCACCTTGATGCGGGGGGAGAAGGCTCCGCTGCCGGTCTTGCCGGTGCCCTTGTACAGGTACATGTACGAGCCGGTCTTGCTGCGCACGATGAGGTCGGCCTTGCCGTCGCCGGTGAAGTCGCCGTGCCCGCGAACCGAGTTGTACTGGTTCCAGCCGGTGCCGACCTGGACCCGCGTGGAGAAGGTGCCGTTGCCCTTGCCCGGGTACTCCCACAGCACTCCGGCGGAGTCGACGGAGAGGATGTCGGGCAGACCGTCGCCGGTGAGGTCGCCGGGGGCGACGATCCGGGTGCGGGTCTTCCAGTTGGTGAAGAGCTTGTCCTTGGCCCACTTCCCCGTCGCCGGCAGCCAGTGCATCCAGGTGACATCGCCGCTCGCGCTCTCGCGGACCACGAAGTCCTGGTAGCCGTCACGGTTGAGGTCCGTCTGGAGCACGACGTTCACGCCGTCCCACGAGCTCCACGACTGACGCGCCCCGAACGAGGTGCCGTTGGAGTCCTTCTCGTAGCCCGTCTTGGTCGCCGCGCTGCGGACCCACAGGTCCGCCCTCTGGTCGCCGCTCAGGTTGGCGTCCTCGACGCGCGGCCAGGCGGCGCCGACGTAGGCGCTGACCTTCGAGAAGACGCTGTACGCGCCCTTCGTGACGCAGTCGTCGACGCCCCAGGAGACGACGCCCACGATGCGCCCGTTGACGATCAGCGGGCCGCCGGAGTCACCGTTGCAGGCAGAGGTGGTGCCGGTGTCGGAGCCGCTCGCCTTGGCGCCCGCGCAGATCATGTGGCCCTCGACGAAGGCGTCCACGCCACCGAGGACCGACCGCATGGCCGTGTTGCACGTGCTGTCCGAGTTGATGGGCAGCGTGGCCGTCTTCAGTACCTCGGAGATGTCGTTCGTGGTCGAGGTGGTGCGGCCCCAGCCGTAGAGCGTCGCCTTGGTGCCGGCCGCGTACGACGCGGTGTCGTCCGAGGTCGTCATGCGGATCGGCTTGGCGGTGACGGCCGTCGACAGCGTGAGGACCGCGACGTCGTTGTTGAGGGTGCTCGGGCTGAAGGACGGGTGGGTCCACTGGCGCGAGACCCCGGTGGCGACACCACCGTTCAGGCTGGTCTCGGACGGCAGCTGGGACGTGCCGGTGATGACCGTGCCGTTGGCCGCCCAGTCGTAGGTCTTGCCGTTCTCGTCCTTGGTGCAGTGCGCGGCGGTGAGGATCTTCGTCGGGGAGACGACGGAGCCGCCGCAGAAGAAGCCGATGTCCTTGGCCGCGTCGTAGTACCAGAGCTGCGCCATCCACGGAGCCGTGGTGATGGCGGTCGTGGTACCACCGATGATCTTCGGATCGACGTGCGCCGGCGTCGTGGAGGCGCTCAGGGAGGACTTCCGGGCCGTGTGACCCGCGATGCCGTCACTGGCCAGAGCGCCCTCGACGCGCTTCTTCAGCACCGCCTGGGACGGCACGGAGCCGGCGAGGTGCACGGCGGGCAGCGACGGCGCCGCCGGGCCGGTCGCGGCGTTCGCGGACGACACCAGAAGCGCACCGGCGACCACCGCGGCGAGCCCGGCCGCGGCGACCGGGACGGCGATCCGTATACGGCGTCTGTGCCGACCGCCCCCGGACGTGGACGTATCCACTCAAGTCCCCCCTCAGAGATAAGAGTTCAGATGTGATTCAGCAGAAGTTCGAAGGCGCGATCGTACACGTGCCCCGGACAGCGCAAAGGGCCGCCCCCGTCACCTGGGTGACGAG